>NZ_OZ245882.1:3195776-3515354 GCF_965229465.1 Cellulomonas sp. | reverse complement strand
TGGCCGGTCGCCGGACCCGACCCGACGGACGGCGGCGCGGGCCGGCACCGACCCGGTCGCAAGGGAGGCGCGCTCGTCGTGCTCGTCGACGGCGCGCTGGTGCTCTACCTCGAGCGCGGCGGCCGGACCGTCCTGTCGTTCACGTCCGACACCGGGGTCCTGGACGCCGCCGCCGAGGGGCTCGTGACCACGGCACGGACCCGGCACACCGGTCGGCTCACGATCGTGCGGGTCGACGGCGTGGACGTCCTCGAGGGTGCGCTGCACAGCCCGCTCGGCAAGGCGCTCGCCGCCGCCGGGTTCGCCACCACCCCGCGCGGCCTGCGCCTGCGCCAGTCGTGAGGTCCCGTGCCTGAGGGCGACATCCTGCGCCGGACCGCGGACCGGTTCCAGCAGGCGATCGGCGGCCAGGTGCTCGTCCGCTCCGACCTGCGCTGGCCGACCGCAGCCACGGTGGACCTCGTCGGCCGCACCGTCCTGGAGACCCGGTCCTACGGCAAGCACCTGCTCACCCGGTTCGACGACGGCCGGACGCTGCACACCCACCTGCGCATGGAGGGGTACTGGCGGATCGCCCGCACCGGCTCCCCCGAGGCGTCGGCCCGGTCCCCGCAGGTCCGTGCGGTGCTGGCCACGGCGGACTGGACCACGGTCGGGTACCACCTGGGGATGCTCGACGTGGTGCGCACCCGCGACGAGCGCACCCTGATCGGGCACCTGGGGCCGGACATGCTGGCGGAGGAGCTCGACCTGGACGAGGCGCTGCGGCGGTGGACGGACCGCGGGTCGACTCCCGCGGCGGAGGTGCTCCTGGACCAGACGGTCACCGCGGGGATCGGCACGATCTTCGCGGCCGAGTCGCTGTTCGCCGAGCGGCTGTGGCCGTGGACGCCTGCGGACGCGGTCGACGACCCCGGTCGGCTGCTGTCGGTCGCTCGACGGCAGCTCCAACGGGCGGTCGCTGACGGCCGGCCTCCCGGTCACGTGCACGGCAGGCTGCGCCAGCCGTGCCACCGGTGCGGGCGACCGATTGTCGTGGGGCAGGCGCGCAAGCCGCCGATGGAGCGCCCGATCTTCTACTGCCCGCGATGCCAGGCGGACCCTGCCTGACCCCGGAACGCGCAACGGTCCGCGGGCGGGTGCCCACGGACCGTGCAGGAGGACGAACGAACATCGCTGTCCGTCGTCGCGGGCGCCCGGAAGCCACCCGTCGACCGAGCGGAGATCCCGCCCGATCATTCACGAACTACCTCAGCTGATGGCGGCGAGCTCCGACCGCGACCGCGCCCATCCGAAGTCGGTGGCGCTGGCCACCGACGCCGCGAGGTCCGCCGGCACCGTGTCGGGGATCAGCAGACCCTCGGCGACGGCCACGCGGTCACTGACCTCACGCAGGACGAGCGACATCGGGACGTCGAGCGCCTCGCAGATGCTGTTGAGCAGCTCCGAGGACGCCTCCTTCTGGCCCCGCTCCACCTCGCTCAGGTACCCGAGCGACACGCGGGCTGCCGACGACACCTCACGCAGGGTGCGCCCCTGGCGCTGTCGCGCATCCCGCAGCACATCGCCGATCTCTCGACGGAGTACAACCATCCGGGCTCCCCCTCTCGCGTCACGTGCCACATCTTTGCCGGGAACCGGGATCCGCTGGGGACCCGGGACCACTGGAACCCCAGAAACCTTCGCCGGGAGGATTCCACCGTACCTTGCACCGCCGACACGCGACGGCATGCGCCGTGCCGGGGGTCGAGTGCTCATCACGGACGTTCCAACGACGCGACACCCCGCAGTGTTCCCGCTCCCGCGCCCTAGGGCAGGTCCCAGGGTCGAGATTCACCCCGCTCGGCCACGAACTCCACCCCCAGCGCCAGGACGGCGTCCACGGTCTGCGCCCGCACGGACGCCCGGGGACCGGCCAGGTCCAGGGAGCGCACGTGGGTGCCGTCCGGCGTGGCGACCGCGACGTGCACGGTGCCCGGCGGGTGCCCGTCCTGCGGGTCGGGGCCGGCGACCCCCGTGGTCGCCAGCCCCACGTCTGCCCCCAGGCGCGTCCGGACACCGAGGGCCATCGCGCGCGCGACGTCCGGGTCGACCGCACCGCGCGCCACCAGCAGGTCGCGGTCCACGTCGAGCAGCGTCCCCTTGAGATCGGTGGCGTAGGCGACGACGGCCCCGCGCAGGACCGCCGAGGCTCCGGGCACGTCCACGAGCGCGGCCGACACGAGCCCACCGGTCAGCGACTCGGCCACGCCCAGCGACCAGCCGCGCGCACCGAGCGCCGCGAGGAGGTCGGTCGCCAGGGACACGTCACAGCCCAGCGGCGGGCGGGCGGCTGGCGGTGCGGCGGATCTGCAGGCCCGCCCGCGCATAGTCCAGGCCGGTCACCACGGTCACCACCACCGCCGCGCCCATGACGACCGCCGCGACCACCTCGACGAACGCGGGAAGCTCGTCGAGCGGCAGGAGGTAGAGCCCGATCGCCACCGACTGGAGGACGGTCTTCAGCTTGCCTCCCCGGGAGGCGGGCAGCACCACGTACCGCAGCAGGAAGAACCGCATGGCCGTGATGCCCAGCTCGCGCACGAGGATCACCACGGTCACCCACCACGGCAGGTCGCCGAGCCACGACAGCAGGACGAGGGCGGTGCCGATGAGCACCTTGTCCGCGATCGGATCGAGGAGCTTGCCGAGGTCCGTGACCTGGCCGGAGCGGCGAGCGAGCCAGCCGTCGAGCCGGTCGGTCGCCGCGGCCACGACGAAGAGCGCGGTCGCGATCAGCCTGCCCGTCGTGCTGTGGCCGCCGTCGGCGAGGAGAGCCCAGGCGAAGAAGGGCACCAGCGCGATACGCAGCACCGTGACAACGTTCGCCAGGTTCCAGGCGGAGGGTACGGCGTCCATCACCCGGACAGCCTAGAGGGGCGCACGTCATGCCCCGTTCACCACCTAGAGTCCGCCTGTGACCCGCCACGCCCGCGCCGGCCGCCGCACTCCCGTCGTCGCGGGCCTCGCGATCCTCGTGCTGCTCCTCGTGAGCCTCGGCGCGGTCGCAGCAGCACTGCGACCGGCAGGTCCGCCGGTCACCGCCGTGACCACCTCGCCGTCGCCGACGAGCCCGGACAGCACTCCGACGCCCACGCCGACGCCCGACCCGGATGCGGAGCTCTCGATCGTCGCCGCCGGTGACGTGCTCCCGCACCTGCCCGTGCTCTCCAGCGCCCGCACCGCGGACGGCTACGACTTCGGGCCGGTCCTCGGGCCCATGAACCCGTGGATCCAGGGCGCCGACCTCGCCCTGTGCCACCTGGAGGTGGCCGTCACGCCCGCGGGCACGGCACCCAGCGGCTACCCGATGTTCGCGACGCCGCCGCAGATCGCGAGCTCGCTCCGGGCGCAGGGCTGGGACGGCTGCTCGACCTCGTCGAACCACTCGGTCGACCGCGGGTTCGCCGGCGTGACGGCGACGCTGGATGCGCTCGACGCGGCCGGGCTGGGGCACACCGGCACGGCGCGCACCGCGGTCGAGCAGTCGCAGCCGCAGCTCTACCGGCTCCAGCGCGGCGGTCGGACGATCACCGTCGCGCACGTCGCCGCGACCTACGCGACCAACGGCATGCCGGTCGACGCGGACAAGCCGTGGTCGGTGAATCTCATCGACGTGCCCGCGATGGTGGCGCAGGCGACCGCGGCGCGCGCGGCCGGCGCCGACCTCGTGATCGCCAGCGTGCACTGCTGCGTCGAGTACCAGACGGAGCCGACGCCCGAGCAGGTGGCGATCGACCAGCAGCTGGCCGACTCCGGGGTGTTCGACCTGGTCATCGGCCACCACGCACACGTGCCGCAGCCGGTCGTGCACCTGGACGGCGGACCCCGCGGCGAGGGCATGTGGGTGGCGTACGGCCTCGGCAACTACGTGTCGAACCAGGACGGCGAGTGCTGCTCGCCGAAGACGTCCTCCGGGCTGCTGCTCACTGCGCACGTCGAGGCCACCGGGGCGTTCCCGGCCGAGGGGCGGCCCGCAGGGCCGGCGCGGGTCACCGGGGTCGAGTGGACACCGATCACGCTCGACCGGCTCGGCGGCCACCAGGTGCACGCGCTCGTCGACATCCCCGGCGGCACGGCCACGCTGAGCGCCGCGCAGGTGGCGGAGCGGACGGCGGCCGTGCTCGAGGCCGCGGGCACCCAGGCTCCGCAGCGCACCACCCCGACGACGCCCACGGGCCCCGCGCCCGCCGTCGTGCCGCGCGTCAGCGGCTGATGTCGCCCGGCTGCGCGCTGCCGTACAGCCAGCCCTGCCCGTAGCGCCAGCCGTTGCGGTGCAGGTACTCGGCCTGCTCCTCGTGCTCGATGCCCTCCGCGATGGTCACCATCGCCAGCTCGCGCGCCAGAGCCCCGAGCGCCCGCGCCACCTTGCCGGCGGTCGGATCCTCCGGGATGCCGGACGTGAACGACATGTCGAGCTTCACCCCGGCCACCGGCAGGTCCCTCAGGTAGGACAGCGGCGACACGCCCGTCCCGAAGTCGTCGAGCAGGATGGGCACACCCGCCGCGGACAGCTGGGTGAGCTCGTGCCGGATGCGCGTGCCGGACGCGACGAGCGACGACTCGGTGAGCTCCACCACGATCCGGCCCGCGGTCAGCCGGTGCCGGGAGATCTCCGCCAGCAGCGTCGTCGCGAACTCGCCGTCCCCCAGCTGGTCGGCCGACACGTTCACCGACACCCAGCGCGTGCGGTCGTGGATGGACGCGACGAACTCCACGACGCGCGTGGCCACCAGCTGCCCGAGCGCGACCGACATCCCCGCCTCCTGGATGAGGGACAGGAACGAGGCCGGCAGCAGGAGACCGCGCTGCGGGTGCTCCCACCGCACGAGCGCCTCGTAGCCGACGACGCGGGCGTCGGACAGGTCCACGATCGGCTGGTAGTGGACCACCAGCTGGTCCTCGGCGATCGCCGCGGCGAGCTCGCGGTGCAGGTCGGAGGCCGACCCCATCGTCATCGACGACTCGTAGACCTCCGTGCGCCCGCGACCGGAGCCCTTGGCCCGGTAGAGCGCGGCGTCGGCGGCGGCCAGCAGACCGGGGGCGCCGCCCTCGATCGAGTCGGGGTCCGCGATCGCGATGCCGATGCTCGCGGCGACGTTGAGCCGGCGCCGGCCCACCCGGACCGCCTCCTGGAGCCCGGCGTGGATGGCGCTGGCCACCTCGAACACGGCCCGGGGCCCGTCGAGGTCCTGCACGACGACCACGAACTCGTCACCGCCGAGCCGCGCGACGGTGCCCCGGCGGGCGGTCGCGGCGCGCAGCACGCCGGCGACGTGCACCAGCACCTCGTCGCCCGCGGCGTGCCCGTAGCGGTCGTTGATCTCCTTGAAGCCGTCCAGGTCGCAGGCCAGCACGGCCACCCGGTCGACCACCCCGGGCTGCTCCAGCACCGCCTGGAGCACCTCCTGGAGCAGCGTGCGGTTGGCGAGGCCGGTCAGGGGGTCGTGCATGGCGCGGTGCGTGAGCATCTCGGCCTGGAGCCGGGACTCCGTGGAGTCGCGCACCTGGACGACGAAGTGGTCCGGGGCGCCCGACGGGGTCCGCACCAGCGCGGCGTCGAGCGCCACCCAGACCTCGTGGCCGTCGGCCCGCTGGTACCGCTTCTCCAGGGAGAACCGGTGCTGCCCGCCGCCGAGCAGGCGGTCGACCTCGAGGCGCTCGGCGGGCCGGCCCTCGGGCGTGCTGAGGTCCTCCATCCGGTACCCGCGCAGGGCTCCGACGCTCGTACCCAGCAGCTCGGCGAACGCGGCGTTGGCCTCGACGATCCGCCACTCCACGTCGACGAGGGCCATGCCGATGGGCGCGTTCTCCATCGCGACCCGGAACTGCATCTCGCTGCGCGACAGGGCGGCCTCGACCTCGCGCCTGCCGGTGACGTCGACGAGCGTGGTGAGCACCGCGGCGGCCTCGCCGTCACCGGCGGGCACGAGCTGGCTGGCCACCTGCACCATGCGCGCCTGGGTGGTGTCCGTCCCGGGCAGCGCGACGCCGACGAGCTCGGAGTCCACGGTCCACCCCGCCCGGGCGACGCCGGAGCGGTGGCCCAGGACCGCGGCCGGGTTCATGGCCAGGCCCATCTCGTTGACCAGGACCACCGGGAGGTCGCCCACCGACCGTCCGACGGCTGACCTGGCATCGATGCCGAGGATCGCCGCCGCACGCTCGGAGATGTCCAGCACCCGGCCCGACAACGACTGGACGAGGACGCCCTCCTTGGTCACGGCCTGGAGGGCGTCGTACCGGTGCCGCAGCTCGCGGGACAGCTCCAGCAGCTCGATCGCGCGACGGACCTGCGCGCGCTGCCTGCCGAGCAGGATGAGGACGGCCACGAGCGCCACGATCGCGACGATCGCGATCACCGTGCTGACGACCCCCCAGGGGCCGGGGAACGGGCCGCTCACCGACCCCCGCCGGACCACTGCCCGGCGTCGTCCTCCTCCGCACCGTCGAAGTAGTCGGTCGCCACGGGAGGCTCGCCCGGCAGGGCACCGTCCGCGCCCATGGCGTACCGGTCGTCCTCCTCCTCGCCCGGCGCGCCGCGCAGCATGGCGAGCGTGCCCGGCAGGTCGTCGGCCTGGACCAGCACCTCGCGAGCCTTCGAGCCCTCGGAGGGCCCGACGATCTCGCGCGACTCGAGCAGGTCCATGAGCCGACCCGCCTTCGCGAACCCGACCCGCAGCTTGCGCTGGAGCATCGAGGTGGACCCGAACTGCGTGGTCACCACCAGCTCGGCGGCCTGGAGCAGGAGGTCGAGGTCGTCGCCGATGTCCTCGTCGACCGTCTTCTTCACCGCCGCTACCGCGACGTCCTGGCGGTAGGAGGGCTTGAGCTGCTTCTTCACGTGCTCGACGACCGCGTGGATCTCCGACTCGGACACCCAGGCACCCTGCGTACGCATGGGCTTGGCGGCGCCCATCGGCAGGAAGAGCGCGTCGCCCTGCCCGATCAGCTTCTCGGCGCCGGGCTGGTCCAGCACGACGCGGGAGTCGGTCAGCGAGCTGGTGGCGAAGGCCAGCCGGGACGGCACGTTCGCCTTGATCAGGCCGGTCACCACGTCGACGCTGGGGCGCTGCGTGGCGAGCACCAGGTGGATGCCGGCGGCACGGGCCAGCTGCGTGATGCGCTGGATCGAGGCCTCGACGTCGCGCGGGGCCACCATCATCAGGTCGGCGAGCTCGTCGACGACCACCAGGAGGTAGGGGTACGTGGCGATCTTGCGCTCGGAGCCCGGCAGCGGCTTGACCTTGCCCGCGCGGACCGCCGTGTTGAAGTCGTCGATGTGCTTGAACCCGAAGTTGGCCAGGTCGTCGTAGCGCGCCTCCATCTCGCGCACCACCCACTCCAGCGCCTCCGCGGCCTTCTTGGGGTTCGTGATGATCGGCGTGATCAGGTGCGGGATGCCCTCGTAGACCGTCAGCTCCACGCGCTTCGGGTCGACCAGGACCATGCGGACCTCGTCGGGCGTCGCACGCATGAGGATCGACACGATCATCGAGTTCACGAAGCTCGACTTGCCCGCGCCGGTGGCGCCGGCCACCAGCAGGTGGGGCATCTTGGCCAGGTTGGCGGTGACGTAGCCGCCCTCGACGTCCTTGCCGACGCCGATCACCATCGGGTGCTCGGTGCGCTTGGCCGCGCTGGAGCGCAGCACGTCGCCCAGCGACACGGTCTCCCGGTCGGTGTTCGGGATCTCGATGCCGATCGCCGACTTGCCGGGGATCGGCGACAGGATGCGGACGTCGGCGCTGGCGACCGCGTAGGCGATGTTCTTGCTCAGCGCGGTGACCCGCTCGACCTTGACGGACCTGCCCAGCTCGACCTCGTACCGCGTCACCGTCGGGCCGCGGGTGAAGCCGGTGACCTGGGCGTCGATCTCGAACGCCTCGAGCACCGAGGTCAGCGACTCGACGACGCGGTCGTTGGCGGCCGAGCGCACCTTGTGCGGGGCGCCCTTGGCCAGGACGTCCTCGGCCGGGAGGGTGTAGAGCACGTCGCCGCCGAGCATCGGCTGCTCGCCGCGCGGGACGGGCGTGGTCTCGGGCGCGGTCAGCGGGCGCTTGGTCGCCGCGACGACCGTCGTCGGCACGGTGTCCGGGGCGGCGTCGCGGGCGAGCTGCGCCTCCGCCTCGGCCTCTGCGGCGGCGACGATGGCCGCGCGCGCGAACGCCTCGTCGCCGTCGTACCCGTCCAGGCGGGTGTCCTCGGGCTCGTCCACCTGGTCGGCGCGCTGGCGGCGGCGCCCGAGCAGTCCCCGCTTGGCCGGTGGGGCCTCGATCTGGGGGACGGCCGTGTGCAGGGCGTTGATCACCAGGGGCGCGTCGTCCTCCACCTCGGCGGCCGGTTCGCGGTGGTTGCCGGTGAGCTTGTCGTAGACGCCGCGCAGCCGCGGGATCACCTGGTGCACCGGCGTCGCGGTGACGACGAGGACGCCGAAGAACGCCAGCAGGATCAGCAGCGCCACCCCCACGCCCGGCGTGAGCAGGCTGGCCAGCGGCGTACCGACCAGGAACCCGACCATCCCGCCGGCCAGCCGCAGGGCGGGGAAGTCGTCGGTGGTGGGCAGTCCGGCGCCGATCTGCACCAGACCGCAGACCGCGAGCGTGATCGCGCCGAGGCCGATGACGATGCGCCCGTTGGCCTCGACGCGCTCCGGGTGCCGCATCAGCCGGACCGCGAGCCCGAGCAGGACGACCGGGACGACGACGCCGACCTTGCCGAACGTGCCCGCCACGACGTTGTGCACGACGGTGCCGGCGGTGCCGGACAGGTCCCACCACTCGCGGGCCGCGATGACGATGGCCAGACCGAGGAGCGTGAACGCCAGGCCGTCGCGGCGGTGCGAGGGGTCGAGGTCCCGGGCACCCTTGCCGACGCGGCGCGCGGTGCCGCCGACGAGGTGCGCCGTGCCCATGAACACGCCCTTGACGATGCGGACGGGAAGGGCCGGTCGGGGCGGGGGCGGAGCCGGCCTGCGCCCTTGCGGGCGAGAGGATCCGGCAGCCTTTCCGGTCGGCTTGCCGGTGGCGCGCGACGTCGCCGGCGCACCGGAGCGGGCGCGAGGGGAGGACGTACGAGTCGCCATGGTCCTCAAACTAGCCGGGGCGGCCGACCGGACGGGCGCGCCCGGGCGCGTGTCGCCCGTGCGATCACCCGAGGAGCAGGCCGACCCCCAGCGTCGCGACGCCCGCGGCGAGCAGGACGGCCCCCACGCCGAGCAGGGCGACCGCCTTGTTCGGCGCCTCGCGGCCGCGTCCCATGGCCGAGAAGAAGAAGCCCGCGGACATGACGATCGCCGCCAGGAGCACCCCGGTCTGCGCCAGCCAGCGCCAGAAGCCGGTGAGCGTCGTGGCCTCCCCCAGCAGCAGGCAGACCAGCCCGAGGGTCACCAGCACCCCCGCGTGCGCGTGGCCGGCGCGATAGAAGGTCTTCTGGAACGCGGTGGCCTGCTCCTTGCCGGTGGCGACCCGCAGCATGAAGGCGCCCCCGGACTCGATCGCGACCACGGAGAGGGCGACGATCCCGGCGGTGACCCGGGCGGCGTCGGTGAGCTCGAGCATGGTTCCTCCTGGTTTGTGAACGATGTTATGGAACATCGTTCGTAAACTCCCGTCAAGACCCTAGACTCGCCGCATGGCCCGCCCACGCGTGCACGACGACGCCCTGCGCACCCGGTTGCTCGCCGAGGCGTCGGCGATCATCGCGGCCGCCGGCGCGAGCGGGCTGACCGTCCGTGACCTGGCCGCCCGCGCGGGCACGTCCGCGTCGGCGGTGTACTCGCTGTTCGGCAGCCGGGAGGACCTGGTGCGTGCCGTCGGCGACGAGGCGTTCACCCGGTTCGCCGAACGTCTCTCGGCGGTCCCCCGCACCGACGATCCCGCCGCTGACCTGCTCGGCCTCGGGCTCGCCTACCGCGAGAACGCGCTCGACGGTCCACACTTCTACCGGGTGATGTTCGGCGCGGCCGGCGCGGGCCTCCAGGACGGGACGCGCGGGCAGGCGACGGCGAGCGCCACGTTCGGCGTGCTGCGGGACGCCGTCGCCCGCGTCCTGGGCGTGGGGCCGTCCGCCGCCCAGGAACCGGCGCTCGGGCTGTGGGCGCTGGTGCACGGCCTCGTCGAGCTCGAGCTGGACGGTCTGCTGCCCGACGGCGCGGCCGACCGGTACGCCCGCGTGCTCCGGGCGGCAGGGCCGGGGATCCTCGGCGCCGGCCCCGGCTGACGGGTGTCGGAGGCCCGTGCCACGGTGGACCCATGTCCGTGACCCGCGAGCAGGTCCTCCGGTACCGCGTCCACGCGCAACAGCTCGACCGGCCGACCAGCGCCCGACGCCGCCCCGACGACGCCGCGATCCTCGATCACGGCGTGCAGGACACCGGCCCGGACGGCGCGCTGTGGGCGCTCGCCCTGCGTGGTGTCCCGGTCGCCGCGCACGACTGGCCGGACGAGCTCGCGCTCGCGTGGACGCTGCGGGGCGCCCCGCACGCCTACCGTCGGTCGGACCTGAAGGCCGTCGAGAAGGCGCTGCGCCCGTACTCCGAGGCCGACGCCGCCAAGCGCGTGATCAACGCCTCGGCCTCCCTTGCGGCCGCGGACATCACCGTGCTCGACGCGCTCGCCACCGTCTCGCGGACCATGCACGAGGTCGTGCACGAGCCGACGGCCAAGGGAGCGCTGTCCACCCGGATGACGGCCGAGCTGCCCGACCCCTACCTGCGCTGGTGCGAGGGCTGCGGCGCCACGCACATGTACGAGATGACGTTCCGGCTCGCCGCCCTGCACGCCGGTCTCGAGCTCGAGCCCGGGACGTCTCCCCCGGTCGTCAGGCGCATCCCCCGGTGGCCGGCCGGTCAGGTGGGCGTGCTCGACAGGCCGGCCGACGGTGACGACGGTCCGCTCGACGTGCTGCGCAGCCTCCTGCACCTGCTGGGTCCACTGACCCGCAAGCAGGCCGCGGTCTACCTCGACTCGACGCTCCGGGACGTGTCGGCCCGGTGGCCCGACGACGCGGTCGAGGTGGACGTCGACGGGACGCCCGCCGAGATCCTCGACGGAGACCTCTCGGCCCTCCACGACCCGCCCGACGAGCCGTTGGTGCGGCTGCTCGGCCCGTACGACCTGTTCCTGCAGGGCCGCAACCGCGAGCTCACGGTGCCGCAGAAGGCCCACCACAAGGCGCTCTGGCCCACCATCGGCCGGCCCGGAGCGGTCCTGGCGGACGGGGAGGTCGTCGGGCTGTGGCGACCGCGCGCGAGGGGCAAGCGGCTTGCGCTCGAGCTCGACGAGTGGGTGCCGTGGTCGCGCCGGACGACCACGGCCGTGGAGGTCGAGCACGAGAGGCTCGCGCAGTTCCGTGGCATGTCGCCTGCCTGACGGAGCCAGGTCCGCAGCGGTCCTCGAGCACCGGTGCCCCCGAGAGGGGCGGCGGTCCCTACACTTCGGCCGGTGACGACCCGCGTGTTCTCCACCACCTCCGACCTGGGTGAGCACGGTCTGACGCTGGGTCTGGCACCGGCTCTCACCCCGGCCGGCGTCGTCGACGACCCGAGCTTCTTCCACGGGTTCGCGGCCCACCCGCAGGTGCTTGCGCGGGCGCTGCTGACGCTGGCGGACGTCACCGCCACGCGCTACTTCCAGTTCACGCCGTCGTCGCTGCGGGACCCGGTGCTCACGGCGCACGGTGACCGCCTGCGGGCGGAGTGCTTCTCCGCGTGCAACAGCGTGTACGCCCGCCTGGACCTGCTGCCGGACGGCATCGACGGCGGCACCGTCGCGCACGGCACCACGAACGTGGACATCGGTCCGGCCACGCGGACCGCGCTGGCGCACATGGGTCGCGACCGGTTGCTGCACCTCGACGTGGGGCGCACCGGGCTGACGGTGTCGAGCCCCGAGGCGACCGTGGCCGAGCGTCCCGTGGAGATGCCCGGTCGGTGGGTCCGCGCGCTCGGCAACGTCGCGGAGCTGCACCACGGGCTCGTCCCGGCGTTCACGGTCGGCGCCGCACACGCGAAGGCGTTCGTCGCGAGCCTGCCGTCCGCGACCAGCACCAGCCGCACGGGGTGGCTGGTCGCGGACCGCACCGGGGTCCGGCTCACGGCACGGCCGACGGGGGGCGCCGTGCTCGTGACCGGTGTGCACCGGCTGAGCGCGGTGAAGAGGCTGCTGCCGCACGTCGCCGGTCTCACCGTGCACGGCAGCGCGGACGCGGGACCGGTCGTCGTCGAGCTCGCGCTGCCCGGCGCCCGGCTGGTGCTCGGACTCACCGAGGAGGCGTGGCGCGGGCACTCCGGTGAGGGGTCGCTGCTCACCTCGCTCGCGGGTGCGACCGTCGCGGAGGATGCCGATCTGGTCAGTGCCCTGCTCGCGTTCGAGCCCGTCATCCACGTACCGGACCTCGTCCGCGGGACCGGTCTGGACGACACGCGCGTCCGGGCGGCGCTCGCCGTGCTCGCCGCGGACGGACGGGTCGGCTGGGACGTGCACGACGCCGCGTGGTTCCACCGCGAGCTCCCGCACGACCCGGAGCGGGTCGAGAAGGACAACCCGCGGCTGGTCGGTGCACGCCGCCTCGTCACCGACGGGGCCGTGTCCCCCGCGGCCGACGGGTGGTCGGTCCGCAGTCGCACGGGCGGCCCCGACCACCGCGTGACGGCGGGTGGCCGGTGCACCTGCCCCTGGTTCCTCGCCCACGGCACCGGACGGGGGCCGTGCGCTCACGTCCTGGCCGTCCAGATCCTCACGGAGGCCTCCGCATGATCACGGCCCGGACCGCTGCGGCGATCGAGGTGTTCACCGAGCTCGGCTGGGCTTCGGCGAGCCTGGCCGACGTGGAGTCGCTGCCACTCGGCACGCCGGAGCAGAAGCGCGTGGCCCGTGACGGTCTGGCGTCGGGCGAGTGGGGCGAGTTCGGGCAGCTGGACGAGCGAACCTACGGCTGGATCCCCTGGACCGACGTCGACACGGACGTCCTCGCGGTGTTCGCGGTGCGCGTCGGCGTGGACGCACGCCGGACCGCCCGCCTCCTGCCCGGGCCGCGGGCCATCGACGACGAGCTCGCGACGCGCCTCGTCGGCGCGCGCGGAGCGCAGTTCGTCGGGCAGTTCGTGGCCGAGGTGTGCCGGACGGACCAACGTGTCTGGGAGCACGCCACGAGCACACACGCCGGCGCTGTGGTGCGGCTCGTCGACCGGTTCGACCTGCCCGTGCCTGACCGGATCGCGTACCTGAAGGACTGGTCGGTGTACGCCCTCGGCGTCCTGAGCGGCGAAGCCGATCTGGTCCCGGCCGACCGTGGGTGGTGCGAGCCGGCGGTGATCGAGCGTCGTCTGCCCGAGCACGTGCGCGCGGGAGTGGGCGCCGGAGTCCCCGCGACCGGTCCGTTCGGGTCGGTCGTGCCGGCCGCGGTCGCCCGCGGGTGGCTGTCGCGCGACGAGGCTGTGGACCTGGTGGTCGCCGCGCTCGACGCCGCCCAGCGGCCCGGCGACCGCAAGGTGTGGGCGCAGGTGCTGACCGGCCCGCTCGCGCTGTCCGACGACGAGCTCGTCGCGCGCGCCGACGCGTTGGTCACCGTCCTCGCTCGCGGCGACGGGCCGGTCGTCGAGCTGCTCGCGCCGCGCCTCGTCGCCGGCGTGTCCGACAACGTCCTCGGCGACGTCCTCGCAGTCACCCTGCCCGTGCGGACCAAGAAGGTGCTGCGCCTGCTGCTCACGGCGGCCGCGGACCGGCCGCGTCCGCACCGAGACGTCGTCGACGCCGTCGCGCCGCTCGTCCTGCTCCACACGTCCGGCACGGACCGTACGGTCGCCCGTGCCGCCCTCGCGCTCGCCGACGCATGGGGGATGTCGGTCGAGGAACTCGACGATGAATCCGGCGCGACCGGGCTGTGGCGGGCGACCCCGCCGGTCTGGGACGTCCCCCGCCTCGAGGTCGGGCCTGTCTCCGGCGCTGCGCTCACCGAGGCGGCCGCGCTGCTCACGGGACGCCCCGAGGCTGTCGTCGACGTCGAGGTCGAGCGGTTCCTCGCGCTGGCGAACGCGGTCGCTGCACGGGACCGCGCCGAGGCCCGGACGGCGCTCGGCGGGGTGCGGCCCTCCTGGGTCAGCGGTCTGCGCTGCGTCCACGAGTGGGTCACGGGTGAGCGGTCGTCGATGCTCGACACGCAACCGACGCAGAGGCGGCGAGGGGTCGTCTGGGGCCCCGTCGACGCGCGCGAGGCGGCGGTCCTGCAACGTCTCGGAGAGGTACCGGCGCTGCTGTCCACGCCGTCGTGGGTCGACCTGCGGATCGACCCGGCCGAACTCGTCGAGCGGCTCGCCGCGTACGTCGCCGCCGGTGCCTGCGCCAGCGAGGCCGACCTGTACCTGGCGTGCACCCGTGTCGACCTGGCACGCGTGACCGACCAGGTGCGCGCCGCCCTCGACGGCCTGCCCGTCCCTGTGGTGCTGCAGGACGGCACCCGCGCCCCGTTCACCGCGGGGCCGACGGTGCGCGCCTACCTCGACGACCCGTTCCGGGAGCCCGAGCTCCGGCTCGGAGGCGCCTCGCAGGACTGGTGGTCCGCAGAGCTCGAGGTCCCCTCGTCACTCTCGGCGTTCCCGGCACGGCACGAGCGGATGACCGGGATCGAGACGTTCCCGACGTGGGGTGACGCGGTGCGGGACATCGAGCAGTCCGACGACGCACGCGTCGGGCTGCAGCTCCGGCAGCACGTGCGCCGCGCGACACCGTTGACCCCGGGGCTCGCCGTCAACCTCGTCGGCGCCCAGCGCGGGTTCCACCCGGCCGCTGCTGCCGCCGGCACGACCGCGGTGCACGAGGCGTGGGAGCGCGGGCTGCTGCGCCCCGGCGTCGCCGATGCCGCGCTGCTCGACTGGGCGCGGACCCCGTCGAACCTCGCGGCCCTCGCACGGGCCTGCGGCGACCTCGCCGCCGAAGGCCTGCTCAGCGTGGTGTGGCCCCTGCTCGACGACGTGCTGCTCGCGTCGCTGCGTGCGCCGCGGATGCTTGCCGGGACGGCGGAGGTCACAGAGACGATGCGGCTTCTGCTGCCCGCGGTCCTCGCCGCCGTGGCGTCCGGCGACGCCACCTCGACCGCCTTGGACCTGCCCGGCGTCCGGGCGCTCGCCGGCCGGGCAGGCTCGTCGAACGCCGTCACCGCCGCACGCGCCGTGGTGGCACAGCTCCCCGCCGCCACGGTGCCCGTCGTCGCGCCCGCCCGTGTCGAGCCCCCGAGCATCCTGCTCGAGGAGGTCTGGGCACCCGGCGCCGGCACCCGCCCGGCCGTGGAGGACGGTGCGACCCTCACCGCGCAGTGGGAGGACCCGACGTCTCCCGGCAAGCGGCTGGTCGTCGACCTCACGCTCCCGGACCGGCCCGGCGAGCGGTTCTCCGTGGTCAAGGAGTGGTTCTACGACCTCGAGAACGAGGGACAGTGCGCGGCGTACTCGGCCGCCGGAGGCGTCTGGCTGCACTGGGACGAGACGACCGGCCGCCTGGTCGTCTCCCCGCACCGGGACTGGCGCGGGGAGACGGACGGTCCGCTCCGGCGGGGCGACTCCGTCCCGCCGCTGACCACCTCGATGGTCGCCGTCATCCTGGCGAGCCTCAGTCACGTGCACTACTACGCGCAGGAGATCCTGCGCAGCGGGATCGTCGGGTCCGCGGCCGTCACGATCGCCATGCGCGCCCTCGCCACGCAGCCGGACGTCAGCCCTGCCCGCATGGTCAAGCTCCTGGAGTCGGACCCGACGACGCTGCCCGTGCTGTGGCCCGTGCTCGTCGAGTCGGTGCGGTACGCCGCCGGCGTGCACGGCGCGCCTCCGCACTGGCTGAACCGCGTCCTGGACGTCGCCCTGCTGCACGCCGGGCTCCTGCGCGAGGCGGGCGACCGCAGGCTCCTGCCCACCGAGGCCGCGTCCTGGCCCGGGCTGGCCGACCTCGCCGCCCGGCCGGGGTCGTCGGCCGCCCTGCGCAAGGCGCGCGACCTCGCGGGACGGCTGCTCCCGTACCCGGAGTAGGCGCGGGACCGTCAGAGCGCGGTTGGTCGGCCACGCTCGAGCACGACCAGCTGGTCCCGCCGACCGTTCGTCACGAAGCGCGCCTCGACGGCGGAGAGCGGGTCGACGAAGTGCGCCCAGTCCGTGTGGTGCACGGGCACGATGCGAGCCCCCGCCAGGAGGTCCGCCGCCGCACTGGCTCGAGCCGCGTCGAGCGTGAGCGGCTCGGCACCGAACCGGCCGACGTTGGCGCCGCCCACGAACAGCACGGCGACGTCGATGCCAGGGACGCGCCGCGCGATCGCGTCGACCACGTCCAGCGACGCGTTGTCCCCCGACACGTAGACCGTGGGCCATCCGTCGGCCTGCAGCACGAACCCCGTCACCTTTCCGCTGAGCGGTTCGGCGCCCTCCGGGCCGTGCCGCGCCGGGACGGCTGTCACGGTGACGGCTCCCGCGGTCGCCTGCTCCCAGGGGTCGAGGCCGCGCACCCCCGGGATCCGGGCCGCCGCGTCCGGCGTCGACAGGATCGTCGGAACCGACGCCAGGAGCGTCCGGCCGGCGTGGTCGAGGTTGTCCGCGTGCTGGTCGTGCGAGAGCAGGACGACGTCGACCGGGCCCAGGTCGACGAGCGGCACGCCCGGCCCGACGAGCTTGCGCAGCGTCGCGCCGGTCCCGGGGTACTCCCCCGGCGGGTCGAACGTCGGGTCGGTCAGGAAGGTCTGGCCTGCGTAGCGCAGGTGCACGGTGGGTCCGCCGACGTACGTCGCGGTGATCGAGGTCATGCGACCAGCCTCGCCGTGCACGCGGTACGCAGACAGTGGCCCGCAGGACGCCGTTCGCTAGGATCGGGCCATGCACGAGGTTGCCGTCGTCGCGTTCCCCGGGATCAGCCCGTTCCACCTCTCCGTGCCGTCCACGGTCTTCGCGGCACGTTCCCGCAGCGCGCCGACCCCCCGCTACCGCGTCACCGTCTGCGCGGAGGAGCCCGGCACCGTGGCCACGGACGCGGGCTACGACCTGCTCGTCACGCGCGGTCTGGACGACCTCGCGGAGGCGCAGACCGTCGTGATCCCGAGCTGGCTCATCGGCCGCGAGCCGTCGGACGCCCTGGTCTCCGCGGTCCGCGCCGCCCACGACCGGGGCGCCCGCGTGGTCGGCCTGTGCCTCGGGTCGTTCGTCGTCGCTGCCGCCGGCCTCGTCGACGGCCGCGAGGTGGCGACGCACTGGTCCGCAGCACCGGAGCTCGCCCGTCGGCACCCGTCGGCGACCGTCCGGTCCGACGTGCTGTGGTGCGACCTCGGCGACGTCGTCACCTCCGCCGGGGTCGCGGCCGCCCTCGACTGCTGCCTGCACGTCGTGCGCACCGACCACGGCGCCGCCTTCGCGGCCGACGTGGCACGAGCGCTGGTGCTCGCACCCCACCGGGACGGCAGCCAGGCGCAGTACATCCCCGCGCCGGTCTCTCCCGCCCCGTCGGCGGACCCGGTCGAGGTCGCGATGGGCTGGGCGACCGCCCGGCTCGACACACCGCTGGACCTCGACAGCTGGGCGCGCAGCGTGCACCTGTCACGGCGGACGTTCACCCGCCAGTTCCGCGCCCGGACCGGCGCGAGCCCCTCCCAGTGGCTCCTGCGGCAGCGCCTCGTGCGCGCCCGGGTGCTGCTGGAGTCGACGGACGCACCCGTCGAGCAGGTGGCTGCGTCGGCAGGGTTCGGCTCGTCGGCGGCGCTGCGCCAGCACTTCGCGCGCGAGTTCCGCACCAGCCCGCGTCAGCACCGGGCGGCATTCCGCACGTCCCCGTGAGTGGTGTCGGTGGTCGGTCCTACGGTGGCGACATGCACTCTGGTTCCCGCGCGGTGCCCACGTGAGCCGCCGCGGCTGGCTCCTCCTGGTCGCCGTCGGCGTCATCTGGGGCATCCCGTACCTGCTCATCAAGATCGCCGTCACGGACGTCACGCCCGTCATGGTGGTGTTCGTGCGCACGGCGCTGGGCGCGCTGCTGCTCCTGCCCTTCGCGGTGCGCGGCGGCGGGCTGCGGGTGCTGCGCGGGCACTGGCGCGCCGTCCTCGGCTTCGCGGTGCTGGAGATCGTCCTGCCGTGGATCCTGCTGTCGAACGCCGAGCGCACCCTGTCGAGCTCGACCACCGGGCTGCTCGTCGCGACCGTGCCGATCGCCGCGGTGGTGCTCGGCAGGCTCGTCGGAGACCGGCGTCCCGTGGCCCTGATCCGGTGGATCGGCCTGCTCGTCGGTCTCGGCGGGGTGGCCCTCCTCCTCGGACCGGGTGCCGCCGGGGGTGATCCGTGGGCCGTCACCCAGGTGCTGCTGGCCGCCCTCGGGTACGCGACCGCACCGATCATCGCCGACCGTGCGCTGCGGGACGTCCCGGCGATCCCCCTGACGGCCACCTGCCTCGGCCTGACCGCCCTGGCGTACGCGCCGGTGGTGCTCCTGACCGGGCCGCACGCCTGGCCGCCGGCCGACGCCGTGCTCGCCCTCGTCGGGCTCGGCGCCCTGTGCACCGCCCTCGCGTTCGTCCTGTTCTTCCGGCTCATCGTCGAGGTCGGCGCGGCCCGCTCCACGCTGGTCGCCTACCTCAACCCGGTCGTCGCCGTCGCGCTCGGCGCCCTCGTGCTCGACGAGGCGATCACCGCCGGCGTCCTCGGCGCGACCGCGCTGATCCTGCTCGGCTCGGCGGCGGCCTCGCGTCGACCGCGGGAGCCGGACGTGGCGTCGCCGCCCGACGAGAACGTCACCGCCGACGAGGTCGCCCGGGTCACGCCGACCTGAGACCCCGGTCGACGACGACGGCCCCGCCCTGACGAGCAGGACGGGGCCGCGCGGATCGGGCAGGTCAGGCCTCGACGACCACCGGGATGATCATCGGGCGGCGACGCAGGCGGTTGGACACCCAGCGGCCGACGACGCGGCGGATGACCTGCTGGAGCACGTGCGCGTCGGAGTTGCCGTTGCGCGCGGACTCCTCGAGCGCCGCGGTCAGCTCCGGCAGGATGTCGTCGAACACGGCGTCCTGCTCGGCGAACCCGCGGGCGTGGATCTGCGGGCCGGCCAGCACCTTGCCGTCGGCGGAGCTGACCACCGCGAAGATCGAGATGAAGCCCTCGTCCCCGAGGATCCGGCGGTCCTTGAGCTCGACCTCGGTGATCTCCCCGACGCTGGACCCGTCGACGTAGACGTAGCCGCAGGGCACGGCGCCGACGATGCTGGCGCGGCCGTCGACCAGGTCGACCACCACACCGTCCTCGGCGAGCACCACGCGGTCGGCGGGGATGCCGGTCTGCACGGCGAGCGCCGCGTTGGCCACGAGGTGGCGGATCTCCCCGTGCACGGGCATGACGTTGCGCGGCTTGAGAATGTTGTAGCAGTACAGGAGCTCACCGGCGCTGGCGTGGCCGGAGACGTGCACCTTGGCGTTGCCGGAGTGCACGACGCGGGCGCCCAGGCGCGTCAGGCCGTTGATCACGCGGAAGACGGCGTTCTCGTTCCCGGGGATCAGCGACGACGCCATGATCACGGTGTCGCCGGGGCCTACGGAGACCTTGTGGTCGTTGTTGGCGATCCGGGACAGCGCCGCCATCGGCTCGCCCTGCGACCCGGTGCACATGAGCACGATCTCGTCGTCGCGCAGGGTGTCGACCTGCTTCTGGTCGATCAGCACGCCCTCGGGCACCCGCAGGTAGCCCAGGTCGGCGGCGATACCCATGTTGCGCACCATCGAGCGGCCGACCAGAGCCACGCGGCGGTTGTGCGTGTAGGCCGCGTCGAGCACCTGCTGGACGCGGTGCACGTGCGACGCGAACGACGCGACGATGATCCGCTTGGTGGAGTCGGCGAACACCTGGTCCAGCACGGGACCGATCCCGCGCTCCTGCGCGACGAACCCGGGCACCTCGGCGTTGGTGGAGTCGACCATGAACAGGTCGACGCCCTTCTCCCCGAGGCGCGCGAACGCCCGCAGGTCGGTGATGCGGCCGTCGAGCGGCAGCTGATCCATCTTGAAGTCGCCGGTGTGCAGCACGGTGCCGGCGGCGGTGTGCACCGCGACCGCGAGTGCGTCGGGGATCGAGTGGTTCACCGCGATGAACTCGCACTCGAACCCGCCGAACGTGGCGGTCTGCCCCTCGCGGACCTCGCGCAGCACCGGCTGGATGCGGTGCTCCTTGAGCTTGGCGTCGATGAACGCGAGCGTGAGCTTGGAGCCGACCAGCGGGATGTTCTTGCGCAGGCGAAGCAGGTACGGCACGGCCCCGATGTGGTCCTCGTGGCCGTGCGTGAGGATGATCGCCTCGATGTCGTCCAGGCGGTCCTTGATGTACTCGAAGTCGGGCAGGATCAGGTCGACGCCGGGCTGGTGGTCCTCGGGGAACAGGACCCCGCAGTCGATGATCAGCAGACGGCCTGCGTGCTCGAGGACGGCCATGTTGCGGCCGACCTCTCCGAGCCCGCCCAGGGCGACGACGCGCAGGGCGCCGGCGGCGAGTGCTGGGGGCAGGGTGAGCTCGGGGTGCGGGTGACTCATGGGGCTCCTGGTGGGATCAGATGCGATCGCCGACGATGACATCGAGCAGCCCGGCGGCCCGCAGGCCGTCGCGGATCAGCGCGAGCTCGTCGTCGGTCGCGGGGACGAGCGGGAGGCGCACCGAGCGCTCGGGCAGGACGCCCAGCACCTGGAGCGCGGCCTTCGCGGCGACGGCTTGGAAGCCGGCGCCGTTGAGTGCGTCGATCGCGGGCATGATCGATCGGAAGATGCGCAACGCCTCGGCGTGGTCGCCGGCGTCGAACGCGGCGACGACGGCCGCGAGCTGCGGGCCGACGACGTGGCCGGCGACGCTGACGATCCCCGAGGCGCCGTGCGCCAGCAGGGACAGCAGGGCGCTGTCGTCGCCGGAGTACCAGCCCAGCCCCGTCGCGGCGATGGCCTTGGCGGCGGCGTAGGTATCCCCGCCGGCGTCCTTCATCGCCACCACGCGGTCGTGGCCGGCCAGCGCCTCGATCGTGGCGGGCGCGAACCGCACGCCGGTGCGGCCGGGGACGTCGTACAGCATCACGGGCAGGTCGGTCGCGTCCGCGATGGACTCGACGTGCCGGCGCACACCCTCCTGCGAGGGGCGCGAGTAGTAGGGGCTCACGACGAGCAGCCCGTGGGCGCCCGCCTCCGCCGCCTGCTCGGCCATCCGGACGGCGTGCGCCGTGTCGTTCGACCCGGCGCCCGCGAGGATCCACGCGTCCTGGCCGACGGCCTCGACGACGGCCTGGACCAGCTCCGCCTTCTCGGGCGCGTGCGTGGTGGACGCCTCGCCCGTGGTGCCGTTGAGCACGAGCCCGTCGTTGCCGTCATCCACGAGCCGCGTCGCCAGCTGGACGGCCCGGGCGACGTCGACCGCGCCGTCCGCCGTCATCGGCGTGACCATCGCGGTGAGCACGGACCCGAACGGGCGCGTGGGCGTGGAGGTGCGCGGCATGGGGCCACGGTACCGCCCCACGCGTGCCCGCCGTCGTGCGGGTCCGCGCGTCAGGTGCGCAGGTACGTCTCGAAGCGGTACCGCGTACCGCCCGCCGTCGACACGTGCCAGCCGTGGTCCGGGTCCACACCGGCGCGCCGCCACTGCGACCGGTCGAGCGCCGGTGCGCGGGTGTCGCCGCCGACGTCGAGCGACACGACCGTGACCTCGACCCGCTGTGCGTGCGGCAGGAACGCGGCGTAGACCTCTCCCCCGCCGATGACCCAGGCCTCCCGGTCGCCGATCAGCCGCAGCGCCTCATCGATCCCGTGCACGACCATCGCCCCGGCGGGCTCGAACCCCGGGGTGCGGGACAGGACGATGTTGTCCCGACCCGGCAGCGGGCGGAACCGAGGCGGCAGGGAGGCCCAGGTGGCGCGGCCCATGAGCACGGGATGACCGCGTGTGAGCTCGCGGAAGTGGGCCATGTCCTCCGGCACGTGCCAGGGCAGCGTGCCGTCCCGGCCGATGATGCCCTTCGGCGTCTGCGCCCAGATGAGCGAGAGGCTCACACGGCCACCGGGGCCTTGATGGCCGGGTGGTACTGGTAGTCGAGCACCTGCACGTCGTCGAAGGTGTAGTCGAACAGGGAGTCGGCCTTGCGCAGCTCGAGCCGCGGCGCGGGGTACGGCGTCCGGCTCAGCTGCTCGCGGACCTGGTCGACGTGGTTGTCGTAGATGTGGCAGTCGCCCCCGGTCCACACGAAGTCGCCGACCTCGAGCCCCACCTGCTGGGCGACCATGTGCGTGAGCAGCGCGTACGAGGCGACGTTGAACGGCACCCCGAGGAACAGGTCGGCCGAGCGCTGGTAGAGCTGACAGGAGAGCCGGCCGTCGGCGACGTAGAACTGGAAGAACGCGTGGCACGGCGCGAGGGCCATCGAGGGGATGTCCGCGACGTTCCAGGCGGACACGATGTGCCGGCGCGAGTCGGGGTCGCGGCGCAGGTTCTCCAGCAGCTGGGTGATCTGGTCGACGTGCCCGCCGTCGGGCGTCGGCCAGCTGCGCCACTGCACGCCGTACACGGGACCGAGCTCGCCGTCCGGGGAGGCCCACTCGTCCCAGATGGTGACCTTGTTCTCGCGCAGGTAGGCCACGTTGGACTCGCCACGCAGGAACCACAGCAGCTCGTGCACGATCGAGCGCAGGTGGACGCGCTTGGTGGTGACCAGGGGGAACCCGGCGGACAGGTCGAACCGCATCTGGTGACCGAACACGCTGCGGGTCCCGGTCCCCGTCCGGTCCGCCTTCGGTGTCCCGGTCTCGAGGACCAGCCGCAGGAGGTCCTCGTACGGGGAAGGCACAGGCGCGTCCGTCATGGCGTCATCGTAGGTCGCGGACGGACTGAGATCCGTGCGCCGGCGCGGTGTGGACGCGATACTCCTCGGTATGACGCCGCCGTCGCTGCCCCCCACCGTCGCCGCCCACGTCCCCACCGGGGTCCTGATCGACGGGGCCTGGCGCCCCGCGAGCACTGGCCGGACGTTCGAGGTCGCCGACCCCGCCACCACCGAGACGCTCTTCGACGTGGCCGACGGCGGCGAGCAGGACGCGCTCGACGCCCTGACCGCGGCGGACGGCGCGTTCCCCGAGTGGCGAGCGACCGCCCCCCGGGTGCGCTCGGAGCTGCTGCGGGCGGTCTACGAGACGCTCACCGCGCGCACCGAGGACATCGCCGCCCTGGTGACCGCCGAGGGGGGCAAGCCGCTCGCCGAGTCCCGTGCCGAGGTCGCCTACGGCGCCGACTACGTCCGGTGGTACTCCGAGCAGGCCGTGCGCTTCGACGGTCTGGCCCGCCGCGCGCCCTCCGGCGGCAACCACCAGCTCGTCCTGCGGCGCGCCGTCGGCCCCGCGCTGCTGATCACGCCGTGGAACTTCCCGATCGCGATGATCGCCCGCAAGGTGGCCCCGGCGCTCGCGGCCGGGTGCACGGTCGTGATCAAGCCCGCCCAGCTCACCCCGCTGACCACCGCGTACGTCGCCGAGATCATCCGCGAGGAGCTGGAGGGCCGCGGCCTGCCGACCGGCGTCATCAACGTGGTGCCCTCCGCGTCGGCCCGCACCATCTCCGGTCCGCTGCTGGCCGACCCACGGCTGCGCAAGCTCTCGTTCACCGGCTCCACCGAGGTGGGCGCCGCGCTGCTCAAGGCGTCGGCGGACACCATCCTGCGCACCTCGATGGAGCTCGGCGGCAACGCCCCGTTCCTGGTGTTCGAGGACGCCGACATCCCCGCCGCGGTGCAGGGCGCCGTGCAGGCCAAGATGCGCAATGCCGGGCAGACCTGCGTCGCCGCCAACCGGTTCCTGGTGCACGCGTCCGTCGCGGAGGAGTTCACCGCCGGGCTCACCGAGGCGTTCGACAAGCTCGTCGTCGGGCACGGTGCCGACGAGGGCACGACGGTCGGCCCGCTGATCGAGGCCTCCGCGGTCGACCGGGTCGAGGAGGTCGTCGCCGAGGCGGTCGACGCCGGCGCGCGCGTCCGCATCGGCGGTGACCGGCCGAACCGTCGCGGCTACTTCTACGCGCCCACGGTGCTCGACCGCGTGTCCGCCGACCTGCGGGTGATCACCGAGGAGACGTTCGGCCCGGTCGCCCCCGTGGTGACCTTCGGCTCGGAGGAGGAGGGGGTCTCGCTGGCCAACTCCACGCCGTTCGGGCTGGTGGCGTACGCGTACACCCGGGACATCGCCCGGGTGATGCGGCTGGCGGAGTCGGTCGAGACCGGGATGCTGGGCGTGAACCGTGGCCTGGTGTCGGACGCGAGTGCGCCCTTCGGCGGAGTGAAGTCCTCCGGCCTCGGCCGCGAGGGCGGCGAGGCGGGGCTCGAGGAGTATCTCGACAGCGTGTACGTGGCGATCTAGGCGACGCCTGCTGTGTCACAGTGGCCCGCGTGACGCGGGACGACGAGGGGCGGGCAGCCGTCCGCCAGGCCGTGTCGGTGGCGCTGGCCACGGGTCTGTACGGGGTCTCCTTCGGAGCCTTGGCCGTCGCTGCCGGGCTGTCCGTGCCGCAGGCGATGGCGCTCAGCCTGCTCATGTTCTCGGGCGGCTCGCAGTTCGCGTTCATCGGCGTCGTCGGCGCCGGGGGGCTCGCGGGCGCGGCCATCGCGACCGCCGGGCTGCTCGGCGTACGCAACGGGCTGTACGGGCCGCAGGTCGCGCCCCTGATCGACTCGCGCGGCTGGCGCCGGCCGCTGGCCGCGCACCTGACCATCGACGAGTCGACCGCAGTGGCCACCGCTCACAAGGCGCCCCACGCGGCTCAGCTGGGCTTCTGGTGGACCGGCGTCGGGGTCTTCGTGCTCTGGAACCTGTTCACGCTCGTCGGCGCCGTCGCAGGCGACCGCATGGGCGACCCGGCGACGTACGGCCTCGACGCGGCCGCCGCCGCCGCGTTCCTCGGCCTGGTGTGGCCACGGGTCACGGGTGCCGGGTCCGGTCTGGCGCAGACGGTGGCCGTCGGAGCCGTCGTCGTCGCGCTCGCGCTCACCCCGCTCGTGCCGGCGGGCATCCCCGTCCTGCTCGCCGCCGTCGTCGCGATCGTCGCGGGCCTCGTCGCCCGCGAGCCGGAGCCGGTCGCATGAGCTCGGTCGGGACGTGGCTCGCGCTGCTGGCGGCGGGCGCCGTCGTGTTCGCGCTCAAGCTGGCCGGCCACCTGGCGCCCAAGCACTGGCTCGCCGAGCCCCGCGTCGCGCGCACCGCCGCGCTGGTGACCGTCGCCCTGCTGTCGGCGCTCGTGGCCGTGCAGACCGCCACCCGCGGTAGCGAGCTGGTGCTCGACGCGCGGCTGCCGGCGCTCGTCGTCGCCGCGATCGCGCTGGCCCTGCGGGCGCCGTTCATCGTCGTCGTGCTCGTCGCCGCCGTCACGGCCGCCGTCCTGCGGGCGCTCGGCATGCCGTGAGACCGGCGGGCACGATCCGCGACCGCGGGCCGTTGGGTGACCGAACGCCGCCCAGCCATCTCCCGGAGGACCCCGTGGCCACTCCCGCCCAGCGCAGCTCGCTCGGTTCGCTCATCTTCCTGTCGCGCTGGCTCCAGGTGCCCCTCTACCTCGGCCTGATCGTCGCCCAGGCGATCTACGTCTGGCAGTTCATGCTCGAGCTCGCGCACATCTTCTCCGAGGTGTTCCTGCACGGAGGCATGAAGGAAGCCGACATCATGCTGGCCGTCCTCGGCCTGGTCGACGTCGTCATGATCGCGAACCTGCTGATCATGGTGATCATCGGCGGCTACGAGACGTTCGTGTCCCGGATCAAGCTCGATGACCACCCGGACCAGCCCGAGTGGCTGTCGCACGTCAACGCCAACGTGCTCAAGACCAAGCTCGCGATGTCGATCATCGGCATCTCGTCGATCCACCTGCTCAAGAGCTTCATCGAGGCCCCGACCATCCTGGCCCGCGACCACGGCTTCGACACCCTGCTGTGGCAGACGATCATCCACCTGGCGTTCATCGTGTCCGCGATGGCCCTGGCGTGGATCGACAATGTCTCCGTGAAGCACCCGCCGAAGACCGTCGACGCCGAGCGCGCACCCGAGCTGGTCGGCGCCTGATGCCCCTGTTCACCGACAACGCCGACGTCTCCGTCCGCCCCGCGGTCCGCGGCGACGAGCACGCGATCGCGCGCGTCCAGCTCGGCGCGTGGCGGCTCTCGCACGCCGAGGTGCTGGGCCAGGGGGCGCTCGACCTGCTCGACACGTCGGCGATCGAGGCGCAGTGGGCCTCCGCCGTTACCACCCCGCCCGGCGCGGGCTACCGCGTCCTGGTCGCCTGCGACGGCCCGACGGTGGTCGGCGTGGTCTCGGTCGCCCCGGTCCCCGCGGGCGAGGACCGGCCGTTCGACGCCCCCGGCGGGGCGATCCTCGCCCTCGAGGTCGAGCCGGCGCACCAGCGGGTCGGGCACGGCTCCCGGCTGCTCGCCGCCGCGGTGGACACGCTCCGCGAGGACGGCGCCGACCAGGTGCACACCTGGGTGCTCGACGGCGACGACGCCCGTGCGCAGTTCCTGGCGTCCGCGGGCCTCGGCCCCGACGACGTCGTGCGCGAGCTGATCTCCGGCCGGATGCCCGACGGGTCCACCCGCACGGTGACCGAGCACCGCTGGTCGGCCTCGATCTAGGCGTCAGGCCTTGTGCAGCCGGCTGGCCGTGCGCAGCGACTCGCGCGCGCGTCGCCGGTCCCCCGCCGCGTCGTACGCGAACGCCAGGTGGTACCACGACCGCCAGTCGTCCGGCTCGGCCTCGGCGAGCTCACGTGCCGGCTCGAACGCCTCGCGCGCCGCCGCGCGGTCGATGCGGCCGCCGGGTGAGCGGGGCAGGTCGTCGATCGGCAGCTCGTCGGCCGCGGCGAGCTCGTCGGCCATCCGCTGGACGTCGATGGCCAGCAGCCACTCCCGCGCCACCAGCCAGATCACCAGTGGCGGCAGGATCCAGAACGCGATGCCCAGGCCGATGCCCACCGGCTCGCCGGTGCGGACCAGCGCGGTCGCCCGCGTCGCGACGAGCCACACGTACAGGGCGAGCAGGCCGGTGAGGGCGACGGCCCCGGCGACGGAGGTCCAGCGGAGGCGACCGGAGCGGGCGGCCACGGTCAGGCCAGGTCGAGCAGGTGGTCGAGCCCGACGGTGAGCCCGGGGCGCGAGCCCACCTGCCGGACCGCCAGGAGCACCCCCGGCATGAAGCTCACGCGGTCGAACGAGTCGTGCCGGATGGTCAGCTGCTCGCCGGCGTTGCCGAGCAGGATCTCCTCGTGCGCGACGAGCCCGCGCAGCCGCACCGAGTGCACGCGCACCCCGTCGACGTCCGCGCCCCGAGCACCGTCGAGCGCCTGCGCGGTCGCGTCCGGCACCACCCCGAGCCCCGCCGCCGCGCGCGCCGCCGCGATGGCCGACGCGGTGTGCCGGGCGGTGCCCGAGGGGGCGTCGACCTTGTCCGGGTGGTGCAGCTCGATCACCTCGACCGACTCGAACCAGCGGGCGGCCTTCGCCGCGAACGCCATGGCCAGCACCGCACCAAGGGCGAAGTTCGGGGCGACGAGCACGCCGACGCCGGGGCGGTCGGCCAGGTGGTCCCGCACGCGCGCCAGCGACTCCTCGTCCCAGCCGGTGGTGCCGACGACCACGTGCACCCCGGCGTCGACGAGCGCGTGCACGTTGCCCTCCGTGACGGCGGGGACGGTGAAGTCGACGGCGACCTGCGCGCCCACGTCGACCACGGCCGAGAGGTCCCCGTCGGCGTCGACGGTGGCGACGAGGTCGAGGTCAGGGGCGTCCTCGACGGCACGGACGACGGCCGACCCCATGCGTCCCGCCGCACCCAGCACGGCCACCCTGATGCGCTCGCTCACGAGGAGAAACCCTAACGTCAGGCGGCGACGCCGAGCGCCGCGGCGATCCCCTCCTCCAGGCGCCGCAGCTCGACGTGGTTCAGGCCGGTGAACCGCTCCACCTCGCGCGGCGGGTAGCCGGCCCGCAGGTACCACCGCAGGACCGCGAGCACGTCACCCGGTCGCACCGGACCCGGCCCGACGGCGTCGCGCACGAACGCCGAGAACCGCACGGCCGCCAGGAACGCCTCCGGGGTGATCCCGAGCGTCTGCACGATCTCCCGGTAGAGCACGCCGACCGCGAGGTCCGCCTGACGGGCCAGGTCCGCAGCACGCACGAGACCGCGCTGCTCGATCACGCTGCGCAGCACCGGCGTCAGGGTGGCCAGCGGCGAGCCGACGGGAGGCGCGACGGCGTGCAGGGCCAGGGCCGACCCCAGGGCGTTCGCCGCGTCGGCGTCCCGTCCCGCGCGCAGAGCGGCGGCGCACTCCTCCTCCACGCCCGCACCGAGAACCGTCGACACCGGGACGGGCTCGTGGGCCGGGCTGTGCACGCCCGCCCGAGCCAGCGCGACCGGATCCAGCTGCGCGCCGAGCCGGACCGAGGGGCCGTGCTGCTCCCGGACGAACGCCCGGTCGGCCAACCCGCGGATGCCGCTGCCGTCGGGGGTGCTCACCTGGGTCAGCGGATCGAGGTGCACCCCCGCCGTGCCGACCGCGACGGTGACCAGTCCGTGCCCGTCCGGCAGCAGCACCTCGCGCTCCACGGCCCCCTCGGGCAGCCGGACCACCCACAGGTGCTCGACGATCCCGTGGGCGACGGGCGGTGACGCGTACCGTCGGTAGACGACCGGCTCGGTGGCCATGCCCCATCATGGCGCGCAGCGGCGCTCCCCGTGTCAAGATCCCCGGGGCACGTCCCGATGGACCCTCATGACGTCCCCTGCCCGTCACGCGCCCACCCCGGCTGCGGTCCTCACCTACGTCGGGCTCGGCACCCTGGTGGTGACGTACGCGCTGATGTCCTGGGACGACGCGCTGAACCAGGCGGCGGCCGGCGAGTACGCCTGGCCCCTCGACCCTGCGATCCTCGCTCGAGACTCGGCAGGGTGGGCCCTGGAGGTCACCCTGTGGTGCGCGGTCGCGTGGGTGGCGTCGGTGCGGCAGACACAGCTCGGGCACCCCCGGCGGGTGCCTGCGCTCGCGACCGCGTTCGTCGGGACCTGGACACTGCTCGCCTGGTGGTCCGTCCACGTCGCTCTCACCGACTCCGGCTGGTACGTCCCGTGGCCAGGCCCGGTGCTGGGCGCCGCGTACGCCCAGGTCGACGGTCCGTTCGAGGAGTACTCCGTCGTGCTACGACCGGGTGCCGCGACCCCGCTCGCCCTCGTCGCGGCCGTACTGGTCGTCGTGTGGTTCTCGCGCCGGCACACGCGCACGACCGTGCTCGTCGCCGACGTGCGCGCGCCGAGCCGGCGCGCGTACGCAACCGGGTGCGCGGTCCTCGGCCCGCCCGCCGTGGCGGCCCTCGCGGCTGCCGTCCTGCTGCAGACCTCGTTCCAGGACGAGTCCCTGACAGCGCTCCAGCGGGGCGTCGACGGCCTCGTCACTCCCGGCGCCGGACTCGTGCTGGTCATGGTGAGCGCCCTGCTCGTCGCCGGAACAGGTCGGGCGGGCTGGCTGGTGCTCGCCGTGGTCCAGGTCGCGGTGGCCGGACCCTTCGCGCTCCAGTGGTGGGCAGGAGGAGCCGACGAGACGCTCGCCGCCGTCGCGCTCGGCACGCTCGCCGTCGCGCTGGCCGCGGCCGTGCACCCGGTGGCGTCGGCCGTGTCGAGGCTCGACGTCGCGAGGTCGACCGCGGTGTCAGTCGCCGAAGGGTCCGACGCGGACGACCGAGCGCGGGCGTGACGCCAGCTCGGCGGCCAGGTCCTGCACGTCCTGCACCGTGACCGAGCGGATCAGGTCGAGCGACTCGTCGATGCTCAGCAGCGACCCGTGCACCAGCTCGGACTTGCCCAGCCGGCTCATCCGCGAGCCGGAGTCCTCCATGCCGAGCACCAGGCCGCCGGAGAGCTGGCCCATGGACCGCTCCAGCTCGGCCCGGGTGATCGGCGCGTCCGCCATCCGCTCCCACTCGGCCACCATCAGGGCCACGACCTCGTCGACCTTGCCCGGCGTGCAGCCCGCGTAGAGGCCGAAGACGCCCGTGTCGGCGTGCCCGGACGCGAAGGAGTACGTGGAGTAGGCGAGGCCGCGGCGCTCCCGGATCTCCTGGAACAGCCGCGACGACATGCCGCCGCCGAGCACCGCGTTGAGCACGGACAGGGTGAACCGCTTCGGGTCCGTGGCCGTGAGCGAGGTGCCGCCGATGATGACGTTCGCCTGCTCGGTGTGCCGGCGGATGGTCAGCTCGACACCCTCTGCCGGGATGCCGTCCTGCCCGGCCTGCACGGCGACGTCGGTGAGGACGCGCCGGCTGCGCGGCTCGGCACCGGCGTCCAGCGGCCAGCCGCCGGTGGTGAGCGCCTCCTCGACCTGCGCGCACAGCACGTCGTGGTCGACTCCCCCGGCGGCCGTGACGACCAGCGTCGAGGGGCGGTAGTGCTCCCTGTAGTGCTCCCACACCGCGTCACGCGGGACCGCGCGGATGGTGTCGGGGGTGCCGCCGATCGGTCGGCCGAGCGCGTGCGCGCCCAGCACCGCGGCGGCGAACTGCTCGTGGACGACATCGCTGGGGTCGTCGTCGTTCATCGCGAGCTCTTCGAGGATCACGCCGCGCTCGGTCTCGAGCTCGTCGGTGTCCAGGCGCGCGGACGTCACCATGTCGGCGATGACGTCGACCGCCATCGGCAGGTCGGTGTCGAGCACCCGCGCGTAGTAGCACGTGTGCTCCTTGCCTGTGGCGGCGTTGGCCTCACCACCGACGGCGTCGAACGCCTCCGCGATGTCCATCGCGGTGCGGCGCGTCGTGCCCTTGAACAGCAGGTGCTCGAGGAAGTGCGTCGAGCCGTGGTGGCCGTCGGACTCGTCGCGCGAGCCGACCCCCACCCACGCGCCCACGGTCGCCGAGCGCAGGCCCGGCATGTGCTCCGTGAGCACGCGGACCCCGCCGGGCAGGACGGAACGACGCACGATGGCGTCGCCGTCCTGCCCGACGGACTGCTCGGCCCCGGGCTGACCCGGGCGGACGAGCGGGAGGTCCAGCGGCATCGTCAGGCGTCAGCCGGCTCGGTCGCGATCGCGTCGGCCGTGTCGGCCTCGCCCTCACCCTCGATGACGGCGTGCAGCGACAGCTTGCCGCGCGGGTCGATCTCGCCGATCTCGACCTGGACCTTCTGGCCCACGGCCAGGACGTCCTCGACGTTCTCGACGCGACGACCACCGACGAGCTTGCGGATCTGCGAGATGTGCAGCAGACCGTCCTTGCCCGGGGACAGGGAGATGAACGCGCCGAAGGTCGTGGTCTTGACGACCGTGCCGACGAAGCGCTCCCCGATCTCGGGCATGTGCGGGTTGGCGATCGCGTTGATCGCCGCACGCGCGGCCTCTGCCGACGGACCGTCGACAGCGCCGATGTAGACCGTGCCGTCGTCCTCGATCGAGATGTCGGCGCCGGTCTCCTCCTGGATCTGGTTGATCATCTTGCCCTTCGGCCCGATGACCTCGCCGATCTTGTCGATCGGGACCTGCACCGTGATCACGCGGGGCGCGAACGGGCTCATCTCGTCGGGCACGTCGATCGCCTCGGCGATGACGTCGAGGATCGCCAGGCGAGCCTCCTTGGCCTGCGTCAGCGCGCCACCGAGCACCGAGGCGGGGATGCCCTCGAGCTTGGTGTCCAGCTGGATCGCCGTGATGAACTCGCGGGTACCGGCGACCTTGAAGTCCATGTCACCGAACGCGTCCTCGGCGCCCAGGATGTCGGTGAGCGCCGCGTAGCGGGTCTCACCGTTCACGGTGTCGGACACCAGGCCCATCGCGATGCCGGCGACCGGCGCGCGCAGCGGCACCCCGGCGTTGAGCAGCGACAGCGTGGACGCGCAAACCGAGCCCATGGACGTCGAGCCGTTGGAGCTCAGCGCCTCGGAGACCTGGCGGATGGCGTAGGGGAACTCCTCGCGGCTCGGGAGCACCGGCATGAGCGCGCGCTCGGCGAGCGCCCCGTGGCCGATCTCGCGACGCTTCGGCGAACCCACGCGGCCCGTCTCACCGGTCGAGTAGGGCGGGAAGTTGTAGTTGTGCATGTAGCGCTTGCGCTTCTCCGGGGAGAGCGTGTCGAGCTGCTGCTCCATGCGGAGCATGTTCAGCGTGGTGACACCCAGGATCTGGGTCTCGCCGCGCTCGAAGATCGCCGAGCCGTGCACGCGGGGCAGGACCTCGACCTCGGCCGACAGCGTGCGGATGTCCCGCAGGCCACGACCGTCGATGCGGAAGCCGTCCGTGAGGATGCGCTGGCGGATGAGCTTCTTCTGCACGGCGCGGTACGCGGCGGACAGCTCCTTCTCGCGGCCCTCGAACTGCTCGGAGAGCTGCGCGACGACGTCGACCTTGATCTCGTCGAGGCGGTTCTCGCGGGTCTGCTTGTCCGCGATGCTCAGCGCGTCGCTCAGCGCCTGCGTCGTGGAGGACTCGACCGCGGCGTAGGCGTCGGGCTGGTAGTCGGGGAACGTCGGGAAGACCTGGGTCTCCTTGGCGGCCTTCGACGCGAGCTCCTGCTGGGCCTGGACGAGCACCTTGATGAAGGGCTTCGCGGCCTCGATGCCCTGGGCGACGATCTCCTCCGTGGGGGCGACGCCACCCTCGAACTTGATGATGTTCCAGGACTTCTCGGGCGCCTCGGCCTCGATCATCGCGATCGCGACGTCATCTCCCACGACGCGGCCGGCGACGACCATGTCGAAGGTGGCGCGCTCGCGCTCGGAGTACCGCGGGAACGCGACCCACTGGCCGTCGACGAGCGCGACGCGCACGCCGGCGACGGGGCCGGAGAACGGGAGGCCCGAGAGCTGCGTCGAGATCGACGCGGCGTTGATGGCCAGCGTGTCGTACGAGTCGTCCGGGTGGATCGACAGGACGGTGATGACGACCTGGACCTCGTTGCGCAGGCCCTTGACGAACAGGGGGCGCAGCGGGCGGTCGATCAGGCGGCACGCGAGGATGGCCTCGGTGCTCGGGCGACCCTCACGGCGGAAGAACGAGCCGGGGATCCGGCCGGCCGCGTAGGACCGCTCCTCGACGTCGATGGTCAGGGGGAAGAAGTCGAACTGCTCCTTCGGGTGCTTGCCGGCCGTGGTGGCGGCGAGCAGCGTCGTCTCGCCGTCCAGGTAGGCGACGGCGGCACCGGCGGCCTGCTTGGCGATGCGGCCGGTCTCGAAGCGGACGGTGCGGGTGCCGAAGCGACCGTTGTCGATCACTGCCTCGGCGAACTGGATCTCGGGACCCTCCATGGGTGCCCTCCTCTTTCTAGAAGGCGCCGGCCGTCCGCGAGCGATCTTCGATCGAGGCCACCGGACGCGCCGTGAGGCGCTTCCGGAAGCCACTACCGAGGACCGGACCGAGCGGACCGACGCGGTGTGTGGTGCTGGTCGTGCTGGTGGTGCTGGTCGTGCCGGTCGTTCTGTGGGGCAGCGTGCCGTGACGACACACCAGCCCGGACCCATCAGCGGGTCCGGGCTGGTGCGAGGCGTTATCGGCGCAGACCGAGCTTCTCGATGAGGCTGCGGTAGCGGTTGATGTCCACCTTCTGGAGGTAACCCAGCAGGCGACGACGCTTGCCGACGAGCAGCAGCAGGCCGCGGCGGCTGTGGTGGTCGTGCTTGTGGGTCTTGAGGTGCTCCGTGAGGTCCTTGATGCGCTGCGTGAGCATCGCGATCTGGACCTCGGGGGAACCGGTGTCACCCTCGTGGGTGGCGTGTTCGGTCATGATGGACTGCTTGACGGCACTTTCGAGCGGCACGGTTCTCCAGGTTGTCTCGTTGCGCGGTGCGCCGGGGCATGTCCACCCGGGCTCTCTCATTCCGCGGCCGTTCGTACGGCAGCGACCATCGTACCAGGGGCTTCCCGTGGCTCCGGACGCGGACGGGCTCAGGCGTCGAGGACCTCGCGGGTGCGGTCGACGTCCTCGTGCATCCGCGTGACCAGCTCGTCGACCGACTCGAAGCGCAGGGTCGGCCGCAGCCGCTCGACCAGCTCGAGGACGACGACCTGCCCGTAGAGGTCCAGGTCGGTGCGGTCGAGCACGTAGGCCTCGACGCGCCGCTCGACCCCGTCGAACGTCGGGTTGGTGCCGATCGAGATGGCCGCGGGCAGGACGGCGTCCGCGCTGCCGGGGTCGACCGACACGCGACGCAGCCAGCCCGCGTACACGCCGTCCGCGGGGACCATGCCCGTCGCGTCGGGACCGAGGTTGGCGGTCGGGAAGCCCAGCTCACGGCCGCGCGCGTCGCCGTGCACGACGGTGCCGCGCACCCGGTGCGGGCGGCCGAGCACCCGTGCGGCCTGCACCACGTCTCCCGCGTCGAGCAGCTCGCGCACCCACGTCGACGACCAGCGCCGACGCAGCGGGTCGGCAGCGAGGTCCTCGGGGCTCCCCGGGTCCGCCGACGCGGCGGGGGTCACGTCGTCGATGACCTCGACGTCGAACCCGTGCTCGCGCCCGAGCTCGACCATCGTGGACAGGTCGCCGGAGTTGTTCCAGCCGAACCGCACGTCACGCCCGACGACGACCGTCTGCGCGTGCAGGACGTCCACCAGGTAGCGCCCGACGAACTCCTGCGGGGTCTGCCGGGCGAACTCGAGCGTGTACTCCAGCAGGAGCACGCCGTCGAGGCCGGTCTGCTCCAGCAGCTCCAGCCGGTCGGCGTCGCCGGTCAGCAGCGGCGGGGCCGTGTCGGGCCGGTGCACCTGCTGCGGGTGCGGGCTGAACGTCACGGCGACAGCCTGCGCGCCCGCGGCCCGCGCGTCGGCGCACATCCGGCGCAGCACGCCGACGTGCCCGCGGTGGACCCCGTCGAAGTTGCCGATCGTGACCACCGACGGACCGAAGTCCGCGGGCACGTCGGACAGCTCCCTCCAGACCTGCACACCTGCTCCTCGTCGTCCGTCCCCCGCCAGCGATCGAGGGCCCGACGGACAAGACTGCCACCCCGACCGCCCGGCACACGCCACGGGGCGCGTGCCGGGCGGTCCGGACGGTGCTACGAGGTGATCCAGCGACCTCCGGGCAGACCGATCGTGAGGCGGGCGGACTTCGTCGTCGTCGAGCCTGCGGCGTTGGTGAACACGGCCCGGTACTCGGTCCCGATGCCCAGCAGGGTCGCCCGGAACCTGAGCGTGGTGCTCGTCGCGCCCGGCACGGCGACCCACGCCCCGCCGCACCAGCGCACCTGCCAGCGGACGGTCGGCGCCGGGTACCCGGTGGCCGTGGCCGTGAACGTCACGGTCGCCCCGAGCGTGGCCCGGACCGGCGCGGGCTGCGTGGTGACCACCGGCGCCGATCGCGCGACCGTCAGCGTCGCCGCGTCCGTCGCCGCCGAGCCTGCCGGGTTGGTGAAGACCGCGCGATACCGCGCGTCGGCGGTCACGACGACGTCCAAGGAGACCCCCGTGGCGCCGAGGACGTCGTGCCACGGTCCGGCCCGCTGGACCTGCCACTGGACCGTCGGCTCCGGTGTGCCGGTCGCCGCCGCGGTGAACGACACGGTGGTGCCGAGGGCGGCCGTGACCGATGCCGGCTGCCTGGTGACCGCCGGAGCCACCTGGGCCGGGGCCCCGGAACCCTGGTCGGCCACGAACGACGCCACCCACGAGAGCGCGGAGTTCCAGTTGACCGTGATCTCGTTGGACGCCCACGACGAGATGGTGTCCAGGTAGCACATCGACGGCGCGCAGCCCTCGGTGAACGTGGCCTGCATCGTCGGGTCCCAGGTGCTGGACTGCGAGTTCGGTCCCCCGGCGAGCGAGCCAGTCGGCGGCTGAGGCAGTGCCGGGTCCAGCGAGTGGGCGAACCAGCGGCTGTGCTGCTGGTGCGAGGCGACCTCGCCCCACCCCGTCACGTACGACTGGTTGAGCCCGTTGCGGCCCAGCAGGTAGTCCATGCCCTCGAGCACCGAGCGGCTGTAGGTCGGGTCTCCGGTGAGGTCGTAGGCGACGCCGACGACCACGAGGTTGTTGGCCACCGACGAGCTGGAGCCCCACGCGTACTCGCCGCTCGAAGGCGAGTAGACCGAGCCGAACGCCTGCTCGGCCTGGCTGGCCACGTAGCCGTCTGCACCGGCGACCACCGACTCCTTGACGGCCTCGAGCCCGGGCAGGTCGTTCGGCACGGTGGCCAGGTCGAGCCGGCCGAGGGCCGCGACGCCACCCCAGAAGAAGCCGTCGGGCGTGAAGACGTCCGCGGTGTGCTGCGGGCTGGCCAGGACGTACTGCTCGAACGCGTCCTCGCCGGTGGTCAGGAACAGCTCGGCGGCCGCCCAGTAGAACTCGTCGGTGACGTCACGGTCGTCGTAGGCACCGCCGCCGTCGGCGCCGGCCGCCCCCGGCGCGTACACGGCCGGGTGCGCCAGCGCAGCGGCCCAGGTGGACCGGGCGGTGGCGAGCAGCGAGTCCGCGAACGCCGGGTCGTAGGTGCGGAACAGGCGGGCACCCTGCGCGGCCACGGCTGCGACGTTGAGGGTCGCCGCGGTCGACGGCCGGGCCAGCGAGCGCTTCTGCGGGTCGGCCGCGGGCAGGAGCGGCAGGCCGGTCCAGCCCTCGTCGTGGATCTTGTGGTGCACCATCCCGGCGTACTCGCCCGACGGCGCGATCATCTTCTGCATCCACTCGAGCTCCCAGCGCGCCTCGTCGAGCACGTCCGGGACGTCGTTGCCGTGCTCCGGCAGGTCGAGGGTGCCGTCGCCGAGCGCTCCCGCGGTGGCCGAGGGCGCGGTCAGCGTCCGCTCGTACGTGCCGAGCAGCTGCGCCACGGAGATCCCGCCGTTCACCACGTACTTGCCGTGGTCGCCGGCGTCGTACCAGCCGCCCGAGACATCCAGGGTGTAGTCGCAGGTCCAGCCGTCGTAGTAGTCGCGCGGCCCGATGCACGGCACCTCGGTGTCGCCCTGGTTGGGTGCGACGCCGACGTGACCGGCCACCCGCGCGTACTCGTCGCCGACGATCGCGCCGTCGATCGGGGTGCCGGAGCGGGCGAGGTAGAAGTAGTCGAGCGAGTCCTGACGCAGCTGCTGGTAGAGGTCGGCGTCGATGTCGAACGGCCGGCTGGTCTCCCCGTCGGCGACCACCGTGTAGCCGGTGCCTGTGGCGGTCACGTCGGAGAAGTCGATGAGGTGGACGCCGAGCCGGGTCGAGCTGTCCTTGCCTGCCGGCGAGGTCGTGCCGGTGGCGACGACCGCGTCGGTCGCGTCGTGCAGCTCCCACGGCAGCGCCTCCGTCGCGTCGGTGACGAGCGTCGCCCGCTTCGGGCCGTCGGGGACGTAGCCCACCTGGTTGACCCGCACGCGCGGCCCGGTCTCGGGCTCGTACGGCGGCGGCGGGCTCGCGGTGGTCCGCAGGGAGACGTCGGAGATGCAGAAGTCGTACCCGATCGACTTGCCCAGGTGGAACGCGACCTGGCCGGGCGCGGTGCCGTCGGCGGGGAACGTGACGTTCGCGGTGAACGGGTAGGTGTACTCGGCGAGCTCGCTGGTCAGCGGCACGGCGGACTGCTCGAACGCGGTGCGGTACGCACCGCCGCCCTCGCCGACGATGACGCGCACGGGGGTGTCCGCCGAGGCGCTGGCCGTGAAGGACAGGACGTAGTTCTGGCCCTCCTCGATGGGCAGACCGGTGAACGCCAGCCCCGCGTCCCACGGGTTGCTCTGCCCCCCGGGGAGCGTGGTGCACACGCTGCCGTCGGCGAACACCGGGTCGGATCCCCCGTACAGGCCCCACGGTCCCAACGACTCCGCGAAGGACGTGTGCGGCAGGAGCTCGGTGTCGGACGTCAGGGAGACGTCGTCCAGGCAGAACGTCCACGCGTCGGGGCTGACGCCACCCAGCTGGAACGCGATCTGGCCCTCGGGCTCGTCCGGCGTCGCGGTGGCCGGGTAGGTGGCCGCCGCGGTGAACTCGTAGGAGTAGTCCGTGAGGTCGGCCGTCAGCACCGGAGCCTTGTCCACCACGGTGCCGTACGGGGCGCCGTTCTGTCCGACCAGCGCGCGGATGGTGACGTCCGTCGTCGCCGAGGCCGAGAAGGCGAGCGTGTACGTCGACCCCTGCGTGACGGCGACCCCGTTGAGCAGGACACCGACGCCGTACTGGGACGAGCCCGCGGGCACGTCGACGCACAGCCGGCCGTCGCCGGTGTCGATCTCCCCGTCGTGACCGTAGGCGACCCAGCCGCCGGGGCCGTCGTCGAACGACTCGGCAGGCACGTCGGCGACCGCGGGCGAGATGCCCGCGAGAATCAGGCCGGCTGCGGCGACGACGGCGGCGGCAGTACGCCGGTTCGGACGAAAGACCACGGTGTCCCCTTCGGTAGGAGCGCTCCCACCACGGTGTGGGGCGCGGGCACGCTCCGGGCAGGCTAGGGGCCCACCGCTCCCCAGAACACCGCTCGAAACGATTCGGACGCGCGGCTCAGGCGGGCGCGAACACCAGGGCCGGGCGAACCTTGCCGCCCCGCTCCTCCAGCAGCGCGACCAGCCGGCCCTCCGGGTCGATCCCCGCCACCGTCACCTCCGGCGCACCGTCGACCACGCCGATCGCCTGCCCGTACGACAGGGCGCGCGCCTCGTCGACCGTGAGCTCCCTGACCGGGAACGTGGCGCGCGCGGAGTCTGCGAGCGACACGACGTCGATCGGCGCGTCCATCGGCAGCGCCCCGAGGTCGTCCAGCGACCGGGCGACGTCGAGCCCGTAGCCGCCGACGCGAGTCCGCCGCAGGGCCGTGAGGTGACCGCCGACGCCGAGCGCCGTGCCGAGGTCGCGGGCCAGGGCGCGGACGTACGTGCCCGACGACACAACGACGGTGACATCGGCGTCGAGCACCGGAGAGCCGTCGTCCGTGCGCGCCGCGCGCACGTCGTGCACCTCGAACCGGCTCACGGTCACCGGGCGCGCGGCGAGCTCGACGTCCTCGCCGGCCCGGACCCGGGCGTACGCCCGCTTCCCGTCGACCTTGATCGCGGAGACCGCGCTGGGCACCTGCTGGATCGCTCCGGTCAGGCCGGCGACGCCGGCCTCGACATCGGCGGCGGTGAGGTGGGAGGCGTCGACGGTGGTGAGGGTCTCCCCCTCGGCGTCGTCGGTGGTGGTCGAGACCCCCAGCCGGATGGTCGCCGTGTACTCCTTGTCGGCCCCCACGATGTACGTGAGCAGCCGCGTCGCCCGACCGATGCCGATCACGAGCACCCCCGTCGCCATGGGGTCCAGCGTCCCGGCGTGGCCGACCTTGCGGGTGCTCGCCAGTCTGCGCATGCGGGCGACGACGTCGTGGCTGGTCCAGTCCGCGGGCTTGTCGACGACGACGACGCCGTCCGCGGCGGTGGGCCGTCTCTCGCGCGGCTGCCGGTCGGCCGCGCCGCGCGTCACGCGGTGCGCCGGTCGGCGATGTCGTCCTGGACGCACTGCACCAGGGCGTCCAGGCCGGCGTCCTCGCCGGCGTGCGCGGGCGCGTCGACGGCGAGCAGCACGTTGATGAGCATGCCCTGCGCGACGAACAGGCGGGCAGCCTGCTCGTCCTCGCCCGACCGCTCCTGGAACAGCCGGAACGCCTCCCCCAGCGTGTGCCGCGCCACGCGCCCGACCTCGTCGTCCGCGCCTGCGATGAAGCCGTGCATGACCATCCGCAGCAGGTCGCGGTCGGCGAGCAGGCCGATGTAGGCGTCCCCCATCCGCATCGCGGCGTCGGGCCCCGCAGGGACGGCCGTCAGGGCCTCGACGATCTGCGCGCTGGCCACCTTGTAGGCCTCGAGGAACAGCTCGCGCTTGGTGCCGAACAGGCGCACGACGTACGGCTGCGACACGCCAGCCGCGCGGGCCACCTCGTCGGTGCTGGCGGCGTAGCCGCGCTCGGCGAAGACGGTCCGCGCCGCGACGAGGATCTCCTCGCGCCGCTGGACGCCGGACATGCGCTGGGTCGGCCTCTTCGCCGGCAGCTGCGTGATCTGGTCGGAAGACATGGTTGACATGTTATCAGTCGATGCCTACGGTCTCCCTTGTTAGTAATCAATCAATGCCAACAAGGAGCTCCCGTGACCGTCACGATGCCGGCACCGGCCCAGGTCCCCCTGCCACCGGCTGCGCCGCCCTCCTCCGGGCGCCGACGGGGCACCGCGATCGCGCTGATCGCGGCCTCCGTCCCCATGTTCATGGCCACCCTCGACAACCTCGTCATGACGACCGCGCTCCCCGTCCTGCGCACCGAGCTGTCCGCCTCGCTCGAGCAGCTCCAGTGGATGGTCAACGCCTACACGCTCAGCTTCGCGACGCTCATGATCGCGGCCTCCACGCTCGGCGACCGGTGGGGCCGCCGCCGGGTCTTCGTCGCCGGCATCGCCGTGTTCGCGCTCGCGTCCATCGCCTCCGCGCTGTCCACCAGCGCCGAGATGCTCATCGCGGCGCGCGCGCTCCAGGGTGCCGGCGCGGCGGCCATCATGCCGCTGTCCCTCACGCTGCTTGCCGCGGCTGTGCCTCCCGCCCGCCGTGCGATGGCGATCGGGATCTGGGGAGCCACCTCCGGCCTCGGCGTGGCGCTCGGCCCGGTGATCGGCGGCGCGGTGGTGGACGGCATCTCGTGGGAGGCGATCTTCTGGATCAACGTCCCGGTCGCGGTGGTCGCCATCCCGCTCGTGCTCTGGGCACTGCCCGAGTCGCGCGGCCGGCGTCAGCCGCTCGACCTGGCCGGTCTTGCGCTCGCCGGGTCCGGCATCCTCGCGCTCGTCTGGTCGATCGTGCGCGGCAACGACGACGGCTGGGGCTCCACCCGCGTGGTCGGCGGCCTGGTCCTCGGCGTCCTGCTGCTCGGCGCTTTCCTGGTCCGCGAGTCCCGCACGGACCACCCGCTGGTCCCGCTGCGCCTGTTCCGCGTGCGGTCGTTCGCCGTGGCCAACGGCAGCGCGCTGGCGTTCTCGTTCGGGGTGTTCGGACTCGTCTTCCTGCTCGCGCAGTACCTCCAGATCGGGATGGGCTTCACCCCGCTGGAGGCCGGCATCCGCACCCTGCCCTGGACCGCCGCGCCCATGATCTTCGCCCCGATCGCGGGGATGCTCGCACCCCGCATCGGTGTCCGCCCGTTGCTCACGGCGGGTCTCGCCCTCCAGGCGGCCGGGCTGGCGTGGCAGGGCCTGGTCGTCGGCATAGATGGGCTCGTGTATGCCGACCTGGTGCCGGGCCTGGCCCTCGCGGGGATCGGCATGGGACTGACCTTCGCCCCCAGCGCCACCGCGGTGCTCTTCGACATGGCCCCGGACGACCACGGCACCGCGAGCTCCGTGAACGCCACGATCCGGGAGATCGGCGGCGCGCTGGGCGTCGCCGCGCTCGTCGCGGTGTTCACCGCGTCCGACGGCACGCTCACCCCCGACGGCTACGTCGCGGGACTCCAGCCGGCCGCCCTGGTCGCTGCCGCGGTCACCGGGCTGGGCGCCCTCATGGTGCTGCTGTGGATGCCACGGGGCACGGGCCGCGAGACCGCCTGAGCAAGCGACGACGCCCCCGAGGATCTCTCCTCGGGGGCGTCGTCGTGCGTGTCGTCGGTCGTCGGTCGTCAGTCCTCGTCCGCGGCTGAGTTCTCGTCGTCCGCCTTCTTGTACGGGTCGGCGTCACCGGCGAAGCTCGCCTGGGCGGCCAGAGCGGCCACCTCACGGTCACGCCGGGCGGCCTCCAGCAGCGCCGCGTCCAGCTGTGCGGACGTGTCCGGGAGGGCGTCGAGGTAGAAGTCCAGCGACGGCGTCAACCGGATGCCGGTCTGCTTGCCGACCTCGGACCGGATGATGCCCTTCGCGCTCTCGAGCGCTGCGGCCGAGTCGGTGCGTGCGGCGTCGTCGCCCAGCACCGTGTAGAAGACGTCGGCGTGCTGGAGGTCACCGGTCACGCGCACGTCGGTGATCGTGACGAACCCCAGACGCGGGTCCTTGATACGGGTGTCGAGCATCTGCGCGACGACCTGCTGGATGCGCTCGGACAGCTTGCGGGCGCGGGCGGTGTCCGCCATCGGACGATCCTTCCTCGTGGAGAGACCGCAGGGCGGGCGAGGAGGGTTCCTCGCCCGCCCTGCGGTCGGTGATCACTGGGTCAGGCGCGAGGCTTCTCGCGCATCTCCCAGGTCTCGATGGTGTCGCCGATCTCGACGTCGTTGAACGACCCCAGGCCGATACCGCACTCGAAGCCCTCGCGGACCTCCGTGGCGTCGTCCTTGAACCGCTTGAGCGACTCGATCGTCAGGTTGTCGCCGACGACCTTGCCACCGCGCGTGACGCGAGCCTTCGTGTTCCGTCGGATGAGGCCCGACCGGACGATCGACCCGGCGATGTTGCCGAACTTCGAGGACCGGAAGACCTCGCGCACCTCGGCGGAACCGAGCTGCACCTCCTCGTACTCCGGCTTGAGCATGCCCTTGAGAGCAGCCTCGACGTCGTCGATCGCCTGGTAGATGACCGAGTAGAAGCGCACGTCGACGCCCTCGCGGTCCGCCAGCTCCTCGACGCGCTCCGCGTACTTGACGTTGAACCCGATGATGATCGCCGAGTCGACGGTGGCCAGGTTGACGTCGTTCTGCGTGATGGCACCCACCCCACGGTGGATGACCCGCAGCTCGACCTCCTCGCCCACGTCGATCTTGAGCAGCGCGTCCTCGAGTGCCTCGACGGCACCCGACACGTCGCCCTTGAGGACCAGGTTGAGGGTCTCGACCTTGCCCTGCTGGAGCGCCTGCGTGAAGTCCTCGAGGCTGATGCGCTTGCGACGCTTGGCCAGGAGGGCGGCACGCTCGGCCGCCTCGCGCTTCTCGCCGATCTGACGCGCGGTGCGGTCGTCCGGGGCCACGATGAACGTGTCGCCGGCGCGGGGCACCGATGTCAGGCCGAGCACCTGGACCGGACGCGACGGCCCGGCCACGAGGACCGGCTCGCCGTGCTCGTCGAACATCGCGCGGACGCGGCCGTACGCCGTGCCGGCGACGATCGAGTCGCCGACGTTCAGCGTGCCGGACTGGACCAGGACGGTTGCCACGGCACCGCGCCCCTTGTCGAGGTTCGCCTCGATGGCGACGCCTCGGGCGTCCTTGTCGGCGTTTGCCCGCAGGTCGAGGGCAGCGTCCGCCGTGAGGAGGACCGCCTCGAGCAGCTGGTCGATGCCCGTGAGCGACTTCGCGGAGACGTCGACGAACATGGTGTCGCCGCCGTACTCCTCGGCCACCAGGTTGTACTCGGTGAGCTGCTGGCGGACCTTGGCGGGGTTGGCCCCCTCCTTGTCCACCTTGTTGACCGCGACCACGATCGGCACACCGGCCGCCTGGGCGTGGTTGAGCGCCTCGATGGTCTGGGGCATCACGCCGTCGTCCGCCGCGACCACGAGGATCGCGATGTCGGTCACCTGCGCACCACGGGCACGCATGGCGGTGAACGCCTCGTGGCCCGGGGTGTCGATGAACGTGACGGCACGGTCGATGCCCTCGTGCGTGGTGTGCACCTGGTAGGCACCGATGTGCTGCGTGATCCCGCCGGCCTCGCCCGCGACGACGTCCGTCTGACGGATGGCGTCGAGGAGCTTGGTCTTTCCGTGGTCGACGTGACCCATGACGGTGACGACCGGGGGCCGCGCCGTCAGGTCGTCGTCGCCCTCGGCCTCGAGCTCGGCGTCCAGGTCGATGTCGAAGGCCCCGAGCAGCTCGCGGTCCTCCTCCTCGGCCGACACCATCTCGATGATGTAGCCGAGCTCCTCGGCCAGCGTGCCGAACGTGTCCTCGTCCAGCGACTGGGTCGCCGTTGCCATCTCACCGAGGTGGAACAGCACCGTGACCAGCGCGGCCGGGTTGGCGTCGATCTTGTCGGCGAAGTCGTTCAGCGACGAGCCGTGGCGCAGGCGGATGGTGGTCTTGCCGTTGCCACGGGGAACCTGCACGCCACCCAGCGAGGGGGCCTGCATCTGCTCGAACTCTTGACGCTTCGCACGCTTCGACTTGCGACCGCGGACGGGACGACCGCCTGCGCGGCCGAACGCACCCTGCGTGCTGCCACGACCGGCACCGCCGGGACGACCGCCACCGCCACCGGGACGACCGGCGAAACCGCCGCCACCACCGGGAGCGCCACCGGGCGCACCGCCACCGCCGCCGGGACGACCGGCGTAGCCGCCGCGCGCACCGCCACCGGCACCGCCGGGTCCGCCACGGCCACCGGGGCCGGCCGGACGCTCGCCGGGACGACCGACACCGCTGGACGTCTTGCCCGGCATCATGCCGGGGTTGGGGCGAGGACCACCCGGGCGGGGACCGCCGGGACGGGGACCGCCGGGACGCTCGCCGGCCGAGGCGGCCGGAGCACCCTCGGTGGCGGCGGGACGACGGTCACGGTCGCCCGGACGCGGCATGCCCTGCGAGGGCGCGAACGGGTTGTTGCCGGGCCGCGAGCCGCTGGGACGCGGGGCACCGCCGCCGGGGCGCTCGCCCTGACGGGGCATGCCCTGGGACGGCGCGAAGGGGTTGTTGCCCGGGCGTGCGGCAGGCGGGGCCTGACGCGGTCCGGGACGGACGGCCGGGCTGGCCGGAGCTGCAGCGGCCGGCGCCTGCGCGGCGGCCGGGGCCGGACGCGCTGCCGGTGCCGGTGCCGGAGCTGCGGGGGCAGCCGGCCCGGCAGGGGCCGCAGCCGCGACAGGTGCGGGGCGCGGGGCCTCGACCGGTGCAGCGGGTGCGGGTGCAGTGGGGGCGGCAGCGGCCGGGGCGGGCGCCGGGCGTGCCGGTGCCTTCGGGGCAGGCGCTGCTGCGGGGGCGGAACCTCCGCCACCGACCGGGTAGGTGTCCCGCAGCTTGCGGACGACCGGCGGTTCGATGGTCGAGGATGCCGAGCGGACGAATTCACCGAACTCGTTCAGCTTGGTCATGATGGTCTTGCTGTCGACCCCGAGCTCTTTGGCGAGCTCGTAGACGCGGACCTTGGCCACATCTCTCCTGTCTCGGTCCGCCCGGACAGGGTCGGACCGTCGTTAGTGCTGGGTACTCATCGCTGGGTACTCATCGGTGCGTGCTCATCGGGCAGCCATCGGCTTCCAACCCGCTTTCCGTATCGACGATCGGCCTCGCCGCCGGGAACTACCCGACGACGTCCTGCTCCTGGGCCTCGAGGTGGCGGTGGACCGCGCTCGTGTCGGGCTGCCCTGCAGCTCGCAGGGCGCGCCCGAACGCACGTCGGCGTTCGGCTTTCTCCAGACATCCAGGATCGGGGTGCAGCCATGCCCCCCTGCCCGGCATCCGGCGAGCGACATCCACGACAAGTTCGACTGAACCCTCGGTGACAGCGACCACCCTCAGCAGGGCTGACCTCGGGCCGGTGGCTCGGCACCCCACGCACGTGCGCACCGGACCCATGCCAGAGACACGTTCGAGTGTCTGTGGGGTCCGCCGGCTCGACGGGAGGAGCCGGACATCCGGCCCAGCCGCAGCAAGTCTACCGCGCCGCGGCTCCGGCGGCGTCACTCGTGAGGTCACTCACTGCCGTCCGCACCGTCGCGAGCACCGGGGGCGCCCTGCGACACGCTCTCCCCCGGGACCTCGGCGTCGGACCGGATGTCGATGCGCCACCCCGTCAGCTTCGCGGCCAGGCGGGCGTTCTGGCCCTCCTTGCCGATGGCGAGCGACAGCTGGTAGTCCGGCACGACGACCCGCGCGGCACGGGCCACCGGGTCGACCACCGTGACGGACAGCACCCGGGCCGGCGAGAGCGCGTGGGCGATCATCTCGGCCGGGTCGTCCGCGTGGTCGACGATGTCGATCTTCTCGCCGTGCAGCTCCGCCATGACGGCGCGCACGCGACCACCCATCGGCCCGATGCAGGCACCCTTGGCGTTGACGCCCGCCACGGTCGCGCGGACGGACATCTTGGTGCGGTGGCCGGCCTCGCGTGCCATGGCGGTGATCTCGACGGTGCCGTCGGCGACCTCGGGCACCTCGAGCTCGAAGAGCTTGCGCACCAGGTTCGGGTGCGTGCGGGACAGGGTCACCTGCGGTCCGCGCTGGCCACGGGCGACCTCGAGGACGTAGCCGCGGATGCGGTCGCCGTGCACGTACTCCTCACCGGGCACCTGCTCGTGCGCGGGCAGGACGGCCTCGGTCCCACCGACGTCGATGAGCACCGTGCGCGGGTCCCGGCCCTGCTGGATGACGCCGCCGAGCACCTCGCCCTCCTTGCCGCGGAACGCGCCGAGCACCTGGTCGTCCTCGGCGTCGCGCAGGCGCTGCACGATGACCTGGCGCGCCGTCGCCGTCGCGATCCGGCCGAAGCCGTCGGGGGTGTCGTCGTACTCGGGGCCGTCCGGACCCGGCGGCGGCATGATGCCCTCGTCGTCGGGCTCCCCCATAGGCGCCGCCTCGCGCGCCCACACGGTCACGTGGCCCGTCTTGCGGTCCACCTCGACCCGGGCCTTCGCCTGAGCACCCGGGGTGCGGTGGTAGGCGGACAGCAGCGCCTGCTCGATCGCGGAGACCAGCACGTCGAGGCTGATCTCCCGTTCGCGCTCGAGCAGCCGCAACGCCTGCATGTCGATGTCCATCTCAGCTCTCCTCGCCGGCGGCGTCGCGCCCGGCCTCGTCGTCGTCCACAGGGCCGATGCCCGACAGGTCCACCTCGACGTGCGCCTCGCGCACACCCGTCAGGAGCACGCGGACCGGGTCACCCACCACCGGCTTGCGTCCCTTGCGGCCCGGCGTCACCGGCATGACCACGACGGCGTCGCCGTCCGGGCCGGTGCGGTCCACCTCGGTGATCCGGCCCGCCAGCTTGGTGCCGTCCGTCAGGGTGAGGGTGACCATGCGCCCGACGGCGCGCGTGAAGTGGCGGCGCTCCGTCAGCGGGCGGTACACACCCGGGCTCATCACGTCGAGCGTGTACTCGCCGACGATCACGTCGGCCGCGTCGAGGGCGTCGGAGACCGCACGGGTCGCCTCGGCCACGCGCTCCAGGTCCAGACCGCCCTCGTCGTCCTCGGTCACGTCGACGACCACCTCGACCACCGACCGCGCACCGGTCCTGCGCACCGTGACGTCCTCGAGCACGAGACCCCCGGCCACGACGGCAGGCTCCACGACGCGCCGGACCCGTTCTGCGTGTGCTGGCGCGACCATGTCAGCCTCCTGTCGGTCCAGCGGGTCGTCGGCGAGCGACGTTGCGACCCTGTGATGTTGTGGGACCACAGTAACGAGTCCGGGCGTGCCCGACGGCCGCGCCCCGGCGGCATGGCAGGATCACCGGCGATGAGCACCGACCGGGACCTCGCAGCGCGGCACGATCTCGCGCGCCCGCTGGCCCGGGTGCTCGCCGTGGCCGTGATGGTTCTCACCCTCGCGGCGTGCGGTCTGCGGGCCGAGACCCCGCCCCCGGTCGAGCCCAGCCCGGACGCTCTCGAGCAGATCCGCGCCCGGACGGTCGCCGACTCGGCGGCCCTGTCGGCCGCTGCGTCGGCGGCGGCGCTGCTCCCCGACGGCGCGGTGGAGCCGGTCGCCCCGGTCCTCGCGGACGTCGTCGGGTACTCCGACCAGCATGCCGACCAGCTCGGGGGCGTGTACGTCTCCGGCCTGCCGACCCCCACGGACTCCCCCACAGCGAGCCCCCCGACCACCGGCTCGGTCGCCGAGGTGCTGGAGCAGCTGGCGGCGGCGACCCGCACGGCCCTCACCGACGCGGACGCGGTGCCCGACGGCTCTCTCGCTCGACTGATCGCGTCGGTCGCCACGTCCCGTGGGGAGCTCACCGAACGCCTGGCCGGCGCCACCGGCGCCCCGGTGCCGGCCCTCGCGCCCGACGAGGCACCCGCCGCGACCGATCCCGCACCGACCCCGGCGGGCACGACGGCGACCACTGGGGTCGACGGTCTGACCACCGGCGACGTCGGCGTGCTCGCGCTGGTGCACGACGAGGCCGGCTACGGGTTCGAGGTGATCGCCGCCAAGCTCTCGGGCGACCAGCGCACGGCTGCCCGCGCCGCGGCGGCAGCGCACCGCGCCACGAGCGAGGACTGGGCGGCCGCCGCCGGCATCGACGGGTCCGCGCAGGACCCCCGCCGCGCGTCCTACGCGCTGCCCGCCGGGCTCGACGACCCCGCCGCGTCCGCCGCCCTCGCGCGCACGCTGGAGACCGCCGTCGCCGACGCGTACGCCAACGCCGTCGCCCAGGCCGAACCGGGCAGCCGGTCCTCGCTCATCGCTGGGCTGCGCCGCGCGACGGCCGACGCCGCCACGTGGGGCGCGGCGCACGTCCCGTTCCCGGGCCTGCCGGAGCGGGCGCAGCAGCCGACCGGCTGACGCCGGCGACGTCAGCCGGCGAGCAGCTCGGCGACGAGGGCAGCCACCCGGTCGGCCGCCTCGGCGACCGGCACCTGTTCGGTGGTGCCGCCGACGCGCGGGCGCACCTCGACCACACCCTCGGCCAGCCCGCGTCCGACGACGACCACCAGCGGGACACCGAGCAGCTCCGCGTCGGCGAACTTCACGCCGGGCGAGACCTTGCCCGGGCGGTCGTCGTAGAGCACCTCGATCCCGCGCGACGAGAGCTCGGTGGCGAGCGCGTCGGCGGCCTCGAACACGGCCGGGTCCTTGCCCGTGGCGACCACGTGCACGTGCGCCGGTGCGACGTGCGCGGGCCAGGCCAGCCCGCGCTCGTCGTTGTTGGCCTCCGCCAGGGCGGCGAGCACGCGGGTGACACCGACGCCGTAGGAGCCCATCGTCACCACCTGCGCCTTGCCGTTCTGGTCCAGCACGGTGAGGCCGAGCGCCTGGGCGTACTTGCGCCCGAGCGCGAAGATGTGGCCGATCTCGATGCCGCGCGCCAGCTCGAGCGGGCCGGAGCCGTCCGGCGCGGGGTCGCCGGCGCGCACCTCGGCCGCCTCGACCGTGCCGTCGGCGGTGAAGTCCCGCCCTGCCACCAGGTCGAACACGTGCTTGCCGTGCTCGTTCGCGCCGGTGATCCACCGGGTCCCCGCGACGACGCGCGGGTCCAGGAGGTAGCGGACCGCCGTGCGCTCGGCGCCGTCCGCCACGAGCACGTTCGGGCCAACTGCCCCGGGGCCGAGGTAGCCGCGGACCAGCTCCGGGTGCGCGGCGAAGTCGGCGTCGCCGGCAGCCTCGACCTCGGCGGGTGCGACCCCGGCCTCGAGCCGCTTGAGGTCGACCTCACGGTCGCCGGGCAGGCCGACCACGAGCAGCTCGCGCTCGCCGGTCGGGTGCACGAGGGCGAGGACGACGTTCTTGAGCGTGTCCGCGGCGGCCCACGGGCGGTCCGGACGCGCGAACCGCTCGTTGGCGACCGCCACCAGGGTGTCGATGGTCGGCGTGTCCGGGGTGTCCTCGACGTGCGCGGCCGGGGCGTCGTCGAACGGGATCGCGTCCGGCACCACGGTGGTGACCGCCTCGACGTTCGCCGCGTAGCCGCCCGGCGAGCGCACGAACGTGTCCTCGCCGATCGCGGTGGGGGTGAGGAACTCCTCCGAGCGCGAGCCGCCCATGGCGCCGGACGTCGCGGCGACGATGACGTACTCGAGGCCGAGCCGACTGAAGATCCGCTCGTACGCGTCCCGCTGCGACTGGTAGGAGGCCGCCAGCCCCTCGTCGTCGATGTCGAACGAGTAGGCGTCCTTCATGATGAACTCGCGACCACGGATGAGCCCGGCGCGCGGACGCGCCTCGTCGCGGTACTTCGTCTGGATCTGGTAGAGCGCGAGCGGCAGGTCCTTGTACGAGGAGTACAGGTCCTTGACCAGCAGCGTGAACATCTCCTCGTGCGTCGGCGCGAGCAGGTAGTCACCGCCCTTGCGGTCCTTGAGCCGGAAGATGTTCGGCCCGTACTCGGTCCAGCGTCCGGTCGCCTCGTACGGCTCACGGGGCAGCAGCGCCGGGAAGTGCACCTCCTGCGCACCCGCGGCGGCCATCTCCTCGCGGACCACCTGCTCCACCTTGGCCAGCACGCGCAGGCCCAGCGGCAGCCAGGAGTAGATGCCGGGGGCGGCGCGGCGGATGTAGCCCGCGCGCACGAGCAGCCGGTGGCTGGCGACCTCGGCGTCGACCGGGTCCTCACGCAGCGTGCGGAAGAAGAGCTGGGACAGGCGGATGAGCATGCACGGAGCCTAGTTGCCCGCGATCCATGGGCCGTACGCGATTTCGTGGGGTTGGATGGTGCTCGTGCCGGAGCTGCCCGAGGTCGAGGCGCTCGCGCAGTTCCTGCGCGGGCGGATGGTGGACCACGCCGTGACCGAGGTGTCGGTCGGCGCCATCAGTGCGCTGAAGACGTTCCGCCCGGCGCCGGACGCGCTGGTCGGCGGGACCGTCGTGGACGTGCAGCGGCACGGCAAGTGGCTGGACGTCATGGTCGCCACCCCGACCGGCGAACCGCTGCACCTGATCTGGCACCTCTCGCGCGCGGGCTGGGTGCGCTGGTCCGAGCAGCTGTCGACCAACCCTGTCCGACCCGGGAAGTCGCCGCTGGCGCTGCGCGTGCGCATCGACGACGGCTCGGGCTTCGACCTGACGGAGGCGGGCACCCGCAAGCGGCTGGCGGTGCACGTGGTCGAGGCTCCGGACGACGTCCCGCAGATCGCGACGCTCGGCGTCGAGCCGCTGTCCGACGAGTTCACCGAGGACCGCCTCGCCGAGCTGCTCGCGTCGCGGAACCAGCAGGTCAAGGGGCTGCTGCGCGACCAGGGGACGATCGCGGGCATCGGCAACGCCTACTCGGACGAGATCCTGCTCGCCGCCCGGATGAGCCCCTTCGCGATGACGAGGTCGTTCGACGCCGACCGCACCCGAGTCCTCTGGGAGGCGATCCGCGAGGTGCTCACGGGGGCGGTGGGATCGGCGTCCGGCAAGCCCGCCGCCGAGCTCAAGGACGCCAAGCGGCGCGGGATGAAGGTGCACGGCCGGACGGGCCAGCCCTGCCCGGGCTGGAACGACGTGCCGTGCGGGAACACGGTGCACGAGGTGTCCTTCGCGGACTCGTCGCTCCAGTACTGCCCCACGTGCCAGACCGGCGGCAAGCCGCTGGCGGACCGGCGGATGTCGAGGCTGCTGCGGTAAGCGTCAGCGCTTGAGGGTCAGCGCCAGAAGGTCAGCGCTAGAAGAGGACGGTCGCGTACGTGCCGACCTGCCGGAAGCCCACCGCGCGGTACGCCGCGAGCGCCCGCTCGTTGTAGCTGTTCACGTACAGCGACACCAGCGGCGCCACCTCGCCGCGGGCGATCTGCACCACCGCGGCCATCCCCGCCTCGGAGAGCCGTTCGCCGCGCCGGTCGGGGGCTACCCACACGCCCTGCACCTGGGCCACGCCCCCGGCGACCGCGCCGAGCTCGGCCTTGAACACGACGTCCGCCGCGGGTCGGCGTGCCAGCCGCCGGTCGGAGACGGGTGCCGACGGGTCGATGCGGACGAACGACCGGCCCTGGGCGATCAGTCCGTGCACGCGGGTCTCGTACGGTCCGCCCGGGCCGCTGACCGGCGAGTAGCCGACCTCCTCGGTGAACATGCGCACGCATGCCGGCAGCACGACGTCGAACTCCTCGGGCCGGGACCGGCGCACGCGCGGGTCGGCCGTCACCAGAGGGGCGTGCTCGATCACCATCGAGGGCTGGTCGTCGCGGACCTCGCGGGCCGCGGGCCAGAAGTACCGTAGCCGGCCCCACAGGCCGAGCACGGCGTCGGCGGGGCCGACGATGGACGAGCAGCGCCTGCCCTGCCCGCGCGCGAGCCCGGCGAAGGCGTCCAGCGCCCGGCTCACGACGCGCGGGTCGTCCACGGGGACGACCGGGACCATGTTCGCGCCGGCGAAGCAGACCGCGAGGAGCTCGCCGTCCTCCTCGTACCCCCAGATGGTTCCACCGGCGGCCCGCAGGGTCCGTCCGACAGCCTGTTCGAGCCGCGCCGTCGCCAGCACGGAGCCGACCGCGTCCCGGGCACAGACGGCCAGGGCGCTCTCGAGGTCGACGTCACCGAGGACCCGACCTCCGGCCCGACCATCGAGCAGAGCAGCGCGGCGTTGCACCATGGGTAGATCCTGCACCACGGGCGTCCGGTTCACCCGATCTCCGACACGTCGATCGAGTGAACGTTGGGTGCGGACACCCTCAGCCGACGGTGACGACGGGTGAACCGTCGCCCGACTCGACCGGGTCCATGCTCTCCGCGAGGCGCATGGCCTCCTCGATCAGGGTCTCGACGATGAGCGCCTCGGGCACGGTCTTGATGACCTGACCCTTGACGAAGATCTGTCCCTTGCCATTGCCGGACGCGACGCCCAGGTCCGCCTCACGGGCCTCGCCGGGACCGTTGACGACGCACCCCATGACGGCGACGCGCAGCGGCACCTCCATGCCCTCGAGGCCCGCCGTGACGCGCTCGGCGAGCGAGTACACGTCGACCTGCGCACGACCGCAGGAGGGGCAGGACACGATCTCCAGCTTGCGCGGACGCAGGTTCAGCGACTGGAGGATCTGGATGCCGACCTTGACCTCCTCGACCGGCGGCGCGGACAGGGACACGCGGATGGTGTCGCCGATGCCCTTGCTCAGCAGCGCGCCGAACGCGGTGGCGGACTTGATGGTGCCCTGGAACGCGGGGCCGGCCTCCGTCACGCCGAGGTGCAGGGGCCAGTCGCCGCGCTCGGAGAGCAGCTCGTAGGCGCGGACCATGATCACGGGGTCGTTGTGCTTGACCGAGATCTTGAAGTCGCGGAACCCGTGCTCCTCGAACAGCGACGCCTCCCACACGGCCGACTCGACCAGAGCCTCCGGGGTGGCCTTGCCGTACTTGGCCAGCAGCCGCGGGTCGAGCGAGCCGGCGTTGACGCCGATCCGGATCGACGTGCCGGCATCGGTCGCCGCGCGGGCGATCTCCTTGACCTGGTCGTCGAACTTGCGGATGTTGCCCGGGTTCACGCGGACCGCGGCGCAGCCGGCGTCGATGGCGGCGAACACGTACTTCGGCTGGAAGTGGATGTCGGCGATCACCGGGATCTGCGACTTGTGCGCGATCGCGGGCAGCGCGTCGGCGTCGTCCTGCGTCGGCACGGCCACGCGCACGATGTCGCAGCCGGCGGCGGTCAGCTCGGCGATCTGCTGGAGCGTCGAGTTGATGTCCGTCGTCTGCGTCGTGCACATGGACTGGACGCTCACCGGGGCGTCGCCGCCGACGTCGATCTTTCCGACCTTGATCTTGCGGGTCTTGCGCCGGGGTGCCAGGACCAAGGGGGGCGCCTCCGGCATGCCGAGGCTGATCGGGATGCTCACCTGGTCATCATCGCACCCGGCCGGTCCGGCGCCCGCTCCAGAGGGCCCGGTGTGCACGAGATCACCCCGGGGCCCTCACGGATCAGATCTGCACCGGGTTGACGATGTCCGCGTAGATCAGCAGCAGGCCCACGGCACCGAGCAGGATGAACACCGAGTACGCCAGCGGGACCAGCTTGGCCGAGTCGAACGGGCCGGGCCGGGGCAGTCCGCGCACGCGCGCGACCTGGCGCCGGGCACCCTCCCACAGAGCCGCGACGACGTGGCCGCCGTCGAGCGGTGGGAGCGGGATCAGGTTGAAGACGAACAGGGCGATGTTGAGCGCGGCGAGCATCTGGAGCAGCGAGGCCGCCTTGAGCTGCCAGCCGATGCCGTCCGTCGTGGCGATCTCCCCTGCGAACCGACCGATGCCGACCACACCGATGATGCTCGTCTCGTCCCGGGGCGTGTCGTTGACCTGCGACTGGACCAGGTCCACGACGCGGCTGGGCAGCGTGGCGACGACCGTGATCGTCTGCCAGGTGGTGTCGGCGACGGCCGCGGGCACGCTGAGCGGGGACTGCCGGACCATCTCCTGCGACGGAGTGATGCCGAGGAAGCCGACCGGCTCGGTCACCGCGTCGCCGGCGGCGTCGAGGACCGGCTCGTCGTTCGCGTCGTAGACCGGACGTTCGGCCACGATCGGCGTGATGGTGAGGTCGACCAGCTCGCCGTCGCGCTCGACGACGACCGGGACGGCCTCCTCGCCGGTGCCGCGGATCAGGCCGGAGAGCTGGTCCCAGGACGTGACCTCGGTGCCGGCGAAGGACACCACCGTGTCCCCGGGCTCAAGCCCGGCGGCGGCTGCGGGTGCGGCGACGTCGGAGGACGTGCACGTCCTCGTCGCGGGCGCGTCGGCCGGCAGGACGCACTGCGAGACCCCGGCGAGGTGCGGCGTGTACGTGGGCAGACCGAAGCCGAGGAGCACCACTGCCATGAGCACGAACGCGATGACGAGGTTCATCACCGGGCCGCCGAGCATGACGACCAGCTTCTTGGGGGTCGACAGGTGGTAGAAGGCGCGGTCGTCCTGGCCGGGCAGGATCTCCTCGGCGCTGGCCTGGCGGGCGTCCTTGGCCAGCCGACCCAGCCACGTGCGGGCGGGCGGGTTGCCGACGGCCGCGTCGGGCGGGTACATGCCCACGAGCCGCACGTAGCCGCCGAGCGGGATCGCCTTGAGGCCGTACTCGGTCTCCCCCCTGGTACGCGACCACAGGGTGGGTCCGAAGCCGATCATGTAGTGGCTCACGCGCACGCCGAAGCGCTTGGCGGGCACCATGTGCCCGACCTCGTGCAGCCCGATCGACAGCAGCAGCACGACGACCACGATGAGCACAGCGACCAGGTACGCCATCGACCCCTCCGTCAGGAACCTGCGCGCACGCGCCAGGGCGGGGCCGTCGTCGACCCGCGCGGGGCCATCTTCCCCTGTCTCCCTGGGAACCTCCTGCACGCGCGCCCTGACCACCCGATCGGCGGGGTGCGGTGCTCCCACCACCGGTCGGCGGATTTCGTCGCGCGATGCTTTCCCGAGCACGAGATCGGCACTAGCGTCCCCTCATGACCACCGTTTCCCTCCCTGCGTCCCCCCTAGAGCAGCGCCGCGTCCTGCGCACGACGATCCCGGGTCCCCGCTCGGTCGCCCTGGGCGTGCGGCGTGCGGCGGCGGTCGCGGCGGGCGTGTCGTCCACGCTCCCCGTCTACGTGGCGCGGGCCTCGGGGGCGGTCATCGAGGACGTCGACGGCAACGTGCTCATCGACCTGGGCTCCGGCATCGCCGTGACGTCGGTCGGCGCCAGCGCGCCCGAGGTGACCGCGGCCGTCGCCGCGCAGGCCGCCGACTTCACGCACACCTGCTTCATGATCAGCCCGTACGAGGAGTACGTCGCCGTGTGCGAGGGGCTCGCGCGGGTGACGCCCGGCACCCACGACAAGCGGTCGGTGCTGGTCAACTCCGGCGCGGAGGCCGTCGAGAACGCGGTGAAGATCGCCCGGCGCGCCACGGGCCGCCCCGCGGTCCTGGTGCTCGACCACGCGTACCACGGGCGCACCAACCTCACGATGGCGATGACGGCGCGGGCCATGCCCTACAAGACGGGTTTCGGACCGTTCGCGGGCGAGGTCTACCGGGTCCCCGCGTCCTACCCGCTGCGCGACCCGGGGGGCATGACCGGCGAGCAGGCCGCGCTGCGCGCGATCGACGTCGCCGAGCGCCAGGTGGGCGCGGACCAGGTGGCCGCACTGGTCGTCGAGCCGATCCTCGGCGAGGGCGGGTTCGTCGTGCCGGCTCCCGGGTTCCTGTCGACGCTGGCCGCCTGGGCGGCAGACAAGGGCATCGTGCTGGTGGCCGACGAGGTGCAGACCGGGTTCGCCCGGACGGGTGCCATGTTCGCGATGGAGCACGAGGGGGTCGTCCCCGACCTCGTCGCCCTGGCGAAGGGCATCGCGGGCGGCCTGCCGCTCGGTGCGGTCACGGGGCGCGCCGAGCTGCTCGACGCCGTGCACGCCGGCGGCCTCGGCGGCACGTTCGGGGGCAACCCGCTCGCGTGCGCGGCCGCGCTGGCCTCGCTCGAGATCTACGAGCGCGACGACCTCGCCGGTGCCGCGCGGGCGATCGAGGCCGCCGTCCTGCCTCGCCTCACCGCGCTCCAGCACGATGTCCCGGCGATCGCCGACGTGCGCGGCCGCGGAGCCATGCTCGCGCTCGAGCTGGTCCGGCCCGGCACGCTCGAGCCCGACAAGGCGGCGGCGCAGCGGGTCGCGGCTGCCTGTGCGGCGCAGGGGGTGCTGGTCCTCACGTGCGGCACCTGGGGCAACGTCCTGCGGCTGCTCCCGCCGCTGGTCATCGGCCACGACCTGCTGGACGAGGCGCTGACCGTGCTCGAGGACGCGCTCCGCGCCCGCTAGGACGGGACGCGCTCCTCCAGGCCCCACGGGGAGCCGTAGCCCTCCGGGGTGGGCGCCGCGAGCAGCTCGAGGAACGGGACCGGGTCGAACGCCTCCGGGCCGAGCACGCCGGTCCCGCTCCACGTGCCCGCGGCCAGGAGCTCGAGCGCGACGACGGGGTTGACGGCGGTCTGCCACACGACGCACTGGGCGCCGTACTCGGCCATCGACCAGGCGTTGTCGACCAGGTGGTACAGGTACACCTCGCGCGGGGCGCCGTCGGTGCCGGTGCCGGTCACCAGCAGGCCGGCGCACGTGGACCCGGTCATGCGCGGGCCGATCGTGGCCGGGTCCGGCAAGGAGGCGGCGACGACGTCCCGTGGGCTGACCTGGACGCCCCGGACCGTCACGGGCTCCGTCTTGTCCAGGCCGAGGCGGTGCAGCGTCTGGAGCACCCCGATGAACTCCTCGCCCAGCCCGTACTTGAACGTCACCTTCCGGGCGTCCACCCAGCGGGGCATCAAGAGCACCTCCTCGTGCTCGACGTGCACGCACTCCACGTCACCGATCGGGTCCGGGAACCGGAACACCTCGGGCTCGTGGAACGGCGCCACGGTGAACCAGCCGTCCTCCAGCCCCGAACCGGCCTCCGCGCGGTCCGCCGACCAGATCACCGGCGGGTTGAGGCACTCCTCGATGGTGGTCCAGATGGAGAACGAGGGCGCGAAGATCGGCTCGCCGTCGTCGCCCAGCACCTCGAGGTTCGCGCCGTCGCGCACCCCCAGCTCGTCGATCGCGGAGAACAGGTGGTCGGCGGCGTACCGCGCGAAGACGTCCGACAGCCCGGGCTCGACGCCGATGCCGACCAGCGCCAGCTGCCCGTCGGCCTCCCACGTCCCGGCCCGGGCGAACTGCTCGTCGCCCAGCTTCACACCGGGCAGCTCGTACGGGCGCTCCGGGTGGGCGTGGGACAGGGACATCGCCATGTCCAGGTAGTGCGCGCCGGCAGCGTGCACTCCCTCGAAGATCGGCAGGACGAACCGAGGGTCGACCGCGTTGAGCACGTGGGTGGCCCCGTGCTCGCGGACCAAAGCCTCGACCGCCGACGCGCTGGACGCGTCGACCACGGCGGCCGCGAACCGGCCACCCACGACGTCGTGCGCGCTCGCCGCCTCGACCGTGCGCTGCGCGCGCCCGAGGTCCACGTCCGCCACGACCAGCCGCTCGAAGAACCGCCGACGCGCCGCGATCCGGGCGACCGCGTCGCCCACCCCGCCGCTGCCGACCACCAGGATCCGCACGAGTGTCGCCTCCGACCTCACTGTGTCGTTCGCGGCGCCGAGAGCCGCTTGCTCCGGGCGTAGCCGAGCACCTGGACCAGCACGACGATAGCCAGGGCTAGGACGAACATGAACGAGCTGATGACGTTGGCCTGCGGCGGGATCCCGCGGGTGGCCGACACATACACGAACTTGGGGAACGTGGTGTACGAGCCCGACGTGAAGTTGGTGACGATGAAGTCGTCGAAGCTCAGGCTGAACGCGAGCAGCGCGGCGGCGGCGATGCCCGGGATGAGCAGCGGGAACGTGACGCGCCAGAACGCCTGCCACGGCGACGCGTACAGGTCGGCCGCGGCCTCCTCGAGCGCGGGGTCCAGGCTGGAGACCCGGGCCTTGACCGTGACGACGACGAAGCTGATGCAGAACAGCACGTGCGCCGCGACGACCGTGCCGAAGCCGAGCGGGACCCGCAGCGTGAGGAACTGCGCGAGCAGCGCAGCGCCGAGCACCACCTCGGGCGTGGACATCGGCAGGAAGATCAGCAGGTTGGTCAGCGCGCGGCCCCGGAACCGGAACCGGACCAGGGCGATCGCCACCAGCGTGCCCAGGGCCGTCGCGACGAGGGTCGACACGACGCCCACCTGGAGGGAGTTGGCGAACGCCTCGCACACCTGGGGCGCACCGCAGGGGTTCTGCCAGTTGTCCAGCGTGAAGCCGCGCCAGACCAGGTTGGTCTTGCCGGCGTCGTTGAACGAGAACATGACCGTGTACGCGACGGGCACCATGAGGTAGACGAACGCCAGCGCGGCGAACACCGGGACGATCAGGTCCCCGAGCCGCCGGCGGGGGCGGCGGGCGGGCGGTGCCGCGGTCGTCGTCTCGACGCGGTCGAGCACCGCGGTCACAGCAGGTCCTCCGTCCCGGACCGCCGGATGTACGCCCCGACGAGCAGCAGGATCGCGACCATGAGGACGACGGACAACGACGCGGCCGTCGGGTAGTCGAGCACCTTGAAGAACCGGGCGTCGATCACCTGGCCCACCATGGCCGTGTTGGTGTTGTTGCCCAGCAGGGACGCGTTCACGTAGTCGCCGGCGGCCGGGATGAACACCAGCAGCGTGCCCGCGACGACCCCGGGCATGGACAGCGGCCAGGTGACCGTGCGGAACGTGGTCGTCGGCGAGGCGTACAGGTCGGCGCCGGCCTCGAGGAGCCGCGAGTCCAGCCGCTCCAGGGCGGCGAAGATGGGCAGGACCATGAACGGCAGGAAGTTGTAGGTGAGCCCACTGACCACGGCGAACGGGGTCGCGGTCAGGCGCTCGTCGGCGGGCAGCAGGTGCAGCCAGTGCAGGAGGGTCACCACGAGGGCGTCGTCGGCGAGGATCTGCTTCCAGGCGATGGTGCGCAGGATGAAGCTGGTGAAGAACGGCGCGACGACCAGCACGAGGAGCAGCCCCTGGAGGAGCTTGCGACCCCGGGCTCGGACCGCGATCGCGTAGGCCAGCGGGTAGCCGATGACCAGCGACGCCACCGTGGCCAGGAACGCGAACCAGAACGAGCGCAGGATGGCCGGCCAGAACTGGGCGATCGCGTCGGTGTAGTTCTGCCAGTGCAGCGCGGGCTGGTACTCCCCCACGTCGCCGCCCGGCACCGGGACGTACAGCGAGGTGGCCAGCAGCGCGCCGACGGGGACCACGAAGAAGAGCACCAGGTAGACCAGGCCCGGCCCGAGCAGGACGAGGTGGGCGCGCTGGGCGGTCCGCCGCGGCGGTGGGGCCGAGTCGCCGGAGGCGCTCTCGCCGAGAGCGGTGGCGATGCTCACGGCTCGTCGTCCAGGTCGACCGTGCCCTCGTCGCGAGCCTGCGCACCGTCGAGCCCGAACGTGAAGTCGACCGCCCAGGCCAGCCGGACCGAGGAGCCCACGGTGACGGTGGCACCGCCGAGCAGGTTCTGGGCGAAGACGCCGAACGTGCCGAGGCCGGCGACCTCCACCTGGTACTGCGTGCTCACGCCCATGAACGAGACGTCGGTGACGACCCCCGGGCCGAGCACGTTCTCACCCCGGCCGGGAGCCTGGTCGCCCACCAGCAGCCGCATCTTCTCGGGCCGGGCGCCGACGAGCACGGCACCCTCCGTGCGCACGGCGCGCGCGAGCGGGACCAGCACCCGCGTGCCGCGGACGTCCACGCCGAGCAGGCCGCGCTTGGTCAGCCGCTCGGTCACGGTCCCCGCCACCAGGTTGGACTGCCCGAGGAAGTTGGCGACGAACGAGGTCCGCGGCAGCTCGTACAGCTCGGCCGGCGAGCCCAGCTGCTCGATCCGCCCGCGGTTCATCACGGCGACCGTGTCGGCCATGGTCATGGCCTCCTCCTGGTCGTGCGTGACGTGCACGAACGTGAGCCCGACCTCGGTCTGGATCCGCTTGAGCTCCAGCTGCATCTGGCGCCGGAGCTTGAGGTCGAGCGCACCCAGCGGCTCGTCCAGGAGCAGGAGCGCCGGGCGGTTCACCAGCGCGCGGGCGAGCGCGACCCGCTGCTGCTGACCGCCGGAGAGCTGGGCCGGCTTGCGGTCGGCGAGGTGCCCGAGCTCCACCAGGTCGAGCCCGTCGGCCACGCGCCCGGGGATGCCGCTCGCGCGCGAGCGCTTGAGCCCGAACGCCACGTTCTCCCGCACGGTCAGGTGCGGGAAGAGGGCATAGCTCTGGAAGACCGTGTTGACCGGACGCTGGTGCGCCCGCGTGCCGGTCACGTCCCGGCCACCGATGGAGATCGTCCCCGCGCTCGGCTGCTCCAGCCCTGCGACCATCCGCAGGGTCGTCGTCTTGCCGCACCCCGACGGTCCGAGCAGCGCGAAGAACGACCCGGACGGGATGGTGAGCGTGAGGTCGTCCACCGCGACGAACGTGCCGAACGCCTTGGTCACGCGCTCGATCTCGAGCGCGGCACCACCCGAGGCCGTCGCATCCGCCAGGGAGGCGGAGGCGGTCGTCGTCATGCGCCGATCACGGTGAGGAACTCGCCGTTGTAGCGCTCCTCCTCGTCCGGGTCGAGCGTCCGGAACACGCTGACGGTCGCCAGGATCTCGTCGGTCGGGAAGATCATCGGGTCCTCGGCCAGCTCCGGGTCGATGGCGACCATGGCCTCCTGCGCACCCTGCACCGGGGTGATGTAGTTGACCCAGGCCGCCACCTGCGCCGCGACCTCGGGGTCGTAGTAGTAGTTCATGAGGTCCTCCGCGTTCGCCAGGTGCGGCGAGCCGACGGGCACCATCAGGTTGTCGCTCCAGAGCGTCCCGCCCGACTCGGGGATGGCGAACTCGAACTTGCCGTCCGACTCGTAGTTGAGCGAGGTGATGTCCCCCGACCAGCCGATCACCGCGATCGCGTCGCCGGACGCCAGGTCCTGCGTGTACGCGTTGCCGCGGACCTGCCGGATGTGGCCCGAGTCGATCTTCTCCTTGAGCACCTCGAGCGCCGAGTAGAACTCGCTGTCGCTCCAGTCCCCCGCGGGGTCCACCCCCTGGTCGAGCATGATCAGGCCGACCGTGTCGCGCATCTCGCTGAGCACCTCGACCCGCCCGGCCAGCTCCGGCGCCCACAGGTCCGACAGCGTGTGCAGACCGCCCGGCACCTTCTCCTTGTCCCACGCCAGCCCGGCGAACCCGGACTGCCACGTGAGGGAGTGCGTGCGGCCCGGGTCGAAGTCGACGTTGGCCAGGCTGGACAGGATGTTGTCCGCGTTGGGAATCCGCGCCTTGTCCAGCGTCTGGGTGTAGCCGAGGCGGATCATCCGCGCGGCCATCCAGTCGGTCAGCGTGATGACGTCGTAGCCGATGTCCTGCCCGTTCTTCAGCTGGCCGGAGACCTTGCCGTAGAACGCGTCGTTGTCGTCGATGTCCTCGGCGTAGGTGGCCGACAGGCCCGACGTCTCCTGGAACGCCTGGAGCGACGGGTAGCTGGTGCCGTCGTCGTCCTGGTCGAGGTACTGCGTCCAGTTGGCCCAGCGGACGATCTTGTCGGTGTCCGAGAGGTCCTCGGCGCTCGAGCCGGCAGCCGACGGCGATCCGGTCCCGCACGCGGCCAGCACCGCCGCCGCTCCAGCGGTCCCGAGCGCGGCCACCAGGAACGAGCGCCGCGACAGGTTCGCCTGCCGCCCTCGGTGCGAGGCCTGCGCGACGAGCGCACGGACGCGCGGGTCGGCGGGGGCAGGGCGGCGGTGGGGGCTCATGAGGCTCCTAGGGTGCCGGAGGGTGCCGCCGAGGACGACGGGTGGCTGGATCCTCGCAAACAGACGGCCGTCCAGCAAGGAATCCGTCGCCCAAGCACCCGCCCGCAACGAAAATGTTGCACGGATGGAACATTCGACCCCGGGATCCGTCGGCTCAGGCGTCGAAAGCGGACATCACGTGCTTGATCCGCGTGTAGTCCTCGAACCCGTACATCGACAGGTCCTTGCCGTACCCGGAGTGCTTGAACCCGCCGTGCGGCATCTCGGCGACGAACGGGATGTGGGTGTTGATCCACACCACCCCGAAGTCCAGCGCCCGGGACACCCGCAGCGCCCTGCCGTGGTTCTGGGTCCACACCGAGCTGGACAGTCCGTAGCGGACGCCGTTGGCCAGCGTGATGGCCTCGTCCTCGTCGGTGAACGTCTGGACCGTGATGACCGGACCGAAGATCTCGTCCTGCACGGCCTCGTCGTCCTGCTGGAGCCCCGCGACGACGGTGGCCTCCACGAAGTAGCCGACGTCGCCCACCCGGTGCCCGCCGGTCACGATCGACGCGTGGTCGGGCAGCCGGTCGAGGAACCCGGTGACGCGGTCCAGCTGCAGCGCGTTGTTGACCGGTCCGAACGCGACGTCGGGGTCGCTCGGCACCCCGGTGCGCTGCCCCTTGGCCGCCTCGGCGAGCGCCGCCACGAAGTCGTCGTGCACGGAGGCGTGCACCAGCACGCGGGTGGCGGCGGTGCAGTCCTGCCCGGCGTTGTAGTACCCGGCGCCGGCGATCCCCTCGGCGGCCGCCGCGAGGTCCGCGTCGGCGAACACGATCACGGGCGCCTTGCCGCCGAGCTCCAGGTGCACGCGCTTGACGTTGGCCGCGGCGGCCTCGGCCACCTGCGAGCCGGCGCGCACCGAGCCCGTGATGGCCACCATGTCCGGGCGCTGGTGGGAGACCAGGGCGCGGCCGGTGTCCCGGTCGCCGCACACGACGTTGAGCACGCCCGGGGGGAGCACCTCGTTGGCCACCTGCCCGAGCAGCAGGGTGGAGGCCGGCGTCGTGTCGGACGGCTTGAGCACGATCGTGTTGCCGGCCGCGAGCGCGGGCGCGATCTTCCAGATGGCCATCATCAGCGGGTAGTTCCAGGGCGTGACCTGGCCGACGACGCCGACGGGCTCGCGCCGCACCCAGGACGTGTGCCCGGCCATGTACTCCCCCGCGCTCAGCCCGTCGAGCACCCGGGCGGCGCCGGCGAAGAACCGCAGCTGGTCCACGCAGGGCGGCACCTCGTCGGTGGCGGTCAGGTGCAGCGGCTTGCCGGTGTTGCGGGACTCGACGGCGACGAACTCCTCGGCGCGCTGCTCGATCGCGTCGGCGAGACGCAGGAGGGCGAGCTGGCGCTCGGCCGGCGTCGTGCGGCCCCACGTGGTGAACGCGTCGGAGGCTGCCCCGTACGCAGCGTCGACGTCCGCGGCCCCGGAGAGCGGCGCACGGGCGTACTCGACGCCGGTCGACGGGTCGATCACCGCCGTCGTGCGGCCGTCCGCGGCGGGACGCTGGGCGCCGCCGATCACGTTCTGCAGCTCGACGGTCTGGTCGGTGGCCTGGCTCACGTCAGTTCTCCTCACGGTCGGTGCGCCGCACGCTACGCCGCTCGCGCCCGTTACGGGAGGTCAGAAGGGGCCGTTGCGCCGATCCTGGGGGCGTGAACGCCGAAATCAGAAGTTCACACGGCCTGTCGCGACGGATTCCTTGCATTGAGGCCCTCTGCGCACCACCATCGGCGGGTGAGCACACGCAGACCCGTGCCCGGGCACCCGGTTCTCGACGACGTCTCCAAGGCGATCGTCGAGCAGCTCCAGGAGGACGGCCGGCGACCCTACGCGGCGATCGGCAAGGCGATCGGCCTGTCCGAGGCGGCAGTGCGCCAGCGGGTCCAGCGCCTCACGGACTCCGGAGTCATGCAGATCGTCGCGGTGACCGACCCGCTCCAGGTCGGGTTCACCCGCCAGGCGATGATCGGGCTGAAGTGCGAGGGCGACCTGTCGCTGGTGGCCGACGCGCTCGCCGCACTGCCCGAGGTCGACTACGTGGTCATCACCGCCGGCGGCTTCGACCTGCTGTGCGAGGTGGTGTGCGAGGACGACGACCACCTGCTCGAGGTGCTCAACCAGAAGATCCGCTCGCTGCCCGGGGTGCGGACCACCGAGACGTTCGTGTACCTGAAGCTGCGCAAGCAGCTCTACAACTGGGGGACCCGATGAGCACGACACCACTGACGAGGCTCGGTACCGAGCGTTCCGAGGCGGCGAAGGCCCACCTCTGGGGCCACTTCACGCGGCAGAGCGCCTGGGACCACGGCGTCCCGACGATCGTGCGCGGCCAGGGGCACCACATCTGGGACGACCAGGGCCGCAAGTACATCGACGGGCTCTCGGGGCTGTTCGTCGTGCAGGCCGGGCACGGCCGCAGCGAGCTGGCCGAGGCGGCACGCGTCCAGGCGGAGCAGCTCGCGTTCTTCCCCCTCTGGTCCTATGCCCACCCCCAGGCGATCGACCTGGCGGAGCGGCTCGCGGCCTACGCCCCGGGCGATCTCAACCACGTGTTCTTCACCACCGGCGGCGGCGAGGCCGTCGAGACCGCCTGGAAGCTGGCCAAGAACTACTTCAAGCTCACGGGCAAGCCGAACAAGTACAAGGTGATCTCGCGGTCCATCGCGTACCACGGCACCACCCACGGCGCCCTGTCGATCACTGGCCTGCCCTCGCTGAAGCAGCAGTTCGAGCCCCTCGTCCCGGGCGCCCACAAGGTGCCGAACACCAACGAGTACCGGGCGCCCGAGCACCTGCGCGACGACCCGAAGGCCTTCGGCCGGTGGGCGGCCGACCGCATCGGGGACGCCATCGAGATGGAGGGCCCGGACTCCGTGGCCGCGGTGTTCCTGGAGCCCGTGCAGAACGCCGGCGGGTGCTTCCCGCCGCCCCCCGGGTACTTCGAGCGGGTGCGCGAGATCTGCGACCAGTACGACGTGCTGCTCGTCTCCGACGAGGTCATCTGCGCGTTCGGGCGCATCGGGTCGATCTTCGCGTGCGACGACTTCGGCTACGTGCCGGACATGATCACCTGCGCCAAGGGCATGACCTCGGGGTACTCCCCCATCGGAGCCCTCATCGCCTCCGACAAGCTGTACGAGCCGTTCAGGACCGGCAACGCGTCGTTCGCGCACGGCTACACGTTCGGCGGCCACCCCGTGTCGGCGGCGGTCGCCAATGCCAACCTGGACCTGTTCGAGCGCGAGGGCATCACCGCGCACGTCAAGGAGTCGGCGCCGGCGTTCCGGCGCACGCTCGAGGGCCTGCTCGATCTGCCGATCGTCGGCGACGTCCGCGGTGAGGGCTTCTTCTACGGGATCGAGCTGGTCAAGGACAAGGCCACCCGGGAGACGTTCGACGACGACGAGAGCGAGCGGTTGCTGCGCGGCTTCCTGTCCGGGGCGCTGTACGAGGCCGGGCTGTACTGCCGCGCCGACGACCGCGGCGACCCGGTCATCCAGCTCGCCCCGCCGCTGACCTGCGGGCAGGCGGAGTTCGACGAGATCACCGGCATCCTGCGCGGCGTGCTCACCGAGGCCTGGGCCCGCCTGTGACGGCGCCCCTCTCGCTCTGGTTCGACCAGCTGCCCGACCTCGCCCCGCTCGAACCGCTCGACGGGGACGCCCAGGCGGACGTCGTCGTGGTCGGCGGCGGTCTGACCGGGCTGTGGACCGCGTACTACCTGCTCGAGTCGGACCCGTCCCTCGACGTGCTGGTGATCGAGGCCGAGGTGGTGGGGTTCGGCGCGAGCGGGCGCAACGGCGGCTGGTGCTCGGCCCTCCTGCCCGTCTCGGGCGACGAGCTGGCGCGCCTGCACGGGCGCGACGCCGCCGCGGCGATGCGCGCCGCCATGCGTGACACCGTCGTCGAGGTCGGTGGCGTGGCCGCGGCCGAGCAGATCGAGTGCGGGTTCGCGTTCGGCGGCACGGTCACGCTCGCCCGCAACCGCCCGCAGCTGGAGCGCGTCGCCGAGGGCGTGTCCACCGACGCCCGCTGGGGCGACGAGTCCCACCTGCTCGGCGCCGACGGGGTCGAGGAGCACATCCGGGCCACGAGCGTGGTGGGCGGCTCATACACGCCGGACTCCGCCCGCATCCAGCCGCTGCGACTGGTCCGCGGGCTGCTCGACGTGGTGCTCTCCCGCGGCGCCCGGGTGGCCGAGGGGACGCGCGCGCTGCGGCTGTCCCCGCGCGCGGTCGTCACCGACCACGGCATCGTCCGGGCGCGCTACGTGGTCCGCGCGACCGAGGCCTGGAGCGCGCACCTGGCCGGCTCCGGCCGCGAGGTCGCCCCCGTGTACTCGCACATGATCGCCACCGAGCCGCTGCCGCCCGAGGTCTGGGCGCAGATCGGGCTCGACCGCGCCCAGACGTTCACGGACGCGCGGAACCTCATCGTGTACGGCCAGCGCACGACGGACGACCGGATCGCGTTCGGCGGCCGTGGCGCGCCGTACCACGTCGGCTCCAGCATCCGCCCGGAGCACGACCAGGCACGCGCCACCGCTGCCCACCTCGCACGCGAGCTCGTGGACCTGTTCCCGGTGCTCGAGCGGGCCGAGATCACCCACCACTGGGGCGGGCCGCTGGGCGTGCACCGCGACTGGCACCCGTCGGTCGGGCTGGACGACGACGGGATCGGCTGGGCCGGCGGCTACGTCGGCGACGGCGTCGCGATGACCAACCTCGCCGGCCGCACGCTCGCGGACCTGATCACCGGGTCGGACAGCGAGCTGACGAGGCTGCCGTGGGTGGGCCACCGCTCCCCCGCGTGGGAGCCGGAGCCCCTGCGGTGGGCGGGCATCACCGCGACGCGCAAGGCGACCACCTGGGCGGACCGGACCGAGGCCCGCACCGGCCACGCGAGCCGGTGGAGCGGCCTCCTCGAGCACGTGCTCGGGCACTGACTCAGGCGCGCGCCAGGAGCTCCTGCGCGCGGGCGCGTGCCCAGACCTCGGCCGCCAGGACCGCGTCCAGCGTGAGGGAACCCGCGGGAGTCCCGTCGTGCTCGCCGAGCACGCTCTGGACGGTCGACACGATGTCGAGGAACCCGATCCGCCCGGCCAGGAACGCCTCGACGCACTCCTCGTTGGCCGCGTTGTAGACCGCCGGGTGGGTGGCCGACGCCGCGAGCGCGTCGCGCGCCAGGCGGACCGCGCCGAACACCTGCTCGTCGAGCGGCTCGAACGTCCACGCGGTCGCGGCGGACCAGTCGCACGGCGGTGCGGCCTCGGGCACCCGGTCCGGCCAGGACAGCCCGAGCGCGATCGGCAGGCGCATGTCCGGCGGCGACGCCTGCGCGAGGGTCGAGCCGTCCACGAACTCCACCATCGAGTGCACGACGGACTGCGGGTGCACCACCACGGTGATGTCCGCGACGGGCACGTCGAACAGCAGGTGCGCCTCGATGAGCTCCAAGCCCTTGTTCATCAGGGTCGCCGAGTTGATCGTCACCACCGGCCCCATCGACCAGGTGGGGTGCGCGAGCGCCTGCTGCGGCGTCACCGCCTTGACCTCGTCGAGCGACCGGCCGCGGAACGGCCCGCCCGACGCGGTGAGGATCAGCCGCCGGACCTCCGCGTGCGTGCCGCCGCGCAGCGCCTGCGCGATCGCCGAGTGCTCGGAGTCCACCGGCACGATCTGGTCGGGTCGCCGGCGCGCGGCGTGCACCAGCCGCCCGCCGACCACCAGCGACTCCTTGTTGGCCAGCGCCAGCGTGCTGCCCGCCTCCAGCGCCGCGAGCGTCGGACCCAGCCCGATCGACCCCGTGACGCCGTTGAGCACGACGTCGGCGCCGCGCCCGGCCAGCTCCGTCGACGCCTGCGGTCCGGCGAGGACCTCGACGCCCGGCAGCGCGTCGCGCAGCCGCTCCTCGGCCCGGGGGTCGGCGACGGCGACGGTGGCCACGCCGAGCTCGCGGGCCTGCCGGGCCAGCAGGTCGACGTCGCTCCCGCCCGCGCTCAGACCGGTGACCGTGAACCGGTCGGGGTTGCGGGTGATGACGTCGACGGCCTGGGTACCGATCGACCCCGTGGACCCGAGGAGGACGACGCTGCGCTGTGTCACGCTCCCCATCTTCGTGCATGGCCCGTGGCAGGATCGCCGCATGCCCGCCCCTGCGACGCCCCCGGGGTCCGCGACCCGCCTCCTCGTGCTCGGCTGCGTGCGGATCTTCCAGCCCGTGCACGGCTACTTCCTGCGCCGGGAGCTGGTCACTTGGGAGGTCGACCGGTGGGCCCACGTGCACCCGGGGTCGATCTACAACGCCCTCAAGTCGCTGAGCCGCTCGGGGCTGCTGGAGGAGGTCGGCGTCGTCGCCGACGGACCCCGACCGCCGCGGACGACGTACCGGCTGACCGCGGCGGGCGAGGACGAGTTCCTCACGCTCGTGCGTGCCGGACTGCTCACGGTCGACGACCCGACGCTGTTCCTCACCGCCGTGAACATGTCGTTCGTCCTCTCCCGGGACGAGGTCGTCGCCGCCGTGACCAGCCGGATCGCCCTGCTGGAGGAGTATCTGGCCGACCTGGCGAGGCAGGTCCGGGAGATCCTCGCGGCCAAGGACACCCCCGACACCGCCACCGAGGTACCCCGGCTGATCAGCGCGCGGACCCAGGGCGAGCTGGAGTGGGCCCGCGACTACCTCGACCGGATCCGCACCGGCGCGTACGCGTTCCAGGGCGAACCGCCCCTCTGGTCACCGACCCCGGAGCAGGTCGAGATCGCTCGCGCCGCGGGGGTCGGTCCGGGGGTCATCATCGCGATGGCCGAGGAGAACGCGTAATAGTCAAGGTTGACGAGTAATAGTCCATCTTGAATACTGGTCCCCTACCGAAGGAGGACCCCGCATGATCCGTGCCCGCGGCCTGGCCCGCACCTACACGACCCGACGAGGGAACGTCGATGCCGTGCGCGGCGTCGACCTCGACGTCGACGCCGGAGAGATCGTCGGCTTCCTCGGCCCCAACGGCGCCGGGAAGACCACCACGCTCCGCATGCTCACCACTCTCCTGCGCCCGACGCGCGGCGAGGCGACCGTCGCCGGCGCCGATCTGCGCAAGGACCCCGGCGCCGTCCGGCGTCGCATCGGCTACGTCGCCCAGTCCGGCTCCACGTCGGGCGAGGCCCGCGCCGGCGAGGAGGTGATCGACCACGCGCTGCTGTACGGCGTCGCTCGCTCCGTCGCCACCGCCCGGGGCCACGAGCTGTTCGACCAGCTCGAGCTGGACGGCCTGTGGGACCGCAAGTGCTCGTCCCTGTCCGGTGGCCAGCGCCGCCGGCTCGACATCGCGATGGGCCTGATCCACACCCCGCGCCTGGTGTTCCTCGACGAGCCGACCACCGGCCTGGACCCGCAGGCGCGCGCCAACCTCTGGACGCACGTGCGCGGGCTGCGCGACGAGCGCGGCAGCACGGTCTTCCTCACCACGCACTACCTCGACGAGGCCGACGCCCTGTGCGACCGCATCCTCGTCATCGACCACGGCACGATCGTCGCGCAGGGCTCCCCCGAGGAGCTCAAGCAGCAGGTCAGCGGCGACGCCGTGCTGCTCAGTGCCACGCGGCCCGCCGACGTCACGCGCATCGCGGCCATCGCCGCCCAGCTGCCGGGCGCCGACGTGCCCACGGTCGACGGCACGCTCGTCGAGGTCCGTGTCCCGCAGGGCCGCACGCTGATCGCAGGTCTGCTGCGGTCGCTCGACGCCGACGGCATCGAGCTGGACGGGGTCGAGCTTCGCCGCCCGACGCTCGACGACGTCTTCCTCACCCTCACGGGTCGTTCCCTGCGCGACGGCGAAGGCCCGACCGAGTCCACCGACGGAGCCGCAGCATGACCGCCACCACCGCCCCCCGCACGTTCACCGACGAGCAGACCGGCCGCGGCACGTTCGTCCGCGACACCCTCACCGTCTTCCGCCGCGCCATGCGGATCTCGCTGCGCAACCCGGTGTGGTCCGTCATGGGACTGCTCCAGCCGGTGCTCTACCTGTCCCTGTTCGGCCCGCTGCTCGAGCCGCTGGCCCCCTCGCTCGGTGCCACCAACGCGTACCAGCTGTTCGTGCCCGGCCTGCTCGTGCAGCTCGGCATGTTCGGCGCGCTGTTCGTCGGGTTCGGGCTCATCGGCGAGTGGCGCGACGGGGTCATCGAGGCCGAGCGCGTCAGCCCGGCACCCCGCTCCGCGCTCGTGCTCGGTCGCGTGCTGCGCGACGTCATCGTCGTCGCGGTGCAGGGCGTCGTGCTCGTCTCCGTGGCGTTCCTGTTCGGGCTGGAGGCGCCCTTCTGGGGCATCGTGCTCGGCATCGTCACGGCGGCACTGCTCGCCGCCGCGTTCGCGTCCGCTTCCTACGCCGTCGCGCTCACGCTCAAGAGCGAGGACGCGCTGGCTCCCCTGATGAACGGGGTCGCGCTGCCCCTGCTCCTGCTGTCCGGCATCCTGCTGCCGATCACGGCGGCCTCCGCGCCGGCCTGGCTCAACACCCTGTCGAACCTCAACCCGGTCAAGCACGTGGTCTCCGGCATCCGGGCCCAGTTCGAGGGCGACCTCGGCAGCGCGACCGCGCTGTGGGGCTCGGCGCTGACGATCATCCTCGCCGGTCTCGGCCTCTGGTTCGGCGCCCGCACCTTCAAGCGCGAGGACGGCTGAGACGACGACGGCCGCGCTCCCCGAGGGGGCGCGGCCGTCTCGTCGTCACCGGCTCACTCGACGCCGAGCAGCACCTCGACCGCGCGGGCCAGGAAGGCATCGACCGGGCCCTCGGCGTACGCGTTGCGGCCCTTGCGGCGACGGAAGGTCGCGGATCGCACCTCGGCGGCCGACAGCGGAGTGCCCTTGTCGAAGTACGCAACGAGGCGCTGGCACAGCTCGTCCACGTCGGCGGGCTCGTACCCCTGCTGCCGGCCGTCGGGTGCGGCGAACCGGTCCCCGTCCGGACGGCCCAGCCGGCCGTACAGGGTGCGGGCCTGCTCGCTCAGGCGGTTCATCCACGCCTGCTGGCCCTGCGTCGAGATGTAGTCGGCGCGCGACCGCGCCACGAACGCCGCCTCGAGCCGGTCGAGCGCCGCGTCGACGGCTGCGGTGACGTAGCCGCCCCGCACCATGTCGAACGCCACGCCCCGCACGTCCTTGCTGCCCAGCGCGGCCGCGGGGCCGGTCTCGTAGACGGCCCGGGCGTGCGCGAAGAAGTCGTCGACCTCGTCCGGGTCGTACCCCTGCTTCAGGCCCGAGACGGTCCGGAACATCCCGTCGCTCACTCGTCCTCCTCCGCTGCGAGCTGCCCGCAGGCGCCGTCGATCTCACTGCCGCGGGTGTCCCGGATGGTGGTCGGGATCCCGTGCGCACGCAAGCGTGCCACGAACTCCTGCTCCACCCGGGGATCGCTCGCCGTCCACTTCGAACCGGGCGTCGGGTTCAGCGGGATGGGGTTGCAGTGCACCCAGCCGCGGCCGCGGGCGTTGAGCTTCTCGCCGAGCAGGTCCGCCCGCCAGGCGTGGTCGTTGATGTCCCGGATCAGCGCGTACTCGATGGAGACGCGGCGGCCGGTGATCTCGAAGTACCGGTGCGCGGAGTCGATCGCCTCGTCGACGCTCCACCGCGTGTTCACCGGGACCAGCTCGCTGCGCAGCTCGTCGTCGGGCGCGTGCAGGGACAGGGCGAGCGTCACCGGGATGCCCTCCTTGGCCAGCCGGTCCATCGCCGGCACCATGCCCACCGTCGAGACCGTGATGTTCCGCGCCGACATGCCCAGACCGTCGGGCGCCGGAGCGACGAGGCGGCGGACCGTCTCCATGACCGACTTGTAGTTGGCCAGCGGCTCCCCCATGCCCATGAACACGACGTTGCTCAGGCGCGTCGGACCACCGGGGACCTCGCCGTCGGCCAGCGACCGCGCCGCGGCGCGTACCTGCTCGACGATCTCCGCCGTCGACAGGTTGCGCGTCAGACCCAGCTGGCCGGTGGCGCAGAACGAGCACGCGAGGCCGCAGCCCGCCTGGCTCGACACGCACAGGGTGGTGCGGTTGGCGTACCGCATGAGGACCGACTCCACCTTGGCGCCGTCGAACAGGTGCCACAGCGTCTTGACGGTCGTGCCCTGGTCCGCGGTCTGCGTGCGGTGCGCGGTGAGCAGCTGCGGGAACAGTCCCTCGACCAGCTTGTCGCGCGTGGCCTTCGGCAGGTCGGTCATCTGCGCGGGGTCGTTGGTCAGGTGCGTGAAGTAGTGCGTCGCCAGCTGCTTGGCCCGGAACGGCTTCTCCCCCAGCTCCGTGACGGCGTCGATCCGCTGCTCGGGCGTGAGGTCGACGAAGTGCTTGGGCGGCTTGCCACGGGGTCCCCGGCTGGGCGAGGACAGGTCGAGACGCACGGGTGTACCGGTCATTGCGGGTACCCCCCTTCAGGTGAGATCAGGCGGGCTGGAGGACCGTGAGGACGACGTACACGGCGGGGGCGGTGAGCAGGAGCGAGTCGAGGCGGTCCAGGAGCCCGCCGTGGCCCGGCACCAGCCGGCCCATGTCCTTGAGCTCGAGGTCGCGCTTGAGCATCGACTCGGAGAGGTCGCCGAGCGTCGCGGTCACGACGGTGGCCAGGCCCAGGAACACCCCGACCAGGGGTTCGCCGCCGAACGCCACCTGGACGCCGACCACCCCGACGACGCAGGCCAGGACGATCGAGCCGGCGAGGCCCTCCCACGTCTTCTTCGGGCTCACCGACGGTGCGAGCGGGTGCCGGCCGAGCAGCACGCCGACCGTGTAGCCGCCCGTGTCGCTGGCGACGCAGAGCAGGATGAAGAGCATCACGCGGGCCGCGCCGTCGGGCTCCGCGAGCAGGAGCATGACGAACCCGCCGAGGAACGGCAGGTACGCGGCCGCGAACGCGCCGGCCGTGGCGTCGCGCAGGGCGGGCTGACCGCTCCCGTCGAGCACGCGCCACACGACCACCCCGCCGACCGTCAGCATGAACGCGACGAACAGCGCCTCCGGTCCGGCGGTGTACGCGGAGACGAGGATGCCGATGGCGCCGACCAGCAGCGGGAGCAGCGGCAGGTGGATGGCGCGGCGGGTGAACGCCTGCGCCAGCTCCCACAGTCCTGCGCACACGCACAGCACGGCGACGACCGCGAAGGCTTCCTTGCGGATGAACAGCGACGCCACCACCGCCACGAGCATGGCGACGCCGACGACGATCGCGACCGGCAGGTCACGACCAGGGCGGGGGGTCCGGGTGGCGGCGATGGCTGTCTGACTCATCAGACCTCGAGGAGCTCGTTCTCCTTGGACGAGAGCAGGTGGTCGATGAGATCCACGTGCTTCTTCGTCAGGGACTCGAGCTCCTTCTCCGCACGGGCGACCTCGTCCTCACCGGCCTCACCGTCCTTGACGATGCGGTCCAGCTCCTCCTTGGCGCGGCGACGGACGCTGCGCACCGAGATGCGCGCGTCCTCGGCCTTGGTACGGGCCAGCTTCACGAAGTCCTTGCGGCGCTCCTGCGTCAGGGCGGGCAGCACGATGCGGATGACGTTGCCGTCGTTGGACGGGTTCACGCCCAGGTCCGAGTCGCGCAGCGCCTTCTCGATCGCGGTGGTCGAGGACTTGTCGAACGGGGACACCAGGATGGTGCGGGCCTCGGTGACGTTGAAGGACGCCAGCTGCTGGAGCGGCGTCGGGCTGCCGTAGTAGTCGACGTACACCTTCGAGAACATCGCGGCGTTGGCCCGACCGGTACGGATCGTCGAGAAGTCCTCCTTGGCGACCTCGACGGCCTTGTCCATCTTCTCTTCAGCCTCGAAGAGGGTCTCGTCGATCACCGGAGCTCCTTCGTGATGTCGTGTGGTTCTGAGTCGATCACAGCCGATCGCAGAGTTCTCTCAGCTGGCGGTGATCAGCGTGCCGATCTTCTCACCCTGGAGCGCGCGCGTGACGTTCCCGGCCTCTTCCAGACCGAACACGCGCATGCGCACGTTGTTGTCGCGGCACAGGCTGAGCGCCGAGCCGTCCATCACGCCCAGGTCGTTGACCAGCGCGTCGGTGTAGGTCAGGTGGTCGAGCTTCACCGCGTCCGGGTCGGTGCGCGGGTCGGCCGAGTACACGCCGTCGACCCCGTTCTTGCCCATGAGGACCTCGTGGCAGTGCGTCTCGAGGGCGCGCTGGACGCTCACGGTGTCGGTGGAGAAGTACGGCAGCCCGGCGCCGGCGCCGAAGATCACGACGCGGCCCTTCTCCAGGTGCCGGATGGCGCGCAGCGGGATGTACGGCTCGGCCACCTGGCCCATCGCGATCGCCGTCTGCACGCGCGTGCTCACTCCGGCCTGCTCGAGGAAGTCCTGGAGCGCCAGGCAGTTCATCACCGTGCCGAGCATGCCCATGTAGTCGGCGCGCGCCCGGTCCAGACCGCGCTGCGACAGCTCGGCGCCGCGGAAGAAGTTCCCGCCGCCGACCACGATCGCGACCTGGACGCCGGCGCGGACCGCGACCGCGATCTCGGCGGCGACGCGCTGCACGACGTCGGCGGCCAGACCCACGTCACCGCCACCGAACGTCTCTCCCGAGAGCTTGAGCAGCACGCGCCGCTCCGGCACAGCCCCGCGTGTCGACTCGACGTCCTGGGTCACTGCGCCTCCACGAGAGTTGGGTGGTTCTGGTTGCGACGGTGGCCCCGACCCCGCAGGGCCGGGGCCACCGTCGATTCCTTGAGGGTCAGGCTCCCACGCGGTAACGGACGAAGCCCGTCAGCGTGCCGCCGGCCTCGGCGAGGACCTGCGCGACCGTCTTCTTGTTGTCCTTGGCGAACGCCTGCTCGAGCAGCACGTTCTCCTTGAAGAAGCCGTTCAGGCGGCCCTCGATGATCTTCGGCAGCGCAGCCTCGGGCTTGCCCTCGTTGCGGGCCGTCTCCTCGGCGATGTGGCGCTCGTTCGCGACGATGTCGGCCGAGACCTCCTCGCGCGTCAGGTACGTGGGCGAGAACGCCGCGATGTGGGTCGCGATGTCCCGGGCCACGCCGGCGCCGGCCGCGTCGGTGGCGACGAGCACGCCGACCTGCGGGGGCAGGTCCTTGCTGACCTTGTGCAGGTAGACCTCGACGTGCTCACCGGCGACGCGGGCCAGCCGACGCACGACCAGGCGCTCACCGAGCGTGGCGGCCGTCTCGTCGACGATCGTCTGGACGCTGGAGCCGTCGACCTCGGAGGACAGCAGCGCGTCCGCGTCGCGGGCCGGGGAGTCCACGGCGGCCGCGAGCACCCGGGCGGCCAGCGCCACGAAGTTGGGGCTCTTCGCGACGAAGTCGGTCTCGGAGTTGATCTCGACGAGCACGCCGGTCTGACCCTCGCCGTCGGCCGTCGGGCCGACGTGAGCGACGACCAGGCCGTCGGAGGCTGCGCGGCCCTCACGCTTGCCGACGCCCTTGAGGCCCTTGACCCGGATGATCTCGAGCGCCTTGTCGGAGTCGCCCTCGGCCTCCTCGAGCGCCTTCTTGACGTCCATCATTCCGGCACCGGTCTTCTCGCGCAGCGCCTTGATGTCTGCGAGCGAGTAGTTCGCCATCAGTCGTGTCCGTTCCTCGTGTGTCGTGATGTTGATGCGGGACCTGTGCAGGCCCGGTGACGTGCTGCGGTGCCGGCGGCCCCGTTCGGGAGCCGCCGGCACCGGCAGGGTCACTTGGAGTCGGCGTCGCCCTCGGCGGCAGCCTCAGCAGCGGCCTCGGCCGGGGCCGGGGTCTCCTCGACGGGGGCGGCGGTCTCCTCGGCGGCAGCCTCGACGACCGTCTCCTCGACGACCGGCGTCTCGACGACGGGCTCGGCCGCGACGTCCTCGACGACCGGCTCGGCCACGGCGTCCTCGGAGACGACCTCCTCGGCGATCTCGGTCGTCGCCTCGGCGACGGCCTCCGTCGCGTCGGCGGCGACCGCGGCACCGGCCAGGTCGGCCTCGGCGCCGGCGAGCAGCTCGCGCTCCCACTCGGCCAGGGGCTCGGCGTCGGCCTCGGCGCCCTCGGCGGCCGCGGTGCGACCCGAGTGACGCTTGAGCAGACCGTCGGCCGCGGCGTCGGCGATGACGCGCGTCAGCAGCTGGACCGCGCGGATGGCGTCGTCGTTGCCCGGGATCGGGTAGTCGACGACGTCGGGGTCGCAGTTGGTGTCCAGGATCGCGACGACGGGGATGCCGAGCTTGCGCGCCTCGTTGACGGCGAGGTGCTCCTTGTTCGTGTCGACGATCCACACGGCCGAGGGGACCTTGGCCATGTCACGGATGCCACCGAGCGTCTTGGCCAGCTTGTCCTTCTCGCGGCGCAGGACGAGCAGCTCCTTCTTCGTGAGGTTCGAGCCCGCCACGTCGTCGAAGTCGATCTGCTCCAGCTCCTTGAGGCGCTGGAGACGCTTGTGCACCGTGCTGAAGTTGGTGAGCATCCCACCGAGCCAGCGCTGGTTGACGTACGGCATGCCGACGCGGGCGGCCTGGTCGGCGACCGGCTCCTGCGCCTGCTTCTTCGTGCCGACGAACAGGATCGTCCCGCCGTGCGCGACGGTCTGGCTGACGAAGTCGTAGGCGTTGTCGATGTACGACAGCGACTGCTGCAGGTCGACGATGTAGATGCCGTTGCGCTCGGTGAAGATGAAGCGCTTCATCTTGGGGTTCCAGCGGCGGGTCTGGTGTCCGAAGTGGACACCGCTCTCGAGCAGCTGGCGCATGGTCACGACGGCCATGGCACGTCCTTCCGGCGCGCACCGCAGGGTGCGCACGCGTCAAGGCGGACCCGTTCCGGGGCCCGCATCTCGGTTGTCGGCTCCGACCAGCTGGTCGGCGCCCCTGGCGTCATGTCGTCAGCCGCTCCGGGCACTGCGCGAGGCACGTGCATCGGACCGCTGCGGTGATCGACCCCGTCGTGCGGACCTCGTCGGCCAGGTGGCTGACGGGGTCCCGGATCGGGTGGATGACGCGCGAAGTCGACCGGTACGGACCGGTCGCACCAGAAGTTTAGCCGATCGCGAGGCCTGGTCCGCACCAGCCGCACCGATGCGCCCGACCCGACCACAGCCACCCGCCGGCGCGTCGGCATCCACAGCCGGGTCGCCGGCACCCCCGCCCGGTGCCGAGGACACCCAGGATCACCGCCATGACCCGTCGATCTTCGGCCCTCCGCCTCCCCGTCGCGCTCGGCTCCGTCGCCGCGCTGCTCACCCTGGGGGTGGTCGCCGTCGCCTCCGCCGGGTCGGCGGGTCCGCCCGGGGCGCCGGCGCCGGTGGGGACGTACCGACTTCCGCTCGGCTCCGAGGCCGACGTGGCGCGGGGGTTCGAGCCGCCTCCGCAGCCCTGGGCGGCGGGCCATCGCGGGGTCGACCTGCGGTCCTCACCCGGAGCAGACGCCCTGTCCCCGGTCGGAGGGGTCGTCACGTACGCGGGTGGCGTCGGTGGCCGCGGCGTCGTCACCGTGACCGACGCTGCGGGGCGCCGGTCGAGCATCGAGCCGGTCGTCCCGACGGTCAGCGTGGGCGACCTCGTGGCGCAGGGCACCCGGTTGGGAACCGTCACGTTCGGGGGGTCGCACTGCGCGCCGGCCACCTGCCTGCACTGGGGCGTGCGGGTCGGCGGCGACTACGTCGATCCGCTCACGCTGCTGCCCGGAGCAGGGCCGGTGGTGCTGCTGCCGCTCGACGACGCCACCGGGCTGGGCCGGTGACCTCGTGCCGGGCGGATCAGACCCGCTCGGCCTCCAGCAGACGGGTGCGCAGCCGGACCATCGCCGCGGTGTGCATCTGCGAGATGCGCGACTCGGTGACGCCGAGCACCCGGCCGATCTCGGCGAGGGTCATGCCCTCGTAGTAGTAGAGGACGACGACGATGCGCTCGCGCTCGCCCAGACACTCGATGGCGCGGGCCAGCAGGAACTTGGTCTCGGCGGCCTCGATCGAGCTGGCCGGGTCGAGCGTGCGCTCGTCACCCAGGGTGTCGCCGAGCGAGACGCCGCCGGGACGGTCGTCGCCGCCGCCGAGCAGCTCGTCCAGCGCGGCCACGTTCACCGTGGAGAGCTGGGAGTAGATGGCGCGCAGGTCCTCGACCGGCATCTCCAGGTGCGCGGCGACCTCGTCCTCGGTCGGCGTGCGGTGCAGCTTCGCCTCGAGGTCGGCATAGGCGCGGTCGACGGAACGGGCCTTGGTGCGGACCGAGCGCGGCACCCAGTCCATGGCGCGCAGCTCGTCGATGATCGCGCCCCGGATGCGGGACGACGCGTACGACTCGAACTTCACCGAGCGGTCGGTCTGGTACTTCTCGATGGCGTCGATGAGGCCGAACATGCCGTACGAGACCAGGTCGGCCTGCTCGACGGTGCTCGGCAGGCGCATGCCCACCCGGCCGGCGACGGCGGAGACGAGCGGCGCGAAGTGCAGGATCAGACCCTCGCGCGCGGCCAGCGACTGGGTGGTCTTGTAGCTCTCCCAGAGGGCGTCGACCTCCTCGGTGGAACGGCTGGGCGCCACCGGGGTCCGCGGGCTGGGCACGCCGCGCGTGATCGGGACGGGAGTCGCCTCGAGGGTGTCGGTCTCCGCCTGGCGGGGCCGCGGGATGACGCCCTCGGGTGCCGTGCTGGTCATACGGGTGTGCACCGGGAAGGCGGCGTCCAGCTGCGTCGTCATCGTCGACTCCATCGTGTACGTCATGCGCGGGGGTGAGCTTGCTGGAACGCCGAGCGGAGACGCTCGGCAGACACGTGGGTGTAGCGCTGCGTCGTGGCGAGGCTCGCGTGACCGAGGAGCTCCTGGACGCTGCGCAGGTCTGACCCACCCTCGAGGAGGTGGGTAGCTGCGGTGTGACGCAACGCGTGCGGCGCCACGTCGTCGACGCCCGCGAGGGCCGCGGACTGGTGGACGACCGACCGGGCCTGGCGCTGGTCGAGACGACCGCCCCGGAGCCCGAGGAAGAGCGCCGACGGCGAGGTGGCGACGGCGAGGTGGGGACGACCGCTCTCGAGCCAGGCGGCGAGCGCCGTCTCGGCGGGCCGACCGAACGGGACGACCCGCTCCTTGTCGCCCTTGCCGACGACGCGCAGGGTGCGCTCGGAGACGTCCGCGTCCGCGAGGTCCGCGCCGCACAGCTCTCCGACGCGCACTCCGGTCGCGTACAGGAGCTCCAGGAGCGCCCAGTCGCGCAGCGCGACGGGATCGCGGTCGGTCGCCCGGTCGCGTGCCCGGTCCAGCAGCTGCGTCACGGGCTCCACGCGGAGCACGGTCGGCAGGGCCGACGCGGTCCGCGCCGTCGCGAGGCGCAGCGCGGGGTCGGTCGGCACGCGGTGGGTGCGCGTGGCCCACGCGAAGAAGGTGCGCACCGCGGCACCCCGTCGGGCGAGCGTGGCGCGGCTGTGGTGCGTGGTGGCCATCGAGGCGAGCCAGCCGCGCAGGACCCCGAGGTCGATCGAGTCGAGAGTGGTGTGGCCGTGGCGGGACGCGTACCCGAGCAGCAGGTCCACGTCGGACAGATACGCCCGGTCGGTGTGCTCGGACAATCCCCGCTGAGCGCCCAGGTGGGCCGAGAAATCAGCCAGGAGGCGCGCGCGGCTCGGCGCTCCTGGGGTGATCTCGACCGGGTTCATGTGAGTACCGTGACCTGAAACACGTCCAGGAACAAGGACCACTTTCACCTGCACGGCCTAACCCTGGGCGAATCCCGACCGAATGTCCGATTCGCACATGAACAATGGTTCAGATGCACTTTTTTTTCACCCGCGGATCCGCTCACCCTCGTTCTCTTGGCAGCGCTTTCGGCGCGCCTTCTGGACACCGGGCCCACGTCATGATGTCGACCGTGCCACGAGCACCCATCCGTCACCGCGCCGAGCCGCCCAGCCCTCGAGCTCCAGCAGGCCCACCGCACCCCTCGCCTCCGCCACCGACACGCCCGCGACGCTCGCCACGCGGTCCAGCGGAGCAGACCCCCTGCGCGGGAGCGCATCGAGCACGCGCCGCGTCACCGGGTCCAGGCCGTCCTGTGGCCGCGCGACGCGTGCGTCGGCCGCCGCCTCCGGATCTGCGGCCAGATCGGCGCCGATGAGCCCGGCAAGCTCACGCACCTCCGCGGCGTCGGTCACGCACACGGCCACGCCGTCGCGCAGGAGCCGGTGGCAGCCCGCGGACGCCACCGACGTCACGAGCCCCGGCACCGCGCCCACGGGACGCAAGAGGCGTGCGGCGTGGTGCGCGGTGCTCATGGCGCCCGATCGCCACGCGGCCTCGACGACGACCGTCGCCCGGCCCGTCGCGGCGATCAGCCGGTTGCGCTGGAGGAACCGGCTCTTGGTCGGCAGGCTGCCGGGCGGCACTTCGGAGGCCAGCGCCCCACCGGCACCCACGACGGCCTCGAGCAGACGGGCGTTCCCGGCCGGATAGGCGCGGTCGACCCCGCCGGCGAGCAGGACGAGGGTGCGTCCGTCCCGGGCCACCGCACCCCGGTGCGCGGCCGCGTCGATGCCGTACGCGCCTCCGGAGACCACGCAGACCCCTGCCCCGGCGAGTCCGTCGGCCAGGTCGAAGGCCACCCGTTCGCCGTACGAGGTCGCCGCGCGCGATCCGACGATCGCGACCGACCCCGCCGACGACCGGCCCAGGTCCGAGGCGCCTCGGACCCAGAGGCAGAACGGCGCCTCGGCCCCGAGGTCGTCGAGCGCGGCCGGCCACCGGGGGTCTCCGGGCGTCAGGAGGGTGCCGCCCATCCGGTCCAGGCGCTCGAGGTCGCGCAGCGGGTCGCAGTCGGGCAGCCGGACCGCCCACCGGGCCAGCGCCCGCCCGATCCGCGCCCGGTCGGAGTCGCCGAGCGGGCCGTGCCGGACCTCGAGACGGGAGAGGTCCGGACCGTCCCGGACCGCCTGCCGCACCCACGCGAGGCCCGCGTGTGCGCCGACGAGGGCGACGAGCGCACCGGCGACCGCGTCACCGGGCTCCGCCAGCGCGCTCCAGGTCGCGCGAGCGAGCACCTCCGCGCCGGTCATGCGCCGTGCCCGCGCGTGCGCAGCAGCAAGGCCTGACCCACGTCGGCGCGGCCGGGCGCCGACCGGCCCGCGAGGTCCGCCAACGTCCACGCGACGCGCAGCACACGATCGACGCCACGCAGGCTCAACGTGCCGCGGTCGAGCGCGCGGTCCAGGTCCGAGACCAGGGTCCGGTCGGGCCCCAGCCGGTCCCGGAGCCAGCTGCCCGGAACGTCGCCGTTGGTGCGCCACGGCGTGCCGGCGAGCCGCTCCGACTGCGCCTGCCGCGCGGCCGCCACCCGCGCCGCGACGATGGCGGAGGACTCCCCCGCGCCGGCTCCGGCCCGGGACGGTCCCAGCTCGACCTGGAGGTCCACCCGGTCGAGCAGCGGCCCGGAGAGCTTGCCGAAGTAGCGGCGCCGCTGCTCGCTGCGGCACGTGCACGCCAGCCCCTTGCCCACCGCCTGCCCGCACGGGCACGGGTTCGCCGCGAGGACCAGCTGGAAGCGAGCCGGGTACCGCGCCGTGCCCGCGGCCCGGTGCAGCACCAGCTCGCCGTGCTCGAGCGGCTGCCGCAACGTCTGGAGGACGGCCGTGGAGAACTCCGGCGCCTCGTCGAGGAAGAGGACCCCGCGGTGCGCTCGCGACGCGGCACCCGGCCGGGGGATCCCGGAGCCGCCGCCCACCACGCTGGCGGGCGTCGCCGTGTGGTGCGGGTCCTCGAAGGGTGGGCGTCGCAGCAGGCCGTCGCCCGGGTCGAACGCGCCGGCCACCGAGTGCACCGCGGTCACCTCGACCGCGTCGGCCTCCGAGAGGTCCGGCAGGAGACCCGGCAGGCGGGCGGCCAGCATGGTCTTGCCGGTGCCCGGCGGTCCGACCATGAGCAGGTGGTGCCCGCCCGCCGCCGCGACCTCGAGACAGCCGCGCGCCTCGTCCTGACCGACCACGTCGGCGAGGTCGAGCGCCGACCGCTCCGGAGGCCGCGCCACGGGCTCGGTGGTCACCGGGTCGACGTCCGTGACCTCGATGTCGGCGCCGTAGCGCGCGGCGACCTGGGCGAGGCTCGTGGCGCCGACCACCTGGGCGCCCGGCACCAGCCGCGCCTCCGCGGCGTTCGCCTCGGCGACCACCACCCGACGGCACCCGGCGGCGACCGCGGCCGCGACGGCGGGCAGCACGCCCCGCACCGGCCGGAGCCGACCGTCCAGGCCCAGCTCCCCGAGGTGGACCACTCCGTGCGGCCCCGCCGGGTCGATCGCCTCCGCCCCGGCGAGCGTGGCCACCGCGATCGCCAGGTCGAAGCCTGAGCCGGACTTGGGCAGGGTGGCGGGCGAGAGGTTCACGGTGATCCGGCGGTTGGGCCACGCCAGGCCCGAGGACGTCACCGCGGCGCGCACGCGGTCGCGCGACTCCGCCAGCGACGCGTCCGGCAGGCCGACCAGCGTGAACGCGGGCAGGGAGGGCGCGAGGTGCGCCTCCACCTCGACCACGTGCCCGGTCAGCCCGACGAGCGCGACGCCCAGGGTTCGGCCGAGCACCACTCAGACCACCCCCACGAGGTGGTCGATCTGGGCAGCGCCGCGCGCAGGCAGCAGCACGGCGATCACGTCCACCCGGACCGATCGGGGGTGCACGTCGTGCGCCGCCAGCCACTGCGCCGCCAGCCGACGCACCCGTGCCAGCTTCCGCGGCGTCACCGCCTCGGCGGGATGCCCGAAGGCGACCGACCTCCGCGTCTTGACCTCCACGACCACCAGCTCGTCGCCGTCGAGGGCCACCAGGTCCAGCTCGCCGTCACGCGTCCGCCAGTTGCGGTCGAGCACGTCCCACCCGCGGCCGACGACGTGCGCCGCCGCCACGTCCTCCCCGTACCGTCCCACTGCGTCCTTCGCGCGCACCGGACCACCTCCGGGCTGGACGGTGCCAGCGCGCGGTCCGCCGAGCCGGCCTCCGCGGCGATGCCGTGGGCCGGGGTCGTCGCGGCGGGGGCTGTGGGCGGATCAGCGCCCGGCGTCCTCGGGCCCGGAGCGCACCCGCGCCTCAGCGCCCCTCGGCACGCTTGGCGGGCGTCAGCGGGCGAAGCCCGCGCTACCCCCGAGGTCGAGCTCAGCCTTGGCCAGCTCCTCGACGTTGACGTCCTTGAACGTGACCACGCGCACGGACTTCACGAACCGCGCCGAGCGGTACACGTCCCACACCCAGGCGTCGGCGAGCGTCAGCTCGAAGTAGACCTCCCCGGCGGCCGACCGCACCTGGAGGTCCACCTGGTTGGCCAGGTAGAACCGCCGTTCGGTCTCCACGACGTAGGAGAAGAGCCCCACGACGTCGCGGTACTCGCGGTACAGCGCGAGCTCCATGTCGGTCTCGTAGTTCTCCAGGTCCTCCGCGCTCACCCGGACATCATCCCCCATGGCCGAGGCCGGGACCGCGCGACGCCACGCAGCCGACCGCTCAGAACACCTCGTCGGAGTACTCGTCGTCGACGAAGGGCTCGCCGGCGACCGGCAGCCGCCATGACCTGCGGTGCAGCTCGCTCGGGCCCAGCTCCCGCAGCGCCGCCATGTGCTCGGGCGACGCGTACCCCTTGTTCTCGTGCCAGCGGTAGGCGGGGTGCTGCGCGGACAGGTCGACCATCATCGCGTCCCGCTCGCACTTGGCCAGCACGCTCGCCGCCGCGACCGACGCGCACGTCCGGTCGGCCTTGACCCGCATGTGCACGCGAGGGCCGGGCACGTCCGGCTCGTCGTCGAGCGAGAAGAGATCCGTCTGCGCGGGCCGGCTCAGCCAGTCGTGCGAGCCGTCGAGCAGCACGACGTCGACGGGTCCGACCGTCAGGGTGATCGTCGCCAGGGCGCGGTTCCCCGCCAGCCGCAGCGCGGCGATGATGCCGATCTCGTCGATCTCGGCGGCGCTCGCGTGGCCGACCGCGCGCGCCAGCCCCCACCGGTGGAGCGCGGGCAGCAGGCGCGTGCGTGCAGCGGGCGCGAGGAGCTTGGAGTCGGCGACGCCCTTGGGGGCGGACCGGGTGCCGGCGTCGACGACGACCACGCCGACGCTCACCGGGCCGGCGAGCGACCCGCGGCCGACCTCGTCCATCCCCGCGAGCAACCGCGCACCGTCGCGCAGCAGGACCCGCTCGTGGCGCAGGTGCGGCGGCGTGCGTGGGGGCGCCGGGCGCCCGGTGACCAGGGTCACGGCTGGTCGGGCACGTCCGCGAACGTGCTGCTCGGGTTGCGCAGCAGACCGAAGCGCTCGATCGGCCACACGGTCACGAAGGCCATGCCGACGACGTTGGCGACCGGCACCGAGCCCCCACCGGGGTTGCCCTGGTTGTAGCGCGAGTCGGACGAGTGCGACCGGTTGTCGCCCATCACCCAGATGCTGTTCTCGGGCACCGTGATGTCGAACGCGATGGCGCTCGGGGACTCACCGGCCGCCAGGTAGGGCTCGTCGAGCGCGACGCCGTTGACCACGACCGGGCCGCCCGGGTCGGCGGAGACGTGATCACCCGGCAGTCCGATGAGGCGCTTGACCAGGTGTTCGTTCGCGTCCGCCGGGTAGAGCCCGATGAACGTCAGGGCGGAGTTGATCGCGCCCTGGAGCGCGCCGGGGTCCGGGGCGACGTCCGCCGGGAGCCAGCCGCCCGGATCCTTGAAGACGACGATGTCTCCCCGGCGCAGGTCGAACGGTCCCGGGGTGAGCTTGCTGACCAGGATGCGGTCGTGCTCGATGAGCGTGTCGTGCATCGACTGGCTCGGGATGAAGAACGCCTGCACCAGGAACGTCTTGACCAGCAGCGACAGGACGATCGCGCTGACCAGGATGATCACCGTCTCCCGCAGCAGCGAACCGGCCCCGCTGGCCCGCTTGGCGGCGGCGTGGCGCCGGCTGGTCGCGTGGGGCTCGGAGGGCTCGGGAGCAGTCACGTCCGGGAGCGGGACCCGCTCCGGCTGCCCCTCCACGTGGGCACCGCGGTGCGGCTCCATCCCCGGCCACGACGTGGGCGACGAGTCCTCGTCGAGGTCGCGCGCGGGTCGGTCGATCACCCGCACACTCTCGCACGCGAGAGCCGCGAGCGCGCACACGACCACCCCGCGAGATTCGTCCTGTGCCACCCGTCACCGGTGTCGTGACGGGTCCCTGGGCGGGAACGCCGACGGGCGGCCACCGGTCGGTGGCCGCCCGTCAGGACGTCGTGTGCGAGGAGGCTCAGGCCTTCTTCGCGGCGGGAGCGAACTCGCGCTTCTCCTTGATCTTGGCCTTCTTGCCGCGGAGCTTGCGCAGGTAGTACAGCTTCGCGCGGCGCACGTCGCCGCGAGTCAGGACCTCGATCGACTCCAGGGTCGGGGAGTGCACGGGGAACGTGCGCTCGACGCCGACCTGGAAGCTGACCTTGCGGACCGTGAACGTCTCGCGGACGCCGTCACCCTGGCGACCGATGACGACACCCTGGAACGCCTGGATGCGAGAGCGGTTGCCCTCGACGACCTTGACGTTGACCTTCAGGGTGTCACCCGCGCGGAACTCCGGGATGTCGGAGCGCAGCGATGCTGCATCGACACTGTCGAGCGTGTGCATGTGATGTCACTTCCTCGCCCTGCCACAGGTCAGGAACGTCGTCGAGGGCGTCGCGGCTGCCTGTGCAGGCAGGACCGGCGTCCTTGGTCTGATGGTCGGGTGCGTCCGGGTGGATCCCCGGGGTGGTCGTGAGTCGTCTCCCCTGTGGCAGAGACGCGGCCTGCGCGCACCAACGGGCAAGTCTGCCACAGGCGGCACCGCACCGGTAAATCTCGTGCTCGACGTCACGGTCGGGCGAGGCGTCCGTCCACCGGTCGCCAGCCGAGCGTCGCGAGCAGGGCGAGGTCGTGCGCGTCCAGGTCCTCCACGCGAAGACCCGCCACCAGGTCGGGCCGCCGCGCCGCCGTCCGCTCCAGAGCGGTGTCGCGCCGCCACCGAGCGATCCGGGCGTGGTGCCCGGACAGGAGCACGTCCGGCACCCCGAGCCCGGCCCACGTCGGCGGCTTCGTGTACACGGGGTACTCCAGCAGGCCGGCTGCGCCGTGGGACTCCTCGACCAGCGACTCGGGGTTGCCGACCACGCCGGGCAGCAGGCGCGCGACGGCCTCGACCACGACGAGCGCGGCGACCTCTCCCCCGTTGAGCACGTAGTCGCCCAGGGAGAACTCGGTGACGCGCCCGCGGGAGCGGTAGTGATCGGCCACCCGGGCGTCGATGCCCTCGTAACGTCCGCAGGCCAGCACGAGGTGGCTCTCGCCGGCCAGAGCCTCGGCCGTGCGCTGCGTGAACGGCTCGCCGGACGGCGTCGGCACCAGCAGGTGCGCGTCCTCGTCGAGCAGCTCGTCGAGCGCGGTCCCCCAGACGTCCGGGCGCATCACCATGCCGGCGCCACCCCCGAACGGGGTGTCGTCCACGGTCCGGTGCCGGTCCGTGGTCCAGTCCCGCAGGTCGTGCACGCGCAGGTCCAGCAGGCCGCTGGTCCGTGCCTTGCCGACCAGCGACAGGTCCAGCGGGGCCAGGTACTCGGGGAAGATCGTGACGACGTCGATGCGCACGTCAGTCGTCGTCTCCCACGGTCTCCTCGGACACCACCAGGTTCGCCGCGTCGGACGCCAGGAGGCCTCCGGGCGGGTCCAGCACCACGCGGCCACCGGCGACGTCGACCACCGGCACGATGACCTTGACGAACGGGATCAAGGTGCGGGCGCCGTCGGGCTCGCGCAGAACCAGCATGTCGTGCGCCGGCAGGTGCTCGAGGCCGACGATCTCGCCGAGCAGCCGGCCGTCGACGTGCTCGGCACGCAGGCCCGCGAGCTCGTGCGGGTACCAGGCGTCGTCCTCCTGCGAGCTGTCCTCGTCCACCACCAGCTCGGTGCCGCGCATCGCCTCGGCCGTCGTCCGGTCGGTGATCTGCGCGAAGGTCACGTACCAGCGGTCGTGCTGCGTGCGCGTGCTCACGACGGTGAGCGGACCGCGCGCCGCCGGCTCGGTGAGCAGCACGGCGCCCACCCCGAACCGGTCCTCGGGGTTGTCGGTCCGCAGGTCGAGGGCGACCTCTCCGCGCAGGCCGTGGGCACGGCCGATCCGCGCGACGGTCAGCTGCATGGAGAGTCCTCACGTAGGGGGGTCATGGCGAAGGCCCGGTCCCCAGGGTAGGGGACCGGGCCTTGCGCGATGGATCAGCGCCGGTCGACGTCCACGACGTCGACGCGGACCGAGCCGTCCGTCGAGAGCGCACCGACGACGGTACGCAGCGCGCGTGCCGTCCGACCGCCGCGGCCGATGACCCGGCCGAGGTCGTCCGGGTGCACGCGCACCTCGAGCAGGTCGCCGCGACGCAGCGTCGACGCGGTCACGCGGACGTCGTCCGGGTGGTCGACGATGCCGCGGACCAGGTGCTCGAGAGCGTCGGCGAGCATCAGGCCTGCTCGTCCTCGGCCGGAGCCTCGGCAGCGGCGGCCTTCTTCGCGGCGGCCTTCTCGGACGCCTTGGCCTTGGCCTTCTCGGCGTCGAGCGCGACAGCCTCGATGGCGTCCTTCGGGTCGATCTTGTCGGCCTTGGTGCGCAGCGTGCCCTCCTGGCCGGGAAGGTTCTTGAACTTCTGCCAGTCACCCGTGATCTTGAGGAGCACGGCGACCTGCTCGGTCGGCTGCGCGCCGACGCCGAGCCAGTACTGCGCACGCTCGGAGTCGACCTCGATGAACGAGGGCTCCTCGGTGGGGTGGTACTTGCCGATCTCCTCGATCACGCGGCCGTCGCGCTTGGTGCGCGAGTCGGCGACGACGATGCGGTAGTACGGAGCGCGGATCTTGCCGAGACGCTTGAGGCGGATCTTGGTGGCCACGGTGTGGTCTTCTCCTGATGTCTGCTGTGGGTGACCTGCCCGCGCATTGCCCGTGGGGTGGGCGCGCCGGGAAGGTCGGGGACACGACGAACGCAGGTAGAGGGGCTGCGGACGACGGGTACAGCCGACCATTGTGCCAGACGCGGACGACCACCCCCAACACCGTCCGGGGCTCAGCTCCCGGCGACGACCGCGCCCCGCAGCACGACGGCGGCGGGCGCGGCGAGCACCCCGATCTCGGCGCGGGGATCGGCGTCGTACACGACGACGTCGGCGCTCTCCCCCTCGGCGATCCCGGCGACCCCCAGCCACGCGCGCGTCCGCCAGCTCGCGGCGGCCACGACGTCGTGCGCGGGCAGCCCGGCGCGGACCAGCTCCGCGGCCTCGTCGGCGATCCGGCCGTGCGCGATCGTGCCGCCGGCGTCGGTGCCCACGAGCACCGGGACGCCCGCGTCGTGCAGGTCCCGGACCAGCTGGTAGCGGTGCGCGTGCAGGGCCCTCAGCCGCGCAGCGAACCGCGGGTAGCGCGAGCCCTGGGCGGCGATGGCCTCGAACTGCGCGATCTGGAGCAGCGTTGCCGTGACCGGGATGCCCGCGGCGGCGATCCGGTCGATCTGGTCGGGGGTGGCCCCGGTGGCGTGCTCGAGGCAGTCGATCCCGGCGTCGAGGAGCGCGTCGAGCGACTCGGTGGCGAACGTGTGCGCCGTGACGCGTGCGCCGGCCGTGTGCGCCGCGGCCACCGCGGCGGTGAGCACGTCGGAGGGCCACAGCGGTCGCAGGTCCCCGTCGGCGCCGAGGTCCCGGTCGATCCAGTCGGCGACCAGCTTGACCCAGCCGTCCCCGCGGGCGGCCTCCTCGCGCACCGCGTCCGGCAGGTCCGCGACCGAGTCGAGCTCGCGTCCGTAGTGCCGCAGGTAGCGCTTCGGCCGGGCCAGGTGCCGGCCCGCCCGGATCAGCCGCGGGAGGTCGTCCCGATCGTGCACCCAGCCGGTGTCCGCCGGCGAACCGGCGTCCCGGACCAGCAGCACGCCCGAGTCCCGGTCCGCCAGCGCCTGCGTCGAGGCGGTGCCGTCGTCGACCGGGCCGTCCGACGCCAGCCCGATGTGGCAGTGCACGTCGACCAGGCCGGGCAGGACCCAGCCCTCGAGCACCGCGTCGGGCGTCGCCGACGGACGCGCGAACGTGAGGCGTCCGCCCACGACCCACGCCTCGCCGACCTCGCGCTCGTCGTCGAGAACGACCGTGCCGCGCAGGTGCAGGACCACGAGCGCTCAGCGTCCGCCGAGGAAGCGGTCCAGACCGGCGGGCAGCTGGATCTCCGCAGGCTGCGTGGGCTCGGGCTTCGGGGCGATCCCGAAGGCGGACCCCTGCGGTGCGGCCGGCTTGCTCGTGATGCCGCGCTCCTGCTCGGCGCGCTTGGCGGGATTGCCCGACTTGCCCTTGGCCTTGCGCACCGGCGGCGCCGTGCGGCCGCGCGACTTCTTGCCGCCCATCCCAGGCAGGTTCCCCATGCCCGGAGGCATGCCGGGCATGCCGCCGCCCTTGGCCATCTGCTTCATCATCTTCTGCGCGCCGTCGAAGCGCTCCAGCAGCTGGTTGACGTCGCTGGGCTTGGTGCCCGAGCCCGCGGCGATGCGCGACCGGCGGGAGCCGTTGATGATCTTCGGGGTGCGGCGCTCCGCCGGGGTCATCGAGCGGATGATCGCCTCGATGCGGTCCACCTCGCGCTCGTCGAAGTTGTCGAGCGCCTCCCGCATCTGCCCCATGCCGGGCAGCATGCCCATCATCTTCTTCAGCGGGCCGGCGTTGCGCAGCTGCTGCATCTGCGTGAGGAAGTCCTCGAGCGTGAGGTCCTGGCCGGACGCCAGCTTGTCGGCCATCTCCTCGGCCTGGCCGGCGTCGAACGCCTTCTCGGCCTGCTCGATGAGCGTGAGGATGTCGCCCATGTCGAGGATGCGGGACGCCATCCGGTCCGGGTGGAACACCTCGAACTCGGTGAGCTTCTCGCCCGTGGACGCGTACATGATCGGCTTGCCGGTCACGCTGGCCACCGACAGCGCCGCACCACCGCGAGCGTCGCCGTCGAGCTTGGTCAGCACGACGCCGGTGAACCCGACCCCGTCCTGGAACGCCTGGGCCGTGGTGACCGCGTCCTGGCCGATCATCGCGTCGATGACGAAGAGGATCTCGTCGGGGTCGAGCGCGTCGCGGATGTCGGACGCCTGCTGCATCAGCTCGGCGTCCACACCAAGGCGGCCGGCCGTGTCGACGATCAGCACGTCGTGCAGCTTGACCTTGGCCGTGGCCAGACCCTCGCGGGCGACCGCGACCGGGTCGGCGCCGAGCGGCATGACGTCGTCGCTGCCCTGGTTGCCGGGGTGCGGGGCGAACACGGGCACGCCCGCGCGCTCCCCCACCACCTGGAGCTGGGTGACGGCGTTGGGGCGCTGGAGGTCCGCCGCGACGAGCAGCGGGGTGTGGCCCTGCGACTTCAGGTGCAGCGCCAGCTTGCCGGCGAGCGTCGTCTTGCCGGCACCCTGCAGGCCCGCGAGGAGGATCACGGTCGGCGGGTTCTTGGCGAGGTTCAGCGTGCGGGTCTGGCCGCCGAGGATGGCGACGAGCTCCTCGTTGACGATCTTGACGACCTGCTGGGCCGGGTTCAGCGCGCCGGACACCTCGGCCGACAGCGCGCGCTCACGCACAGCACCCGTGAACGAGCGCACGACCGGGACCGCGACGTCGGCGTCGAGCAGCGCCCGGCGGATCTCGCGCACGGTGGCGTCGATGTCCGCCTCGGACAGACGGCCCTTGGTGCGCAGGTTCTTGAAGGTCGACGTCAGTCGGTCGGACAGGGTGGCGAACACCTGGCGGTCCTCACGCTCGGGGGTTCAGGGACGACCTAGCGTACCTGCCAGCTCCCGGGTGGCCCGTGCCGTCAGGTCGTCGACGAGCGTCTCGCGCCACGCGCTCCACGCCGGTGGCCCGGCAGCGCCGGCGTCGGCCTCGGTCAGCGCGCGCAGCAGCTCGAGCATGTCCGGGCGGTGGTCGACGGCGTCCAGCAGCCGGGACATCGTCGCCGGGTCGTCGGGGTCGGCCGTGGTGGCCAGCTCGGCGAGCGTGAGGTGCTCGCGGACCAGCCGCGTCACGTCGGCGGCCACCTGGTCGTCGAACCCCATGCGCAGCACGATCGGACCCGCCAGCCGGGCGCCCTCGGTCGAGTGGTCGCCCGCGCCGGCGCGCTTGCCGATGTCGTGCAGGAGCGCCGCGAGCAGCAGGGTCTCGCCGTGCTCGACCGCGCGCTTGTCGCGGCCGGCCCGGGCGACGGTCTCGACCAGGTGCCGGTCGACGGTGTGCCGGTGGATCGCCGAGCGCTGGGGGCGGTTGCGGACGCCGGCCCACTCGGGGATCCAGGTGGTCACGACCCCGGCCAGGTCCAGCGCCTCCCAGATGGGCACCTGTGCGGGCCCGGACCCCAGGAGCTGGAGGAGGTAGGTGCGCGCCGCCTTCGGCCACGGGACCGGTAGCGGCGGCGTGGCCGTCAGGCTGGCGACGGTCACCGGTGAGAGGCTCAGCCCCGTCCGCGCGGCGGTCGCGGCAGCCCGCAGGGAGAGCAGCGGGTCGTCGGCGGGCCGGGCCTCGACGGCCAGCACGATCTCGCCGTCGTGCTCGACCAGGTCCTCGGCGATGGTCCGCAGCCGCGGGGCGGTCCGGCGGCCGCGCACGAGCATGGTCGCCCGCGCAGGCCGCTGGAGCGCCTGGCGGGCGTTGCGCACGGTGGTGTCGAGCGCGTAGGAGATCACCCGCGCCGCCTCCGCGATGCTGGCCAGGAGGTCGTCGCGGTCGTCGAAGCCGACCAGGGCGGCGACCTCGTCCTGGTCCGCGAGCAGGAGCCGGTTGGTGTGCCGGCGGGTCACCACCTGGACGGTGTCCCGCACGTCGAGGAGGTGGGCGTAGGCCATGTCGACCGCACCGTGCGGCCGGTCGGTGAGCCAGGTGGCGGCCAGCGCGCTGAGCACGACCGCGTCGCGGATGCCGCCGCGGGACTCCTTGAGCTCCGGCTCGATGAGGTACGCCAGCTCGCCGTGCCGCTCCGCACGCTGGCGGGTGGAGGCGAGGAGCTCGGGCAGGCGGCGGCGGGCGGCGGAGCGCCAGTCCTCCAGGAGCGCGGACTTGGCGCGCGCGATCACGACCGCGTCGCCGGACACGGGCTGGAGGTCGAGGAGCCCGACGGCCGCCGGCAGGTCCTTCGAGGCGACCTGGCGGCACTGCGCGAGCGAGCGGACCGAGTGGTCCAGGTCGAGGCCCGCGTCCCAGATCGGGTACCAGAGCTTCTGGGCGAGGGCCGAGAGCTCCTCGGTGGAGTGGCCGCGACCCTCGTGCACCAGCAGCAGGTCGAGGTCCGAGACCGGGCTGGCGTCGCCGCGCCCGACGCTGCCGACGGCGCCCAGCGCGATGCCGGACACGTCGACACCCTCGGTCGCGATCTCCCACTGCTCCCGCAGGCGACCGACGACGAGCTCGACGATGGCGGCGCGACGGGCGATGCCGTCGGCGCCGGGGCCGGTCAGGCCGGCTGCGAGCTCGAGCCGCTCAGTGCGGAGGTCCCGCACCCCGATCGCGGGGTGCGGGACCTCGGGCGACCCGTTCGCGGCCGCGCCCCCCGCGGGCGGCCGTTCCTGTGTCATGTGTGGCAGTCAGCCGTCCTGGTCAGAGGGCGTCGTCGCCGTGCTCACCGGTGCGGACGCGAGCCACGTCCTCGACCGGCACGACCCAGACCTTGCCGTCGCCGATCTTGCCGGTCTGCGCCGCACGGACGATGACCTCGGTCACGCTGACCACGTCCGCGTCGCTGACGAGCACGTCGATCTTGACCTTGGGAACCAGGTCGACCGTGTACTCGGCACCGCGGTAGACCTCGGTGTGACCGCGCTGGCGGCCGTAGCCGCTGGCCTCGCTCACGGTCAGACCACGGACGCCTGCGGCCTCGAGGGCCGACTTCACATCGTCCAGCCGGTGCGGCTGGATGACCGCCGTCACGAGCTTCGTCATCACTTCACCTCCGTCACGACGCGGGCGCCGACGCCCAGCGTCTCGTATGCGGTCTCAGCGTGCAGTGCCAGGTCGACGCCGCCGACCTCGGCCTCGTCGGAGACCCGCAGACCGATGGTCGCCTTGAGGATGAGCGCGATGACGTACGTCGCCGTGAAGCTGAACAGCACCGCGGCGAGCGCGACGATCGTCTGCGTGGCCAGCTGAGTGACTCCACCACCGTAGAACAGACCGTTCTGGGCCCCGGGCGGGTAGAACGTGCTGTTCGTGTCCGTGGCGAAGAACCCGATGAGGATCGTCCCCACTAGACCACCGACGAGGTGGACGCCGACGACGTCGAGCGAGTCGTCATAGCCGAACCGGAACTTCAGGCCGACCGCGAGGGCGCAGAGCACACCCGCGACGAGCCCGACGGCGATGGCACCCCACGTGTCGACCGCGGCAGCGGCCGGCGTGATGGCGACCAGGCCGGCGACGATGCCGGACGCGGCACCGAGCGACGTGGCGTGACCGTCACGCAGCTTCTCCGTGGCGAGCCAGGCGAGCATCGCGATGCCCGTGGCCAGGAGCGTGTTGAGCCAGGCCCGACCGGCCGTGCCGTCGGCGGCGAACTCGGAGCCGGCGTTGAAGCCGAACCAGCCGAACCACAGCAGCGCGGCACCGAGCATGACGAACGGCAGGTTGTGCGGCCGCATGGCCTCCTTGCCGAAGCCCTTGCGCTTGCCGAGCACGAGCGCCAGCACCAGGCCGGCGGTACCGGCGTTGATGTGGACGACCGTTCCACCGGCGAAGTCGATCGGGGTCGAGAGACCCTCGGTCAGTCCGGTGCCGCTCAGCAGTCCGCCGCCCCACACCCAGTGGGCGAGTGGCATGTAGACCACGGTGACCCAGACGGCCGTGAAGACGAGCCACGCACCGAACTTGATGCGGTCCGCCACGGCACCCGAGATGAGCGCGACCGTGATGATCGCGAAGGTCGCCTGGTAGCCCGCGGCCACGAGGAACGGCACGCCGGAGGCGGCCATCAGGCTCTGGTCGTCGGTGGCTCCCTGGAGGCCGAAGAACTCGAACGGGTTGCCGAGCCACCCGCCGCCGAGGTCCGGGCCGAACGCACCGGAGTAGCCGTAGAGCACCCAGATGAGACCGGCGACGCCGATCGCGCCGAAGCTCATCATCATCATGTTCAGCACGCTCTTGCCGCGCACCATGCCGCCGTAGAAGAACGCCAGCCCCGGCGTCATCAGCAGCACGAGCGACGCGGCGGTGAGCATAAACGCCGTGTTCCCGCTGTCCAGCTCGAATTCCATCGAGATCGCCTCTCCACTCGCCAGCCGGGGGTGGCTGGTCCGGGGATCACAGTCGACGAGGCGGGTTTCCGTCGTGGGCGAGGGACGTTACGTCGGTGTGACAAGCCTCGCCCGCAGGTAAACGTTCGGTTTCGTGGTGAGCGGTCGTCCAGGTCGAGCGAGCCGACGCTGCAGGTTGCGGAACCCGAGCGCGGAGCCGCACAGGTGCTCCAGGCAGCCGTTCATCGCCTCGGTGGGGCCGTTGGAGGTGCCGGGGCGATCGAAGAAGGCCTGGACGTCGATGGCTCACTTGGCCAGGGTCCGCCCGAGCGTGATGAGCTCGGTGAGTGCAGACGAGACGTGATGGCTGACCGACTCGATCAGCGCCGTCATCAGCTGGCGGCCCTTGGCGCGGTGGGGCTCGCGGTAGGCGCCGATCATGCGCTGGTAGATGCCCCAGGTTGCCTCGACCTGGACGTGCTCATCAACGTCGAACACTGCGGTCAACCGTTGGTGTTGCCGGGCAGCGCGGATCAATCGAGAACACCGACGGGGTCCCGCGCCAGTACTTCCCCAAGAGCACCGACCTGTCCGTCCACGGCCCCGAAGACCTCGAGCACGTCGCCCACGAGCGCCAACGCAAGGCGCTCGGCTCGAAGAACCCAGCCGAGCGCCTAAGTGAACTCCTGTCCGCCCCACCAACCAGCGGTGTTTGCAACAAACCCCTCGAAACCGCCACCCCCATCTGTGATGAGCCGCTATGGTTCCAGCGCGCCTCTCGCCGAGAGGTAGTGCAGTTGTCGCGGTCACCAGCTTTGAGGTGACTCTGAAAAGGGGAGATTGGTTATGCGATTGAAATCCTTGACTCGTGCACTCTTGGTGCTTACGCTCGCGTTTACGGGCCTAATCGCTTCGGCGCAGATGAGCTCGGCCGGTGGGCAGTACTACTACTACAAAGTCGTCGGGGTGAGCTCCTCCCTCGGTTCCGGAGGCTCCGTGGGCTCCTGCATCGTGACTTCGTCTGCCGGGAGCTGCTCGGTGGCGTCAGGCAAGACCGCCACGCGAACGATCTCGGTTACCCTCGGATATACGCGCGAAGGGGTCGCAGCGTCCCTCGGAATCTCGAGCTCGACTGCGACGACGATCACGGTTGGTTGCTCGTGGTCGGCAAAGGGGACGCATTACGCCTACGCCTACGGTCGTCACTATTCCTACCGGATCCAGAAGTGGTACAGCGGTAATGGTACCGAGACGTTGGTGGAGACCAGCGGGGTGCTCTCCGCATTCAACCCGTTCTCAACCAGCATCTACTGCGGAGGCTGAGCACAGAACCGGCTGTCGCTTGTTCGACGCGCGATGAAGCGCGGCGCTCCCCGTCGGCCCCGAGCGAGATTGGCTCGGGGCCGGCTGGAGTCGCCGTTAGGCCCCGAGCAGTCCGTCGACGAACGACGCCGGGTCGAACGGGGCCAGGTCGTCCGGGCCCTCGCCGAGGCCCACGAACTTGACCGGGACGCCCAGCTCACGCTGCACGGCGACCACGATCCCGCCCTTCGCGGTGCCGTCGAGCTTGGTGAGCACGATGCCGGTCACGCCGGCGACCTCACTGAACACGCGCGCCTGGTTCAGCCCGTTCTGCCCGGTGGTCGCGTCGAGCACCAGGAGCACCTCGGACAGCGGCGCCTCGCGCGTGATCACGCGCGTGATCTTGCCCAGCTCGTCCATCAGGCCGGCCTTGTTCTGGAGGCGTCCGGCGGTGTCCACCAGCACGACGTCGATCCCCTCGGCGCGGCCGGTGCGGACGGCGTCGAACGCCACGGCCGCCGGGTCGGCGCCGTCGCGGTCGGAGCGGACCGTGTGCACGCCGACGCGCGACCCCCACGTCTGGAGCTGGTCGGCGGCAGCCGCGCGGAACGTGTCCGCCGCACCCAGCACGACCGTCTTCCCCTCGGCGACGAGCACGCGCGCGAGCTTGCCGACCGTCGTGGTCTTGCCGGTGCCGTTGACGCCCACGACGAGCACGACCGCGGGGACCTGCGAGCCGTCGGCGGCCGCGCCGTGCGCGGTGTTCAGGCTGCGGTCGAGGGACGGGTCGACCAGCGCAAGGAGCTGCTCACGCAGGACCGCGCGGACGCGGGCAGGATCCTTGAGGCCCTCGACCCGCACGCGGGTGCGCAGCGCCTCGATGAGCTCGCCGGACGGCCCCGCACCGACGTCGGCCAGGAGCAGGGTCTCCTCGAGCTCGTCCCAGTCGTCCTCCGTGAGGTGGTCCTTGGAGAGCACCGCGAGCAGCCGGGTGCCCAGGGGCGACCCGGAGCGGGCCAGCCGGTCGCGCAGCCGCGAGAGCCGCCCGGCGACCGGCGCGGGGACCTCGAGGGCCGGCGGGGCCTCGGCCTCCTCCGGGAGCACCTCGGTGGGTGCTGCGGGTGTGTCGAGCTCAGGAGCCGGCGCGGGGGCCGGCACGTCGACGGCCGGCGGCGCCTCGTCGGTGGTGGTGCCGCGACGCCGGCGGACGAAGACGGTCGCCAGCGCGACGAGCAGGACCGTCGGGATGCCGGCGGCCAGGAGGATCTCGAGCGTCTCGGGGTTCACCGGGACAGTCTGTCGGGCGGCGGGCTCAGGACGCGAACCGGCGCGTCAGCGTGCGGACCTCAGCGGTCGCGGTTGCCGGGCAGCGCGCCGACGGCCTTGTCGCGGGCCCGCTGGAGCGTCGCCGCGAGGTCGTCCACCTGGAGGTACGCCTCCCCCTCGTCCACCGTCTCCCGCAGGAACTGGGCGAGCGAGAGGTCGACGGGCTCGACCGCGGCAGCGGCCGCAGCCGCCCGCTGGTCGGTGTCGGGGTGCTTGCGGCCGGACCAGCCGGTGCGGAACGTGCGGAGCGGGGATGCACTCTTGCCCGTGGCCGAGCTGGCGGCGCCCGCGGCGAGCAGCACCCCGGCGGCGACGAGGAGGGCCAGGAAGATCGCGACGAAGATGGCCATGGCCCCAGTGTCCGCGCCGATCGCCGGTCCGTCTGCGCCCCGCGCGCAGGGAACGCCAAACGGCACACAATCTCCACACGCTGCGCGGCGAGCCGCGATAGGCCCGGGCGAGCCTGCGCGGGTCAGACGGCGACGTCCTCGCGCATCCGCTGGCTGATGACGGTCGTCACGCCGTCGCCGCGCATGGTCACGCCGTACAGGGCGTCGGCGATCTCCATCGTGCGCTTCTGGTGGGTCACGACGATGAGCTGCGAGTCCTCCTGGAGCTCCCGGAACAGCTCGAGCAGCCGGCCGAGGTTGGCGTCGTCGAGGGCCGCCTCGACCTCGTCCATCACGTAGAACGGGCTGGGCCGCGCCTTGAAGATGGCCACCAGCAGGGCGACCGCCGTCAGCGACCGCTCGCCACCCGAGAGCAGGGACAGCCGCTTGACCTTCTTGCCGGCCGGGCGCGCCTCCACCTCGATGCCGGTGGTGAGCATGTTGTCCGGGTCGGTGAGCACGAGCCGGCCCTCGCCCCCGGGGAACAGCCGTGGGAAGACGACGTCGAAGGCTGCCGCGGTGTCGCGGTAGGCCTCGGCGAACACCTGCTCGACGCGCTCGTCGATCTCGCGGACGATCTCGAGCAGGTCGGTGCGGGACTTCTTCAGGTCCGCCAGCTGCTCCACCAGGAACTGGTGGCGCTCCTCCAGCGCGGCGAACTCCTCGAGCGCCAGCGGGTTGACGCGGCCGAGCAGCGAGAGCGCACGCTCCGCGGCACGCAGCCGCTTCTCCTGCTGCTCGCGCACGTACGGGACCTCGGTCGGTGCGTCGGGGTCCACCTCCGCACCCGGCACCGTGATCACGGGGACGGGCTGGTGGGGCCCGTACTCGTCGAGCAGGACGGCCGGGTCGAGGCCCAGGTCGTCGATCGCGCGGGCCTGGAGCGCCTCGATCCGCAGCCGCTGCTGGGTGCGTGCCACCTCGTCGCGGTGGGCGACGTCGGTGAGCTGGGCCAGCTCGGCGGCGCGGACGTCCACCTCGGCGCGCGCCGCGGTCACCTCACGGTCGCGCTCGCCGCGGGCCGTCTCTGCCGCGTCGCGCTCCGCCGAGGCCCGGCGCAGGGACTCGTCGAGGACGACAAGCGCCTGGGTGGCACCGTCGCGCACCGCCTGGGCCACGGTCGCCTGACGCGACCGGGCGCGCTCGCGCTCGGCAGCCCGCTCCCGCGCGACACGCTCGGTCTGCGCCGCGCGCTCGAGCGACTCGGCGCGGCCGGACAGGGCTCGCGCCCGCTCCTCACCGGTCCGCAGGGTCAGCCGCGCCTCGGTCTCCCTGGCACGCGCGCCCGACGCCAGCTCGGCCAGCCGGTCGCGACGCGCGCTGCCCTCGACGATCGCCGCCTCGCTCTCGGCCGGCTCGACCTCCGCCGCCGCGAGCCGCTCCGTGAGCTCCGCCAGCTCGGCGCTGTCGGCCTGGAGCGTCTGCGACGCGGCCTCCAGCGACTGCCGCAGCCGCGCGGCCTCGGCGTTCGCGGCGCGGGCCGTCGAGCCGAGGTGGCCCAGCTGCTCGGCGACGGCGGCCAGGGCGGCGTCGGACTCGTTGAGCCTGTCGAGCGTGCGCTCGTGGGCCTCCCGTGCCGCCGCCAGCGCCTCGGTGGCGCCGGAGAGCTCGAACCGGACGCGCTCGCCGTCGGCGGTCGCCTTCGCCACGCCGGAGCGGGCCGTGTCGAGCGCGGACTGGAGGTGCAGCGCGCTCGGGGCGGTCGCCGAGCCGCCGGACGCGCGGTGCTGGGACAGCACGTCCCCGGCGCGGGTGGCGACGACGAGGTCGGGCCGCACGGCGACGATCGCGCGTGCGGCCGCCAGGTCGTCGACGACCACCACGTCGGCGAGCAGGGCCTCCACCGCCGCGCGCACGTGCTCGGGGGCGCGGACGAGGTCGACCGCGCGGGCGGCGCCGGAGGGCACATCGGTCACGGGGGTTGGCGCCGTGGACGCGCCACTGACCAGCAGCGTCGCGCGTCCGGCGTCCTCGGTGCGCAGGTAGCGGATGGCGTCGACGGCGGCGTCGACCGAGTCCACGGCGACGGCGTCGGCCACCGCGCCCAGGGCCGCGACGATCGCCTCCTCGTTCTCCGGGTCGACCGCCAGCAGTGCCGCCACAGAGCCCACCAGGCCGGGCTGGCCATCCGCGGCGAGCAGGGCGCCGACGCCGTCCTTGCGCGTCAGGCTGAGCTCGAGGGTCTCGGCCCGGGACTCCAGCGCGGCGCGCTCGCGCTCGGCGGCGCCGAGCTGCTCCTGGAGTGCGGCCAGCCGCTCCGTCGCTCGCTCCAGGGCGTCGACGGCCGCCTCGTGCTCGGCGTCGAGCCCCTCCTCGCCCTCCTCGACCCCGGCCACCTGGGACTCGAGCACGGCGAACTCGGTCGTGGCCTCCTGGCCCCGCTGCTCGGCGGCCGCCAGCGACTCGCGCAGCCGCCCGAGCTCCGCCTGAGTCGCCTCCACGCGGCTGCGGCGTGCAGCCACCTGACCGGCCAGGCGGGCGACCCCCTCGCGGCGGTCGGCCGCGCCGCGCAGCGCGGTGGCGACCTCCTTCTCGGCAGCCGTGGCCTCCGCCTCGGCGTCCTGGCGGGCGGTGACCGCGGCCTCGAGGGCGGCGCGGGACAGCTCCACCTCGGACGCGAGCTCGGCCTCCGCGGAGCGAACGCGCTCGGCCTGCGCGGCCAGGTCGTCGGGGTCGGCGCCTCCGGAGCGCTCCGGGCCGGCGCTGCCGAGCAGGCGCACCCGGTCGGCGGCGAGCGAGGCGGTACCGCGCAGCCGCTCGCGCAGCGACGACAACCGGTACCAGACCTCGCTCGCCTCGCTCAGCGCGGGGGCGGCCTCGGCGGCCTCCCGCTCGAGCGTGGCCAGCCGGGTGCGGGTGGCGGCGAGCGCCCCCTCGACCTCTTCGCGGCGCACCCGCAGGGCGCTCTCGTCGGCGATCTCCTGCTCGAGGGTCGAGGTCAGCTGCGCGAGGTCGTCGGCCAGGAGACGGGCGCGGGCGTCGCGGAGGTCCGCCTGGACGACGGCGGCCTTGCGCGCGACCTCCGCCTGGCGGCCGAGCGGGCCCAGCTGGCGACGGATCTCGCCGGTCAGGTCACCGAGCCGCGTGAGGTTGGCCTGCATCGACTCGAGCTTGCGGAGCGCCTTCTCCTTGCGCTTGCGGTGCTTGAGGACGCCCGCCGCCTCCTCGATGAACCCCCGGCGCTCCTCGGGCGTGGCCCGCAGGACGGCGTCGAGCTGGCCCTGACCGACGATGACGTGCATCTCGCGGCCCAGGCCCGAGTCCGACAGAAGGTCCTGGATGTCCAGCAGCCGGCAGCCCTGGCCGTTGATCGCGTACTCGGACCCGCCGTTGCGGAACAGCGTCCGCGAGATGGTGACCTCGGAGTACTCGATCGGCAGCGCACCGTCGGCGTTGTCGATGGTGAGCGACACCTCGGCGCGGCCCAGCGGCGGACGACCGGCGGTGCCGGCGAAGATGACGTCCTCCATCTTGCCGCCGCGCAGCGACTTGGCGCCCTGCTCCCCCATCACCCAGGCCAGAGCGTCGACGACGTTGGACTTGCCCGAGCCGTTGGGCCCGACCACGCAGGTGACGCCCGGCTCGAAGTTCAGGGTCGTCGCCGAGGCGAACGACTTGAACCCCCGCAGGGTGAGGGTCTTGAGGTGCACGCACAGAGCCTAAGGTGCGCGCACCCCGGCTCCGGGGAGGCTGACGTCAGAGGGCGGGGAACCAGAGCGCGATCTCGCGGGCCGCCGACTCCTCGGAGTCCGAGCCGTGCACCAGGTTCTGGATGACCTTGAGGCCCCAGTCGCGCCCCAGGTCGCCCCGGATGGTGCCGGGGGCGGCGACGGTCGGGTCGGTGGCGCCGGCGAGCGAGCGGAAGCCCTCGATCGCGCGGTGGCCCTCGGCGACGACCGCCAGGACCGGGCCCGAGCTCATGAACTCGATCAGCGGCGCGACGAACGGCTTGCCCGCGTGCTCGGCGTAGTGCTCGGCCAGCAGCGACTCGTCGGCCTGCCGCAGCTCGACGGCGACCAGGGTGTAGCCCTTGGCCTCGATGCGGCGGACGATCTCCCCGGACAGGCCGCGGCGGACGCCGTCCGGCTTGACCAGGACGAGGGTGCGCTGCGTGGTGGGTGCGTCAGTCATGGGGTGAACCCTAACCGGCGTGCCCCGGGGGCTACGGCCCGACCGCTCCGGGGTTCGCGGCGTCGTACTCAGCCCGCTCGCGGTCGATCCTGGACCCGAGCCGCAGCGCGACCACCCACAGGACGACGAAGATCGCGCCGACGGCGAACATCATCGGGATGACGAACCCCCCGGCCAGCACGAGCACCTGGACGATCGAGCCGGCGAGGTAGCCGCCGGGCCGGGACACCAGGCCCGACAGCAGGATCAGCACCACGGACAGGCTCCCGCCCACCCACCAGATGGTGGAGGCGGGAGCGAGCCGCAGGCCGTACGCCACGAGCGTCGCGAAGAACACCAGGACGGCCTCGAGGATGAGGATCGTCTGGGTGAACTGGGGCTTCGCGGCACGCTTGCGGCGCACGGCCTGGCCGTCGGGGACGCCTGTGCTCATCGGGTCAGGCTACCGGCGGGACGAGGTCTCGACGTCGTCCGAGGCGGCGTCGGAGGCTGCATCGGGGGCGGTGTCCCGCTGGGTCGGGAGCTCGTCGTGCGGGGCGGCCGAGAGCTCGTCGACGATGCCCGAACCGGTGGCCGCACCCGAGCCGTCGGCCGCGAGGGCCTCGCCACGGGCGACCATGCCGGCCACGTCGGAGAGCTTGACCTCGCGCAGGAACAGGGCGAGGACGAAGCCGACGGCGATCACGGGCACGAGGTACCAGAAGGAGGGCGCGAGCGCGTTGGTGAACGCGTCGATGACCCCGGTCTTCAGCGGCTCGGGCAGGGCCTGGACCGCGGCGGGGGTGAGGCTGGAGGCCTCGCCGCCCGAACCCGCGGGCGCCCCCGCGAAGACGCCGGCCAGGTTGTCCGCCAGCTTCGTGGTGAACATGGTGCTGAACAGCGCCGTCCCGACCGCCGCGCCGATCTCGCGGAAGAAGTTGTTGGTGCTGGTCGCGGTCCCGATCTCGTGCGGGTCGACCGAGTTCTGCACGGCCAGCACGATCGTCTGCATGACCAGGCCCATGCCGGCGCCGAGCACGAAGATCATGGCGCCGAAGAGCCACATCGACATGTCGCCGGTGATCTGCGTGAGCCACGCGACGCCGCCCGTGGTGATGGCGAGGCCGACCACCGGGAAGATCTTGTAGCGGCCGGTCTTGGTGATCGCGATACCCGAGCCGATCGCGGTGATCATGACGCCGACCATCATCGGCAGCAGCAGGAAGCCGGACTCGGTGACGCCCGCGCCGGTCGACATCTGCAGGAACGTCGGCAGGAACGCCAGGGCGGAGAACATGCCCATGCCGAGGATGAGGCCGATCGCGGTGGCGATGGTGAAGGTCGGGTTCTTGAAGAGGCGCAGCGGAAGCAGGGGCTCCTCGGCGCGCAGCTCGACCATGATGAACGCGGCGATCGAGACGAGGGTGCCGATCACGAGGGCGAGCAGGCCCGGGTCGGACCAGTCGTAGCCGCGGTTGCCCGTCCAGCTGTCCCAGCTGGTGGCCAGCACGAGCCCGGACGTGGCGACGACCATGAAGAAGATGCCCGCGACGTCGATCTTCTTGCCGGAGCGGTGCGTCGGGAGCTTGAGGGTGAACCAGGCCACGGCGAACGCCGCGAGGCCGATCGGGATGTTGATCCAGAAGCACCAGCGCCAGTCGGCGTGCTGCGTGAACAGGCCACCCAGGAGCGGGCCGATGACGGCCGAGATGCCGAACAGCGCACCCATCGGGCCCATGTACTTGCCGCGGTCCTTGGCGGGCACGATGTCCGCGATGATCGCCTGCGACAGGATCATCAGCCCGCCGCCGCCGAGGCCCTGCACACCGCGCCAGAACACGAGCTCGCCGAACGACTGCGCGAATCCGGCACCCGCCGAGGCGAGGGTGAACAGGCCGATGGCGATGAGGAACGGCCAGCGCCGGCCCCACAGGTCACCGAACTTGCCGTAGAGCGGCATGACGATCGCGATCGCCAGGATGTAGGCGGTGACGACCCAGCCCTGGTGCTCGACCCCGTTGAGCTCGCCGACGATGGTGGGCATCGCGGTGCCGACGATCGACTGGTCGAGCGACGACATGAACATGCCGGCCATCAGGGCGCCGAAGATCAGCCAGACGGTCTTGGGGGTCAGGACGATCAGCGGCTTGTCGGCCGCTGGTGCCTCGGGTGCTGCGATGGCCATGCGGGGGGACCTCGTTCTGGAGTGGGGGCGGTGCGAGAGGGTCAGTCGGTGAGGATCGAGCGGATGTCGGCGACGACGGCGGCGAGGTGCTCGTCGACGCTCCCGTTGCCGCCGACCGCGTCCCAGCGCATGAACGTCGCGTGGGTGAGGAAGAGCAGGGTCGCGCCGACGATCTCCGACGAGTACGGGGGGTCGTCGCCCAGTCGCCGGTCGACCAGCGCGGACAGCTGGCCCTTGTGCTGCTCCATCCACGCGAGGTGGCGGGCGAGCAGCCGGGGCTCCCGGGCGGCGAGCTCCAGCGCCTGGGCCATCCGCTGTCGGCCGATGGGCGGGTCGCTGAGGAACGAGCTGACGAGCGCCTGCAGGTCGGCCAGCAGGTGGCCCGTGGGTCCCCCGGTGGCGAACGTCTCCGCGGCCGCCGTGTCCAGCGACCACGGGGTGTGGCCGAGCACGGCGTCGTCCTTCGTCTCGAAGTAGTTGAAGAACGTGCGTACGGAGACGCCGGCCTCCTCGCAGATGGCGTCGACGGTCACCGCGTCCAGGCCGTGCTCGGCGACCAGGCGGTGGGTGGCGTCGATCAGCGCCTCGCGGCGGGCCCGCTTCTTGCGCTCACGCAGCCCGAGGGCCGCCGGCTCGTCGATCACCATGTTCTGCACAAGGTGCAACTTTACATGCACTGCAACTTTGCAGTGAACGCACTTTTCTGTGCGGTCCCTCACACCGGTCCGACGACAGAACGGGTCAGACCTCGCCGAACCCACCCTCGACGGCCGCGACGAGCGCGTCGCGCGCCTGCGCGGCCTGCGGACCCTCGGTCTCGATCCGGAGCTCCACGCCCTGCTTGGCCCCCAGCTTCATGAGCTCGAGCACGCTGGCGGCGTTGGCACCGTTCACCCGGACCTTCGCGTCGTACGCGGCGAGCATGCGCGCGACGACGGCGGCGGGGCGGGCGTGCAGACCGAGCGGGTTGCGCAGCACGGTGGTGGCCCGGAGCACCCCGTCGTCGGCGGTCGCCGCGGCCTCCGTCGGCGCGGTCGCGGAGGCGAACGTCGAGCCGGCGTGCTCGGCGGACGCGAGCACGCCGGCGAGGTCCGCTCCCCCGTGCGCGGTGACCGCGGCGGCGACGGCCCCCTCGACGAACGGGGCGTCCGCCAGCCGGACTCGCGAGGCCACCGCCTCGTCCAGCAGCTCCAGCACCGACTCCGCGGTGAGCACCGCCGAGCCGAGGTCGGTGAGCACGACCGCGGAACGACCGTCCTGCGTCGCCTCGACGAGCGCCGACTCGACCGTGTCGTAGCTGGTGCCGAGCCCGCCGTCCTGCATCCCACCGGCCGCGAGGAGCAGGACGCCCGGTGCCATCTGCTCCGCCAGCTCCACGGCGCCCTCCGCGAGCGCGCGCGAGTGGGACACCAGGACGAGCGCGACCTGCGCGGGTTCGCGATCGAGGGGCGACCCGCTCACTGCGCTGCCTGGGCGGCGGCGCGCAGGATGAGCTCCGTCGAGCGCGCACCGGGGTCCAGGTGACCCGCGGACCGCTCCCCCAGGTAGCTGGCCCGACCCTTGGTGGCCACGAGCGGGATCGTCGCCTCGGCGCCCTCGTGGGCGGCGTCCGCCGCGGCGCTCAGCACGTCGGCGGGCGAGGCCCCGGCGTCGGCCGCGGCGACGGCCGCCTCGGTGGCCGGCGTCCACGCGTCGACCATCGTCTTCTCGCCCGTCGTCGCCTTGCCGCGGGCGACGATGCCCTCGAGCGCGGCCTCGAGCAGCGCGACGACCCCCTGGCTGTCGAGCTCGGGGACCCCGGTCGCCTTCGCGGCGCGCAGGTAGGCCGTGCCGTACAGCGGGCCCGCCGCGCCACCGACGGTCGACATGAGCGTGGTGGCGACGAGCTTGAGCACGTCGCCGATGTCGGCCGGGGGCGCCTCGAGGGCGTCGAGCTTGCCCACCACCGCCGTGAAGCCCCGGGTCATGTTCTCGCCGTGGTCCCCGTCGCCGATCTGACGGTCGAGCTCGATCAGCTCGTCCCGGTGCTCGATCACGGTCTGCGCCGAGCGACGCACCCAGTCGACTGCCCACGCCACGTCCAGCGTCATGCCCACGCTCCCTCGAGCAAGTCGGATGAGTCCCACGCTGGTACCGACCGTCCCCGCAAGGTCACCACCGCAGAGCAGCGGTGTGCACGGGCGCGTCCCACAGGGCGGTCAGCTCGTCGTCCAGACGGAGCACGGTCACCGACGCACCCTGCATCTCCAGCGATGTCACGTAGTTGCCCACGAGCGAGCGGGTCACCTCGACCCCCCGCTCCTCGAGCAACGCGCGAGCCCGACGATAGACGACGTAGAGCTCCGAGGCGGGCGTGCCGCCCATGCCGTTGACGAAGAGCAGCACCTTCTCGCCACTGGTCAGGTTCAGGTCGTCCGCCACGGGCGTCAGCAGCATCTCCGTGATCTCGTCCGCGCCCGCCAGCGGGATCCGGCGCCGACCCGGCTCGCCGTGGATGCCGATGCCGATCTCGATCTCGTCGTCGGGCAGGTCGAAGCTCGGCTTGCCCGCGTGCGGGACCGTGCACGCCGTCAGCGCCACCCCCATGGAGCGGACGTTGGCGATGACCTTCTCCGCCACCGCGGCGACCGCCTCCAGGTCGTCGCCGCGCTCGGCGGCGGCGCCCGCGATCTTCTCGACGGCGACCGTCCCGGCGACCCCGCGGCGCCCAGCGGTGTACAGCGAGTCCTCGACCGCGACGTCGTCGTTGACCACGACGGTCCGGACGGTCACGCCCTCGGCGTCCGCGAGCTCCGCGGCGGTCTCGAAGTTGAGCACGTCGCCCGTGTAGTTCTTCACGATCGCCAGGACACCGGCGCCGGAGTCGGCCGCCTGGATGGCCGGCGCGATCTGGTCCGGGGTCGGCGACGTGAACATGGCGCCCGGTACGGCCGCATCGAGCATCCCGACGCCGACGAAGCCCCCGTGCAGCGGCTCGTGGCCCGAGCCGCCCCCGCTCACGAGACCGACCTTGCCGGCGGTCGCCCCGCCCGCCCGTGCGACGAACCACGGGTCGGAGTGGATGGTGACCACGTCCGGGTGCGCGGCTCCGAAGCCCTCCAGGGACTCGGCCACGACGGTCTGCGGGTCGTTGATGAGCTTCTTCACTGCGGCCATCCCTTCCACCGGGCGCCCACGGCGGGGCCCGCACGTCCGTCGCGGACTCCGGCGTCCCGACAAACCTCACCTTGTTGTCGGGCAATGCGGGCGTCAAGGGGAGGACGTGCGCCGTCGCTGCACGTTCGTGCAGGCTCGCGCGTGACCTCCGTCGTCCCCACCCGGACGGGTGACCAGCAGTCAGGGACGGCCCAGCAGCCGCCGTGCCTCGGCGACGAGCAGGATCGAGCCCGTGACGAGCACGCCCGAGCCCCGCTCGACCTCGCTCTCCGCGCGCGACACCGCCAGGTCCAGTGCGTCGTTCAGCCGCTCGGCCACGTGCACGCGGTCCTCCCCGAAGATGTCGATCGCCACCTCGGCCAGGTCCTCCACGTCGAGCGCGCGGGTGTTCGATGCACGCGTGATCACCACCTCGGCGAGCAGGGGCTCCAGCAGGGAGAGCATGCCCTCGGGGTCCTTGTCCGCCATCACCCCGACGATGCCCACGAGGCGGTGGAACTCGAACGCCTCCTCGATCGCGGTGACCAACGCCTCGACGCCCGCCGGGTTGTGCGCGCCGTCGACGATGATCGTGGGGCTGGACCGCACCACCTCGAGCCTGCCGGGCGAGTCCACGTCCGCGAACGCGACCTCCACGATGCCCGGGTCGAGGGCGCGTCCGCCGGTGAGCAGGGCCTCCGTTGCGGTCAGCGCCAGCAGGGCGTTCTGCGCCTGGAACTCGCCGTGCAGCGGCAGGAAGATCTCCGTGTAGGTGCCGCCGAGCGTCTGGAGGGTGATGAGCTGACCGCCCACCGCCACCTGCCGCTCGCCGACCTCGATGTCCACGCCCTCGCGCACGACGCGCGCGCCCTTCTCGGCCGCGGCCGCGAGCACGACGCCCTCGACGTCCTCCTGCTGGCTCGCCAGGACGAGCGTCGCGCCGTCCTTGACGATCCCCGCCTTGACCGACGCGATGTCGAGCAGCGTGTCGCCCAGGTACCGCTCGTGGTCCATCGAGATCGGCGTGATGATCGCGACCTCGCCGTCCGCGACGTTGGTGGAGTCCCACAGGCCGCCCATGCCCACCTCGATCACGGCGACGTCCACCGGGGCGTCCGCGAACGCCGCGAACGCCATCACCGTGAACACCTCGAAGAACGAGAGCTGCGGCTTGCCCTCCTGCGCCGAACGCTGGTCGACCAGGTGCACGTAGGGCGCGACGTCCTGCCACACCTCGACGAACCGCTCGTCGCTGATGGGCTCGCCGTCGATGACGATCCGCTCGTTCACGCGCGACAGGTGCGGGCTGGTGAACCGGCCGGTGCGCAGGCCGTGCTCGCGCACCAGCCGCTCGACCATCCGCGCCGTCGACGTCTTGCCGTTGGTGCCCGTGATGTGCACGACGCGGTACGCCTTCTGGGGGTCGCCCAGCAGCTCCATGACGGCGAGCGTGCGATCGAACGACGGGTCGATCTCGTGCTCGGGGGCGCGGGCCAGGATCCCCCGGTACACCTCGTCGGCGGCCGTCCTGGCCTCCTTCTCGGCCTGCGTGCGCAGGTGCTCCGAACCTCCGTGCTGACGTGGGCTCATGCCTCGTACCCTCCGGCGTCGACGGCTTCCACCGTGACCTCGAGCTGCGCGACGGCGTCCTGGACCGTGACCGAGACGGCCAGGGTCTCGCGCCCGATGGTGTCCTGGTGCCGCTCGACGGCGGCCAGGTGCTCGGCCGGGACGCCCAGCGTGAGCAGGATCCGGTCACCCACCTGGAGGCCGGCCGCCTTGCGCGCGTCCTGCACGGCCCGCACGACGTCGCGGGCGTAGCCCTCGGCGCGCAGGTCGTCGTCCAGCGTGAGGTCGAGCACGACGAACCCCCCGCCCGGCAGCACCGCCGCGGCTCCACCCTCGGCGCCGACCACCGTCGTCAGCTCGTACTCCGCCGGCTCCAGCGCCACGTCGCCGTCGGCGGTGGTGACCACGACCGTGTCGCCGTCCACGCGCCACGCCCCGGAGCGCGCGGCCTGGATGACGGCCTGCACTCCCCGGCCGAGACGCGGGCCGGCAGCCCGGGCGTTCACCGCGAGGCGCTGGGTGATGCCGAAGCGCTCGGCGGTGCCGGCGTCGGCCGTCACCAGGTCGACGCGCTTGACGTTCAGCTCGGCCGCGAGCAGGTCGGCGTACGGCGCCAGGGCGTCCGCGTCGTCGACCGCGACGGTGAGCGCGTGCAGCGGCTGCCGGACGCGCATCCCGGCTGCCTTGCGCAGGCCGAGCGCGGTCGACGTGACGGCCCGGACCTGGTCCATCGCCGTCACGAGCTCCGGGTCTGCCGGGGCCAGGTCCACCGTCGGCCAGTCCGTGAGGTGCACGCTACGCCCGCCGGTCAGGCCCCGCCACACCTCCTCCGACACCAGCGGCGCGAGCGGGGCCATGACACGGGTGAGGACCTCGAGCGAGGTCCAGAGGGTGTCGAACGCGTCGGCGTCCTCGGCCCAGAACCGGTCCCGCTGCGTCCGGACGTACCAGTTGGTCAGCACGTCGAGGTGCTCGCGCACGCTCTCGCACGCGGCCGCGATGTCGTACGCATCCAGCTGCTCCGTGGTGCGCGCCACGAGGTCGCTCGTGCGCGCCAGGACGTACCGGTCCATGGGCGCGAGGGTCGCGGCGCGCGCGGCGTCGACCGGCTGGGCGGTGTAGCCGGCGCCCGCGGCAGCAGCGTCTGCATACAGCGAGAAGAAGTAGTACGTGCTCCACAGCGGCAGCAGCACCTGACGCACGCCGTCGCGGATGCCCTCCTCGCCCACGATGAGGTTGCCGCCGCGCAGGATCGAGCTCGACATGAGGAACCAGCGCACGGCGTCCGAGCCGTACACGTCCCACATCTCGACCGGGTCCGGGAAGTTGCGCAGCGACTTGCTGGCCTTGCGGCCGTCGTCGCCCAGCACGATGCCGTGGCACATGCAGTTGCGGAATGCGGGCCGGTCGAACAACGCCGTGGCCAGCACGTGCAGCGTGTAGAACCAGCCGCGGGTCTGGCCGATGTACTCGACGATGAAGTCGCCCGGGTAGTGGTGCTCGAACCAGTCGGCGTTCTCGAACGGGTAGTGCACCTGGGCGAACGGCATGGAGCCCGAGTCGAACCAGACGTCGAGGACGTCCGGGATCCGGCGCATGGTCGAGGCGCCCGTCGGGTCGTCCGGGTTCGGGCGCGTCAGCTCGTCGATGAACGGCCGGTGCAGGTCCGGCTCGCCTGCCTCGTTCGTCGGCAGCCGGCCGAAGTCGCTCTGGAGCTCGGCCAGCGAGCCGTACACGTCCACGCGCGGGTACGCAGGGTCGTCCGACACCCACACGGGGATGGGCGTGCCCCAGTAGCGGTTGCGACTGATCGACCAGTCGCGCGCGTTCGACAGCCACTTGCCGAACTGGCCGTCCTTGATGTGGTCCGGGGTCCAGGAGATGTCCTGGTTGAGCTCCACCATGCGGTCGCGGAAGTCGCTCACGCGGACGAACCAGCTGGTCACCGCCTTGTAGATCAGCGGGTTCCGGCAGCGCCAGCAGTGCGGGTAGGAGTGCTCGTACGTCTCGTGGCGCACCAGGACCGAGCGCCGGTCCGCAGGGACGCGCGCGAGCGGGCCGGTGCCGGCCTTGAGGTCCGCGGTGATCGGCTTGTTGGCGTCGAACACCAGCTGACCGACGTAGTCCGGCACCTCGGTGGTGAACAGGCCCTTCGAGTCGACGGGCACGACCGGCGCGATGCCGACGGCCTCGCACGCGACCATGTCGTCCTCACCGAAAGCGGGCGCCATGTGCACGATGCCCGAGCCGTCCTCGGTGGTGACGAAGTCACCGAGCAGCACCTGGTGGGCGTTCTCGCGGCCGACGAAGTAGTCGAACGGCGGCGTGTAGCGGCGGCCGGCGAGGTCCCGGCCCTTGACCGTCGCCACGACCGTGGCCTCCCCGAGCTCCTTGGCGTAGGCGCCCAGCCGGGCGGCCGCCAGCACCACGAGCTCCCCCGAGAGGGCCGAGTCCGGTCCCGGCTCCACGGTCACGTAGTCCACGTCCGGGCCGACCGCGATCGCCAGGTTGCTCGGCAGGGTCCAGGGGGTGGTCGTCCAGATGAGCGCCAGCTCGCCGGTCTCCAGCCGCAGCCCGACCGTCAGCGCGGGGTCCTGGCGCGACTGGTAGACGTCGTCGTCCATGCGCAGCTCGTGGTTGGACAGCGGCGTCTCGTCGCGCCAGCAGTACGGCAGCACCCGGTAGCCCTCGTACGCCATGTCCTGGTCGTACAGACGCTTGAACGCCCAGATGACCGACTCCATGAACGTGACGTCGAGCGTCTTGTAGTCGTGGTCGAAGTCCACCCAGCGCGCCTGGCGCGTCACGTACTCGCGCCACTCCCCCGTGTACCGCAGCACCGACTCGCGGCACGCCCGGTTGAACGCGGCCAGGCCCATCTCCTCGATCTGGGCGGTGTCCGTGATGCCGAGCAGCCGCTGCGCCTCGAGCTCGGCGGGCAGCCCGTGCGTGTCCCAGCCGAACCGGCGCTCGACGCGGTGACCGCGCATGGTCTGGTAGCGCGGCACGACGTCCTTGGCGTAGCCGGTCAGCAGGTGGCCGTAGTGCGGCAGGCCGTTGGCGAACGGGGGTCCGTCGTAGAAGACGTACTCGTTGCTGCCGTGCTCGCCGGCCTCGCGGGCGTCGATCGACGCCTGGAACGTGCCGTCGGCCTCCCAGTAGGCCAGCACGTCCTTCTCGAGGGACGGCAGGTCCGGGGACGCGGGGACGTCGTTCTGGCGGTGCAGCGGGTAGGCCACGGTCGGGCTCTCCTGTGGTCGTGCGTCGCTCTCGGCTGCGAGGACGATGGGGTCCGGACCGGCCGGGCTCTACCGCGGTACCACCTCGCTTGCCGGCTCCCCGTCACCGGGGCGTCGACCACTTGATGAGGGCTGTGACGGGCCTACCCGTCCGGTTCTACTGAGGTGCTCGCGCACCCGTTCTTCCGGAGGCTCACCGGTGATGGCCGGGTCGACGCCTGTGCGGCCCAGGGTAACGCACGGTCCTGCTCAGCCGTCGACCGAGAATCGGCGCGGTTTGCCCGGCCCGAGCCCCCCGACGTCGTCCAGGACCGTCAGCCCGACGGGCCGACCGAGCCAGCGAGCCACGGCGTCCGCGGCCGCACGCGGGTCGAGGCCGAGGCCGCGCAGCGGCAGCGCCCGCAGGTGCACCGACCCGTCGGCGCCCTGGTGCAGGTGGTACCCGGCGAGTCCGTAGGCCTGGAGCAGCTGGGTCGCGTCGATCGAGGGTCGGGGCGTCCCGTCGGCCGCGCGGAACAGCACGGGTGCGCGCCCCTCGAGCCCGACGAGCACCGTCCTGCCCCCGACGAGGTCGTCCCGGACGAGCGCGGCGTGGTCGCCCGTGCGGTACCGCAGCAGCGGCAGGTACGGGTTCTCGTCGACCGTCACGACGATCTCGCCGCGGGTGCCGTCGGGCACGGGCTCACCGGAGGCGTCGAGGATCTCGACGTGCACGCGACGCCCGACGAGGACGTGGCCACGCCCGTCGGTGGAGGCCGCGACCGGCCCCGTCTCACGCAACCCGTAGAGGTCGATCACCGGGCAGCCCCACCGCTCCCCGACCGCGGCGCGCACGGCGGCCGGCAGGTCGGTCGCCCCGCTCACCACCGCCACCGGGTGCAGGTCCAGGTCGAGCTCGAGCAGGCGCAGGAGCGGCAGGGTCGCCGTGCTCAGCACCTGCGGGTCCATGGCCACCAGGAACCTGTCGCGGCTGTCCGGGTCCGCCCAGCCGCTCAGGTTGACCCGGGCCATCAGCGGCGCCGGCGTGCCCGCCGGGCGACGGAACGCGGTCATCGCGGACACGTAGGTGAACGCCGTCCGCTGGTCGATCACGTTGGCCAGCCCGAGCCGCCCCGGATCGGGCTCCCAGACCCCACCCGCGGCCGCGACCAGCCGCTGGAGGAGTACCAGGTCGGCGGCGACGCTCGCCGGGTGGAGCGGCACGTTCAGCGCAGCACCGGTGCTCCCCGAGCTCGACCCCTCGAGCACGCGGTCGAGGGGCACGTCGACCGGGACGTACGAGGCCACGTCGTCCACGAGGTCCTGGCGGGTGACCGTCGGCAGCGCGGACAGGTCGGAGCCGGGACCGCTGCGGCCCTCGCGCCGGGCGCGCCGGTACGCGGGCACGGAAGTGTGCACCCGGGCGATCAGGTCCGTCACCCAGTCGGTGTCCGTCGGGCTCTGCTCCGCCGCCGCCAGCGCGGGCTCGTCGGCCGCCGCGAGCCGGTCGCCCGTCGCGTGCACCCAGACGGGTGCGTCCGGGTGGGCCCGCAGCGCAGCCAGCCGCGCGCGGCCGTCGTCGTCGAGCGTCGGCCATCGTTCGTCGTCCGTGAGGCCCACCGAACCCATCGGCAGGTACCCCGTGAGGGCCGGGTCCGGGACGGCGTCGCTCTCAGTAGTTGGCATACTGCGCCGCCGCCTCCTTCGCCTTCTGCGCGGCGAGCGCGCGCTCGAGCTCCTCGGCCCGTGCCTGCTCGACGGCCATCGCCCGCACCAGGTCCCGCTGGTAGCGGGTGCTCACCGCGAGCCACCGGTCCTGGGCGGTCGCCAGGTCCTCCCCCGCGGGCAGGACTCGCGCGAAGCGCAGGAACGCCCGGGCCAGCTCGTCGCGCGCCTCGTCCAGCTGCACCCAGTCCCGGTCGGGCCGCAGACCGGCCAGCTCGACCTGCACCTGCGAGACGATGTCGAGCATCCACCGGGTCGCCTGACCGCCCGCGGCCGCCTGCACGCCCGGGTGCGCGCGCACCGCCGGGTCGCGCACCAGCCAGCAGACCAGCCCGACCAGGGCGCGGCGGGTCGCGAGGTCGTCGGTGAGGGCGCCGACGCCCACGTCGAGGTCGGCGTCGAGCCGGTCGAGCGACACGGCGTCGAGGACGGTGCCGTCGAGCTCGACGGCGAGGTCCGCGACCAGGGCGGCCGTGACCACGGTCGGCTCGAACAGGTCCGGCGGTGCGGCCGCCAGCCGGTGCCGGACCGTGGCCAACGACGGACCGGACGGCACCTGCGCCGGGTCAGCGTCGACCATGGTCGCCCCCGCCCCACGTGGCGCGGGAGAAGTCGCGCGCGAAGGTGACGAGGTCGGGATCGGTCTGCACGGCGTAGGCGCGGTAGCGGCCGGCCATCGAGGCGATCCGGTGCCGCCCCTCGGGAGAGATCCGCAGCACCAGGCTGCCGCCCCCGCCCGCCGCCTCCAGGGCCCGCGTGGCGATGTCGCTGCCGACCGTCCGCATCTTCCCCGCCTGCCAGCCCGTCTCGGGTCGGAACATCGTCGACACCCCGTCGTCGGAGATGACCGCGATGTGCGTGGGCCCGGTCGTCGTGGGCGGCTTCCCGTCGGCGCCCAGGTGGGTGCGTTCGAGGAGCGCGAGCGGGAAGGACGTCCCGCCGCCGATGTACGCGACGACGGCCGCCATGACCGCGTCGACGTCACGGGTGAAGCCGTCGGTGCCGATCGCCTGACCGCTGCCGCTCCAGGTGGTGGCCTGCACCCGGGCGCCCGACCGCAGGGCGGACAGCGCGAGCACGGCCCCGGCGAGCGCGATCGGCGCCGCGGTGACCGACGGGTTGGCCATCGAGCCCGACGAGTCCAGGTAGAGGTCCAGGTCGACCGGGCGGGGGCGCGACCGCACCTGCTCGTCCTCGAGGTACGCGCGCTGCACCGTGGTCATCCCCGGCACCACCACCGGAGACGCGGCCATGGTGCCCGACCAGTCGATCGCGGACAGGTCGTCGCCGACCTCCCACGGGTCGAGCCCGCCGAGCAGCTGCTCAGACGTCGTCGGCCCTTCCCGCACCGGGAACGGCACGAGGTGCGGCGCGGCGCGCTCGCGGTACCAGGCCGCGGCGACCTGCTGCGCGGACGTCGTGCTGCCCAATGCGGTGAGCAGGGCGTGCAGGGCCGCGGGCTCGAGGCCGTTGCCGCCGCCGGCCGCGCCCTCGGTCGCAGTCTCGGGCGCGGCCACCCCCGTGGCTCCCACCACCCGAGGGTCGAGGGCGGGATGCGTCGCGGGGGCGGTGAGCGTCGGGTCGGAGGCCAGCCCGAAGGGCACGCCCCCGTCACCGCCCTGGTCCCCGCCGCAGCCCATCGCGCCCACCGACGCGGCGCTCTCGGGCGCGCGCAGCCACTCCGGGTCGATCTCGCCGCGCACCAGACGGGCGAACCCCGCAGCCCCGCCGACCGGGTCCCGCGCGTACGCCCGCACCAGCCGCGCGCAGAGGTGGGCGTGCTCCTCGGACGCGGGGCCGGCGCCGGACAGCCGCCCGCGGGGCAGCCCCCAGAGGATCTCGTAGGTGCGCCCGACGAGCAGGCCGAGGACGTTGTCGGCGTCGGGCGTGCCGACCGCCGCAGCCAGCGAGGCGCGGTCGACCCCGGCCCGGCGCTGGAGCCGGTCGTTGATCAGCAGGTCGCACCAGAGGTTGGCGACCAGCCCGATGAGGTGGTCCATGTCGACCAGCCCCACCTTGACCCGGGCCGCGATCTTCAGGCTGGTGAGCCGGTCGACGGGCGCGAGCAGGTGGTGGCCGATCTCGTGGGCGAGCACGGCGAGCGCGTGGTCCTCGATCCCCCGCTCGACCACGACGGTGAGGTCGATGTGCACCTCGACGTCGTCGGTCGTGTACCAGGCCCACGAGGGCATGCCGCACGGTTCGGTGTGCAGGACGGGGGCGTGCATCCGCGACGTCCGGCCCCAGGCCGCGAGCGCGTCCGGCCACCGCGCCAGCCAGCGCGCCGCGAGGTCGTCCAGAGCCTGCGTGGTCATGCTGCCGGCCGGACGGCGTCGACGTGGTACGAGTGCCGGCGGCTCACGACGAGCACCGACGAGCCGACGCTCGCGGGGACCACGCCGGTCACCGTGTCCGCCCAGGGCACCGGCAGGCTCGCCGACATCGTCGCTGTGGGCGGCACCGAGTCCTCGTCGGCCAGCCGGGTCACCGCGGAGCCGTGGACGTCGGCGACGATCGCCCACCGCACGCCGTCGGCGGTGACCGCGCAGCCCGTGGGCCCGCCCGCCACGACGCGTGGGCGCCCCAGCCACGGGCCGCCGAAGCCGCGGAACCCGCCGATGCGACGCAGCACGCCGGGCTCCGTCCGGTAGCCGGGCCACCACCACGGGTCGCCCGCGTGCCGCGCGAGCGTGGCCGCCGGGTCGGTGCCGGGCGGCAGCCCGAGCGCGGCGACCGCCACCGGCGCCGGCAGCGCGGCCGCCTCGCGCAGCGCAGCCGTGCGGTAGCGCGCCGCACCGGAGCGCCACGCCGCGACGAGCACCGTCGAGCGGACCACGGACGGGTCCTCGACCGCGGGCACCGCGGCGAGCAGCGACCCGAACAGCGCCAGGTCACCGGTGCGCGCCACGGTCCGTGCGGCCGCGGCGACGGCGCCGACGGTCGCCGTGGGCTGGCTGCGCACGAGCCCGGTCAGCCGGGGCAGCACGTCCAGCACCACAGCCCGGTCGGGGCCGTCGGCGCGCCACCGGCCCCGGGCGGCAAGGTCGGCCACGTGGGCCACGAGCGCCCGCCCGAGGACCGGGTCGAGCTCCTCGACATCCGCGAACGCGCCGGCCACGGCCACCACCGCCGCCCGCACGGCGTCCCGGTCGCCCCCGCGGGCCAGTGCTCCGGCCAGCAGGGCGTCGACCGCGGCCCGGTCCGCCGTCAGCCACCGCCCGAACGCCGACCCCCGGTCGACGCCGTCGCTCACGCGCCGCTCCACCGGAGCCAGGACAGGTACGACGAGTACCGCTGGTGGGCGTACTTCAGGGCCAGCGCGTCCTCGAACAGGCTGCCGTGCAGCTTGGTCGCGTCCTCCCACCCGGACAGCACGCCCTCGATCTGGGCCAGCCGCCGACGCACCTCGGCCTCCGCGAGCCCGTCGAGGCCCACCGCCAGCTCGGCCAGGATGCTGCCGACCGGGTCGTCGGTGTCGAGCCCCTCGGCGTCGTACTGCCGGCACGCGGTGTCGAACAGGTCCCGGATCCAGGACACGCGGTCCGTGCGCAGCGCCTCGCGCTCGGGGTCGTCGAACGCGGGCGACTGGAGGTCGGGCTGGAGCTTGTCGTGCAGGACGAACGGGAGCACCGCGCGCAGGTCGTCGAGCGTCACCTCGGCGTTGCCGCGGAAGTAGGCCATGGCCTTGGCGTAGGCGACGAGCGACTGGAGCGCGCGCACGGACAGCCCGTTGAGCGTCTGCGCGCCGATGTCCGCACGCTGGTCGCGGCCCGTGTCCAGCGCGGCGAGCAGGTGTGGGTCCTGCCCCACGAGCCGCGCGGTGTCCTTGGTGCGGTACTCCAGCTGCCGCGCCGCGCGCTCCAGGAGCTCCAGCTGCGCCGCGAAGTACTCCAGCCGCCGGCGTACGGGCACCGGGATCGGCACCGCGACGACCTCACGGTGCAGACGCTCGTGCTCGTCGGCGTCGAACACGATGGCCGGGGGCACGTTCTCCTCCGGGCGCACCCCCCGTTCGGCGCGGTCCACCAGGTCGGCGACGAAGCGGGAGTTGAACGAGAGCGCCTTGACGACGACGTCGATGCGGTCGCGCAGGGCGTCGACCACCTGGAACGTGCCGCCGCCCGCGTCGTCGTTGGCGGTCAGGTACCAGGCCGCCGCACCCGTCTCGTAGACCTGGTCGAACACCTCCACGTAGCCGTCCGCGAGCACGGTGAGCAGGGCGGACTGCGTCCGGGTGGGGATGCGGTTGTACTCGTCGACGATCTTGACCCGCAGCCCCAGCCACGACCGCCAGGCGACCTCGATGTCCGCGAGGCTCTCCGCGGCGACCAGGTCCCGCGGCAGCGGTGTGCCGAACATGTCCTGCACGGTCAGCTGGGGGTGCCCGTGCTGCATGGCGCGCCTGACCTCGCGCACCGGGTAGCCCGCGAGGACGCCCATGAGGATCGCGCTGGCCGTCTTGCCCCGGCCGGGACCACCGACCAGCAGGCACCGGCCCCGCACCGCGAACGTGAGCAGGGGCAGCAGGACGAACGACGAGTACGACTGGTCGGTCGGCAGGTCGACCTCGGCCTTGGAGTCGCCGAGCCGGAAGTGCGTGCGCGGCCGCGACACGTCCTGGAACTCGACGTCGTAGTGCGGGCTGATGATCGCGTGGTTGACCATCCAGAAGTAGGCCTGGCGCAGCTTCTCGTCCAGCGGCGCCGGGCCCGCGGCCGCGACCGATCCGTCCGCGTCGGCGAACAGCTGGTCGACGTCCAGGTCGAGCCTGTCCGCAGCGGCGCTCCGTGCACCGGCGCGCGTGGGCGCCGCCGACACCTGGCCGAGGTCGTGAGGTGTGTCGGTCACGCGACGGAGTCTCGCAGACCGCTCACCGGCTGCTGGTCGCCGTGGCGCTCCTCGAGGGGCTCCGCGAGCACGCGTGGCCTCGCCAGCAGCGGCTCCACGAGAGCGACAGCCTGCTCCAGCCGCTCCGCACGGGTGCCGTGCACCTCGACCCACGGCGCCGGCTGGGCCGCGAGGACCTCCCGGAACCGGTTCTGCATCGCATGCCGCAGGTGCTCGCCGTCGCGGGTCTCGTCCTGCACGAACGGGATCTCGTCCCCTGTGAGCAGGTACAGGTCCGGCACGCGCCCGGCCGCGAGCGCAGCGACGGTCGGCGACGGGTGGCCGACGTACCGCTCGTGCCAGACGGTCGTGGTGAGCACGTCGGTGTCGCAGACGAGCAGCGGCACAGGGGTCGCGGCCGCGGCGTCGTCCTCGCGGCGGGCCTGCTCGCGCGCCACCAGGTCGAACTCGGCGGTGTGCCAGGGAGCGGTCAGGCCTCCCGGGCGGCTCACCGTCCACTCGCGGCCGAACTCGGCGACGGTCGGCAGGCCGAAGTGGGCGGTCAGAGCCTCGGCCAGCGTCGTCGTCCCGGTCGACTCCGCACCCGTGACGACGACGCGGCGCACGTACCAGGCGCGGACCGGGGCCGGCAGCGCCCACCAGTAGCGCGCCGGGTCGGCCCGGACCGCGCTCCCGGAGACCGGGGTGGCGCGACGGCCCGGGTCGACCTGCACCCACGTCGCGCCCAGCCGGCGTGCCAGCTCCGCGCCGTAGCCGTCGGAGGTGAACACCGCGTCGACCGGCGCGTCGAGGAGCCCGCGGATCACGGCCGTGTGCGCCTCCCAGGCGTGCTCGCTCGCGTAGTCGACGGGTGTCTCGTCGAGCGCCGCGACGACGTGCGCACCCGGTAGCTCCGTCCGCAGCCACGACGCGCGCAGCTCGGGCGGGAGGCTCTCCCGGGAGGTGCCCAGCACCTGGACGGTCACCCGGTCGCACCGGGACAGGGCCGCCCGCACGAGCGCCAGGTGCCCCGCGTGCGGCGGGTAGAACTTGCCGATCACGAGCCCGTGCGTCACCCGACCGCCACCCTCTCGAGCGGCTCCGCGGGCGCGGGCAGCGCGCGCCTCCAGCGCCGGGCGCCCTGCACGCACAGGCCGATGAACAACGCGTAGAGCACGGCGGTCAGGTACAGCCCCTGGCTCGCGTACAGCCCCACGAGCAGGATGTCGGTGACGATCCACACCGCCCAGCTGCCGAACCACTTGCGGCCCATCATCAGCTGCGCCACCAGGCTGAGCGACGTGGTCAGCGAGTCCCAGAACGGCGCGGCGGAGACGCTCCTCAGGAGCACGGTGAGCCCCGCGGTCAGCACGACCACCGCCACCGCTCCGACCAGCCAGGCCACCCGGGGCGTGCGCCCCACCCCGAGCACCCCGTTGTCCTGCCCGCCGCGCAGCCACCAGTACCAGCCGAGCGCGTTGAGGACGAGGTAGACCACCTGGAGGCCGGCGTTCGCATACAGCCCGGCGGACGCGAACAGGACCAGGAACAGCCCGGTGTTCACGATCCCCACGGGGAAGTTCCAGACGTTCTCCCGGGCGGCCAGCCAGACGCACACCGCGCCCGTGACGAAGCCGAGGATCTCGACCCACCCCACCGCGGTCAGCCGGCCGGTCGGGTGTCGGGGGTCGCCATGCCCGCCAGCGTAGGCGGCGGACACCGGTCGGGCTTCGGGCGACCACGGGGGATCATCGGACGCGTGACGACTCCCCTCGTGCTCCTCGACCTCGACGGAACGCTCACGGACTCCGCCCCCGGCATCACCGCGTCGATCGCCGCCACGTACCGGACCCTCGGCCTTCCTGTGCCGACGCCGGAGACGCTCCGCTCGTTCGTCGGACCACCGATCACGCAGAGCTTCCCCGCCCACGGGGTCCCGCAGGACCGGGTGGCCGAGGCCGTCCGCGCGTACCGCGGGGTGTTCGTCGACGGGATGATCCGCGACAACCGCGTGTACGACGGCATCCCCGAGGTGCTCACGCAGCTGCGGGCGGCCGGACTGCGCCTGGTCGTCGCCACGTCGAAGCCGCAGATCTACGCCGACCCGATCTGCGACGCGTTCGGGCTCAGTGCGCTGGTCGACGGAGTGTTTGGCGCCCCGGTCGACGAGTCGACCTCCACCAAGGCGGACGTCATCGCGGAAGCGCTGGCGGCTAACCCCGACGCGCACCCGCTGGTGATGGTGGGCGACCGGGAGCACGACGTGCACGGCGCGCGGGTGCACGGCATCGAGACGATCGGGGTGACCTGGGGCTACGCCGCCCCGGGCGAGCTGGTCGCCGCGGGCGTCTCCGAGGTCGTCGGCACACCGCCGGAGCTCACCGCTGCCGTGCTGCGCAGACTGGTCGCCGCGGCCGCTTGACCTTGACGCTACGTCAACTCCTACCGTGGACGGCATGGAGGCATCGATCCAGGAGGTGGCCCGGCTGACGGGCACCACCAGCCGCACCCTGCGGCACTACGACGCGATCGGGCTGCTCGAGCCCAGCCGCGTCGGCGACAACGGGTACCGCTGGTACGACGACCAGGCACTGGTCCGGTTGCAGCGGATCCTGCTGCTGCGCGGGCTCGGGCTCGGGCTGCCGGACATCGGCCGCGTGCTCGACCGGGAGCAGGACGAAACGGCGGCGCTGCGCCACCACCTCGACTGGCTGCGCAGCGAGCAGCGCCGACTGGAGCGACAAGCCGCCTCGGTCGAACGGACCATCACCGCACGGGAGAACGGAGGGCCACTCATGGCCGAGGACATGTTCGACGGGTTCGACCACACCCAGCACAAGGAGGAGGTCGAGCGCCGCTGGGGCGCCGACGCGTACGCGACGTCCGACGCCTGGTGGCGCGGGATGACCGACGAGGAGCGTGCCGCCTGGAAGGCGGAGACCGCACGGCTGGCCTCAGCGTGGGGTGCCGCAGCGTCGGCGGGCGCGGACCCCGCGTCCGACGAGGCTCAGGAGCTGGCCCGGCGGCACGTCGCGTGGCTGGGCAGCATCCCCGGCACGCCCGGGCACGGGTCGACGCCCGTCAAGGAGTACGTCGTGGGGCTGGCGGAGATGTACGTCGCCGACCCGCGGTTCGCCGAGAACTACGGCGGTGAGCAGGGGGCGACGTTCGTCCGCGACGCGCTGCACGAGTACGCGGCGCGCCACCTGTAGGGAGCGTCAGCGGGGAGGTCCGTCGTCCTGACGGGCCTCCCCGCCGTGCGAGTTGGCTCGAGTTGCGACAGAGTGACACCCGGCGATGACTGGACGGTCGCCCAGCACCCTCCGACGGCGCGGCAGGAGCAGACCATGCGGTGGACGCTCACACGGATCCCGGCGGCCCTGGTCGCCACGGCGGCTCTCGTCGTCACCCTCGCCGCACCGGCGCCCGCCGCCGTCGTGGCCGGCCCTGCCACCGTCGTCGGCGTCGGCTCCGGCCGCTGCCTCGACGTGGACGGAGCGGCGCGGACCGCGAAGACCGGCGTGTCGATCTACGACTGCCACGGCGGCGCCAACCAGGGGTGGACGCTGACGACGGCCGGCGAGCTCCAGGTCTACGACGCCGCCACCTGCCTCGACGTCGCCGGTCAGGACACCACGGCACCTGCGGTCGTGCAGATCTACCCGTGCAACGGCGGGCCGAACCAGAAGTGGACGCTGCAGACCAACGGCACGATCGTCGGGGTGCAGTCCGGCCTGTGCCTGGACGTCTCCGGACGCGGGACCGCCAACGGCACCGCGGTCGGCCTGTGGACGTGCAACGGCCAGACGAACCAGAGCTGGACGACGTCGCTGCGCACCAGCGACACGACGGCGCCGACCGTTCCGGGCAACCCGCGGGTCAGCAGCCTGACCTGCAGCAGCGTGACGTTCGCCTGGAACGCCTCGACGGATGCGGTCGGGGTCCGCTTCTACGACATCTACCACGACGGCCAGCTCATGACCTCGGTGAGCGGCAGCACGCTGTCGACCAGCCTGCCCGTGGTACCCGGCGCGGTCTGGGGCCTCTACGTGAACGCTCGCGACGCGGCCGGGAACGTGTCGCAGGCCAGCTCGACGGTGACGATCACCGTCCCGCAGTGCCAGGCCGACACGCAGCCACCGACCACACCCGGGAAGCCCACCGCCTCGGTCTCCGGCACCACCGTCACGCTCGGCTGGGCTACGTCGACGGACAACGTGGGGGTGCGGACGTACGAGGTGCGGCGCGGCGGCACCGCCGTCGGCACGGTCACCGGGACGCCGCCGGTCACCACGTTCGTCGACAGCGGGCTCGCTGCGGCGACCACGTACTCCTACACCGTCGTCGCGCGCGACGCCCAGGGCAACACCTCCGCCGCGAGCGCGGCGACCTCGGTGACCACCGGTGCGGCCTGCGCGACCGCGGTGTGCGGCGTGACGCAGGTGGGCACCGAGACCGACATCCCCTGGGGCCTCGACACGCTGCCGGACGGCTCGATCCTCTACACCCGTCGCGACGCGCACGACATCGTCCGGCTCGACCCGGCGACCGGCGCGAAGACGACCGTCGGCACCGTGCCCAACGTGCAGAGCACCGACGGTGAGGGCGGGCTGCTCGGCCTGGCCCTGTCGCCGACGTTCGCCACGGACCAGTGGGTGTACCTGATGCACACGTCCCCGACGGACAACCGGATCGTGCGCATCAAGCTGGTGAACGGCGTGCTCGACACCGGCACGGAGCAGGTGCTGGTCAGCGGGATCCTGCGGAACAAGTTCCACGACGGCGGGCGCCTGCGGTTCGGTCCGGACGGCAAGCTGTACGCGGCCACCGGCGACGCCCAGAACGGCGACAACGCGCAGAACACCTCGAACCTCGCGGGCAAGATCCTGCGGCTCAACCCGGACGGGACGGTGCCCTCGGACAACCCGTTCGGCAACTACGTGTGGAGCTACGGCCACCGCAACCCGCAGGGCCTCGCGTTCGACTCGCAGGGCCGGCTGTGGGAGCAGGAGTTCGGCAACTCCGTGATGGACGAGACGAACCTCATCGTCAAGGGCGGCAACTACGGCTGGCCCGCCTGCGAGGGCACGTCCGGCACGTGCGGGACCGCCGGGTTCGTCGCGCCCAAGCGGACCTACCCGACGTCCGAGGGGTCGTGCTCCGGGATCACGATCGTCCGCGACGCGCTGTACGTGGCGTGCGCGCGCGGCGCCCGGATGTACCGCGCGGTCATCAGCGGGAGCTCTCTGACGAACGTGCAGACGTTCTTCAGCGGGACCTACGGCCGGCTGCGCACGGTCGAGCCGGCGCCCGGGGGCGGGCTGTGGCTCACCACGACGACCACCGGCGACAAGGACAGCGTGCCGAACAACAGCAACGAGCGGATCTTCCGGGTCACGCTGGGCGGCTGAGCGGTCCTACGTCGACCGGCGCAGCGAGCGCTGCCAGTCGGTGTGCAGGTCCGCGAACCGGCCGCCGGCCGCCACCAGCGCGTCCGGCGAGCCGTCCTCGACGATCCGGCCGCCCTCGATGACCAGCACGCGGTCCGACCCCATCACCGTGGACAGCCGGTGGGCGATGACCACCGACGTGCGGCCGGCCAGCAGGGTCTGCAACCCCAGCTGCACCAGCGCCTCCCCCGGCACGTCCAGCGAGCTGGTCGCCTCGTCGAGGATCAGCAGGGCGGGGTCGGCCAGGAACGCGCGCGCGAACGAGACGAGCTGGCGCTGCCCGGCCGAGAGCCGCACGCCCCGCTTGTCCACCTCGGTGTCGTACCCGTCGGGCATCGAGGCGATGAGGTTGTGCACCCCCACCGCCCGGGCGGCGGACTCGATCTCCGCCGCGGTCGCCTCCGGCTTGCCGAGCGCGATGTTCGCGCCGACCGAGCCGGAGAACAGGTACGCCTCCTGCGTCACCATGACGACCGCCCGGCGCAGGTCGACCGGGTCGATCTCGCGCAGGTCCAGCCCGTCGAGCCGCACCGCACCCGCGCGGACGTCGTAGAACCGCGCAAGCAGCTTGGCGATCGTGGACTTGCCGGCGCCCGTCTGCCCCACCAGCGCGATCGACTGCCCGGCCGGGACGTGCAGGTCGATGTGCGGCAGGACGGTCGGACCCGTGCCGTAGCCGAACTCGACGTCCTCGAACCGCACGTCGCCGCGCGGGTGGTCGAGGCCCGCGGGGTGCACCGGCTCGGGCACCGTCGGCTCCTCGGCCAGCAGCGAGGCGACCTTCTCCAGCGCGGCGGTCGCCGACTGGAAGGAGTTGTAGAACATCCCGATCTGCTGGAGCGGGTTGAAGAAGCGCCGCGCGTAGAGGACGGCCGCGACGAGCACCCCCACCTCGAGGCCCCCGTCGAGCGCGCGCAGGCCGCCCACCAGAAGCACGGCCGCGACCGTGACGTTCCCGATCAGGGTGAGCCCCGTGTCGAACACGCCGTTGAGCCGGATCGACCGGGCGTTCGTCTCGCGGTAGTCCTCCGCCAGGCCGCCGTAGACGCCGCCGACCTGGGGCTCCCGGCGGAACGCCTGCACCGCCCGGATCCCCGTCATGGTCTCGACGAACCGCACGATGAGCCGGGCCGCGGCGGTCCGCTGCTTGCGGTACTGGACCTGCGAGCGCACCTGGAACCACCGCGTGAGGATGACGCCGGGCACGACCGCGATGAGCAGCACCAGCCCGCTGCGCCAGTCGAGCAGCACGAGCGAGACGGCCGTGAACAACATGGCCAGCACCCCGGACGCGAGCGTGGTCACGCCGCCGTCCAGGAGCTCGCGCAGGGCGTCCACGTCGGAGGTCTGCCGCGAGATGATCCGGCCCGAGGTGTACGTCTCGTGGAACTCGAGGCTCAGCCGCTGGGTGTGCCGGAACACGCGGCGCCGCAGGTCGAGCAGCATGGTCTGGCTCACCCGGGCCGACGCCCGGACGGTCGCGGCCGTGAGCAGCCCGCCGAGCAGCGCGGCGGCCAGGTAGGCCGCGGTCGCCAGGGTGATCGGCCGCGCGTCGCCGGCGGTGAGCGCGGGGAGCGCCTGGTCGATGCCGTAGGCGACGAGCGCCGGTCCGGCCACGGCGGCCAGCTGCGAGCCGACCACCAGGGCTGCCGTCGCCCAGGCGGCGCCCGAGACGGGCCGCAGCAGCGACCGGAGCAGGCCGAGCGACCGACGCCGGATGCGCCGCGACTCCTCGCGGGTGGTCTCGACACCGAAGGCTTCCGAGGTCAGGACGCTCACGGCCGCACCTCCGCGAGCGCGTCGGGCTGCGCGTCGTCCAGCGCCGACAGCGCCGTGAGCACGTACCGGTAGTGCGGGTGTGACGACAGCAGGTCCTGGTGGCGGCCGACCCCGGTGATCCGGCCGTCCTCGAGCACCGCCACCCGGTCGGCCAGCGCGACCGTCGACGGGCGGTGCGCGACGACGAGCGTCGTGGTGCCGGTGAGCATCTGGCGTAGCCGGACCGTCACGGCCGTCTCGGTGGTGACGTCGAGGGCGGACAGCGGGTCGTCGAGCAGCAGCACCCGGGGTCGGACGGCGATCGCGCGGGCGAGCGCGACGCGCTGGCGCTGGCCGCCGGACAGGCTCAGACCTTCCTCCCCGATCACGGTGTCGAGGCCGTCGGGCAGGTCGTACGCGAACCCCGCGCGGGCCACGTCGAGGGCCTCGCGCACCAGCTCGTCGGCCGCCGGACCGGTCAGGTCGGTGCCCAGCAGCACGTTCTCCCGGACGGAGGCGGAGAACAGGATCGGGTCCTCGAAGGCGATCGACACGGCCGAGCGCAGGTTGGCGCGCGTGAGGTCGCGGACGTCCACGCCGTCGATCCGCACGCTCCCCGCCGTGACGTCGTAGAGCCGCGGCACCAGCTGGAGCAGGGTCGTCTTGCCGCTGCCGGTGAGCCCGACCAACGCCATGGTCTCGCCCGGCTCCAGCACGAGGTCGATGCCCGCGAGGATGTCCACGCCGCCGCGCGGGTGCACGAAGTGCACACCCGACAGCTCCACGCGGGAGCCGGCGGGGTCGGCGGCGGGCAGCGCGACCGCCTGCTGCGGGTCCCGGACGGTCGACACCGTGTCCATGACCTGGAGGTACCGGTCCGTCGCGGCCTTGGCGTCGAGCGTCATCGCGAGCAGCATGCCGAGGCGCTCCACCGGGCCGTTCACCACGGCCGCGGTGGCGAAGAACGCGACCAGGGCGCCCACGCTCAGCTCCCCGCGGGAGGTGAGCACCACGCCGAACCCGAGCGCGACCGCGAGGATCGCCTCCGGGATGGCGCCGAGCGCGAACGAGACGCGGGAGAGCGTCCTCGCCTTGTGCACCTCGGTGGTCCGCAGGTCGTCCGCCTGCCGGACGAAGCCGTCGAGCGCGTCGTCGCCGCGACCGAACGCCTTGAGCACCCGGATGCCGTGCACCGACTCCTCGACGGTCGTCGCGAGGTCACCTGCCTGGTCCCGGGCCTGCCGGGCGACCACCTTGTAGTCCTCGCGGAACCGGAAGCCGAGCCAGATCATGGGCACCGCGCCCACCAGGTACACCAGGCCGAGCACCCAGCTGGTGGCGAGCATGAGCCCGATCCCGACGACCAGCGTCGCGGAGCTGACGGCCAGCATGGTGAGCCCGAAGACGGTCCAGCGCCGGATGGTGCCGAGGTCCGACATGATCCGGGACAGCAGCTGCCCGCCCGACCAGCGGTCGTGGAACTCCACCGGCAGGTCGAGCAGGTGCCGGAACAGGTCGCTGCGCATGTCGCGCTCCACGCCCGTGCCCGGGGTGAGCAGCAGTGCGCGGCGGCACCAGACGAGGAACGCCTCGAGCACCCCGAGGCCCAGCACGACCAGTGCGCCGAGGACCACCCCGCGCTGCGACCCCGCCGTGAGCAGGGGGCCGTTGACGATCACACGCAGCACCTGCGGCACCGCGAGCGCGAGCAGGCTGGCGCCGAGGGCGGTCAGCCCACCGAGCGCGATGCGCGGGAGCGCCGGCCGCGCCCAGTGGCGCAGGCGCAGGAGTACCCGGGTGGTGGATTCTGGGGAGGGCACCTCCCCACCCTACGGACGACCTCCGACAGTTGCCCGGCCCATCTCACACGCCGTTGCGGGCCACCTTGTTGTTGCTGGCCTGGGCCCGCGGGCGGACCACCAGCAGGTCCACGTTGACGTGTGCGGGCCGGCTGAGCGACCACGCGATGGCGTCGGCGATGTCGTCCGCGACCAGCGGCTCGTACCCGGCGTACACGGCAGCGGCCCGCTCGCTGTCCCCGTCGAAGCGCACCATCGAGAACTCCTCGGTGGCCACGGCGCCCGGCGCGATCTCGATGATCCGGATGGGCTCGCCGAGGATCTCCCAGCGCAGCGTCGTCGCGAGCATGCGCTCCGCGTGCTTGGCACCCACGTAGCCGGCACCGCCCTCGTACGTGCCGTGCGCCGCGGTCGAGGTCACCACGACGATGTCCCCGCCCTCGCCCGCGCGCAGCTGCGGGAGCAGCGCCTGCGTGACGCGCAGCGTGCCCAGGACGTTGAGCTCGTACATCTGGCGCCAGTGCTCGAGGTCGGCCGACTCCACCGGGTCCAGCCCGAACGCACCGCCCGCGTTGTTCACCAGCACGTCGAGCGGACCGCCGTCGGCCACCTCGGCCGCGAGGCGTGCGACGTCCGCGTCGTCGGTGACGTCCGCGACGATCGTGCCCGCGCCGGTCTCCTGCGCCAGGACTGCCAGGCGGTCGGCGCGGCGGGCGGTCGCGACGACGTCCCAGCCCTCCGCGCGCAGGCGGCGGACGGTCGCGGCGCCGATCCCGGAGGACGCCCCCGTGACGAGGGCGCGGCGGGGTCGGGGCGTGGCTGTGCTCATGCAGGAAGCTCCAGTGCTGGTGGTGGACGGGCAGAAGGCTAGGCGACCTCGGCGAGCACCTCGGTCAGCAGTCCGAGCCCGGTGGCGGCCTCGTCGGGGGTGACGACGCAGGGCGGGACGACGTGCACGCGGTTGTCCGCGAGGAACGGGAGCAGCCCCCGGGCCAGCGCGCCGGCCTTGATGCGTCCCATGAGGGCGGCGTCGACGGGCTCGCGCGTGGCCTGGTCCTTGACCAGCTCGACGGCCCAGAACACCCCGAGCCCGCGGACCTCACCGACGAGGGGGTTCTTCTCGGCCAGCTCGGCCAGCCCCGGACCGAGCACGTCGCGGCCGATCGCGGCGGCGTTCTCGACGATCCCCTCGTCGGCCATCGCGTCGAGCGCGGCGACGATCGAACCCATCGCCAGCGGGTGACCGGAGTACGTGAGCCCGCCGGGGAACACCCTGTCGTCGAAGGTCGTCGCGATCGGCTCGCTCAGGATCACGCCGCCCGCGGGGACGTACCCGGAGTTGACGCCCTTGGCGAAGGTGATCAGGTCCGGGACCACGTCGAACGAGTCGAACGCGAACCACTCGCCAGTGCGGCCGAAGCCCGCCATCACCTCGTCGAGGATCAGCAGGATGCCGTAGCGGTCGGCGATCGCGCGGACCCCCGCGAGGTAGCCGGGAGGCGGGACGAGCACCCCGGCGGTGCCGGGGATGGTCTCCAGCAGGATCGCCGCGACAGACGTCGGACCCTCCGCCTGGATCACGCGCTCCAGGTGGTGCAGCGCGCGCTCGGACTCCTGCTCCGGGGTGGTCGCCCAGAACTCCGACCGGTACAGGTACGGGCCGAAGTGGTGCACGTGCGCGCGGGCGTACTCGTTGGGCACGCGCCGCCAGTCCCCCGTCGCCACCACGGCTGCACCGGTGTTCCCGTGGTACGACCGGTACGCCGACACCACCTTGTCGCGGCCGGTGTGCAGGCGGGCCATGCGGATCGCGTTCTCGTTGGCGTCAGCGCCGCCGTTGGTGAAGAACACGGACGAGAACCCCGCCGGCGCGTGGCTGAGGATCTTCTCGGCGGCGCGCCCGCGCGTGAGGTTGGCGGTCGCCGGCGCCACGGTGGTGAGCGTCGCCGCCTGCTCCTGGATGGCCGCGACCACCTTCGGGTGCTGGTGCCCGATGTTCGTGTTCACCAGCTGGCTGGAGAAGTCCAGGTACCTGCGGCCCGCGTGGTCCCACACGGTCGACCCGAGCCCGCCCGCGATGACCAGCGGGCTCAGGTGCGCCTGCGCCGACCACGAGTGGAAGACGTGGTCGCGGTCGAGACGCAGCGCGGTGGCGTCGTCGTCGGTGCTCATGGTGGTTCCCCTCTGGTGCGAACCCGCGCGCGGGCGCCGTTGCCGACGCCCGCGCGACGGGACTAGTTGCCGCCGGCTTCGAGTGTGACGTCGATGGGCTCGAAGTCCTCGCCGGACACGTCGACGCCCTCGTTCTGCAGCTCCACCAGCGCCTGCTTGACGTACTCGTTCGAGAACGCGTCCGCGTCGGGCTCGGTCGTGATGACCGTGGCCCCCTGGTCGTTCTTCGTGGTGAGCGCCACCTCGACCGTCTGCTTCCAGGCGTCCTCGTCGATCCAGCCGATGCCCTCCGGCGACGGCCAGATCAGCTTGTTGATCTCGTTGGTCTGCCACAGCTGGTGGCTGTTGCCCAGCTGCGAGCCCTGGGCCACGACGATGTCCCGGGCCTTCTCCGGGTTGTCGCGCGCGTAGATCCAGCCCTTGAGGCTCGCCTTGATGAACTTGACGGTCGTGTCGCGGTACTCCTCGTCGGACGCGAGCTTCTCCGAGTTCGCCCAGATGGCGTCCTGGAGCATGGCCGTGCCCTCGTCGTTCCAGTCGATCGCCGTGAAGTCGTCGGCCGTGTACAGCTCGCCCGTGTCGGGGTTCTCGGCCTCGAGCAGCTGGGCGTACTCGTTGTAGGTCATCGCCTGGGCAGCGTCGATGTCGCCCGCCAGGAACGCGTTCATGTCGAACTGCTGCTGGACCAGCGTGACGTCGGTGGCCGGGTCGAGCCCCGCCTTGGTCATGCCGGCGAACAGCTCGAACTCGTTGCCGTAGCCCCAGTTGCCCACCGTCTTGCCCCCGAGGTCGGCCGCGGTGGAGATGCCCTTGTCCGCGAACGAGACCTGGAGGGTGCCGGACTTCTGGAAGATCTGGGCGACGTCGGTGATGCCGGCGCCCTGCTCACGCGACGCCAGCGCCTTGGGCACCCACGCGATCGCGTAGTCGACCGAGCCGTCGGCCAGCACCGACTGCGGCACGATGTCCGTGCCGCCCTCGATGATCTGGACGTCGAGGCCCTCGTCCACGTAGTAGCCCTGGTCGATCGCCGCGTAGTAGCCGGCGAACTGGGCCTGGGTGAACCACTGGAGCTGGAGCTTGACCGGGATGAGCACCTCGGAGCTCATCGAGGGCTCCTCCTCGGGCTCCTCGCCGCTGTCCGAGCTGCATCCGGACAGGACGAGCGCGGCAGTCACGCCGACCGCGGCCGCGCCCCACGCAGTACGCCTGGTGAGTCTCATCGTTCTCCCTCTCGTTGGCTGTGCGGATATCGGCCGGCCTGGCTGCGGTGGCAGGCGGACGTTCTAGCCCCCTTGACGCCTCGCGACGGCGCGCTCGAGCGCGAGGGTCGCGAGGTAGAACACGAGTCCCAGCAGGATGGCGCCGAGCACGAACGCCCACGCCCGGGCGTAGGCGCTGTTCGACGCCGCCGACGTGATCCGGGAGCCCAGGCCGTTCTGCAGACCGCCGAAGTACTCCGCGACGATCGCCGCGATCACGGCGGTCGACGACGCGATGCGCAGGCCGGTGAACAGGTAGGGCAGCGCCCCGGGGATGGTCACCGTGCGGGTGATCTGGCGCGGGGTCGCGGCGTACGCCTTGAGCAGGTCGCGGTGCACCGGCTGGACCTGGCGCAGGCCGCGCAGCGTGTTGACGAACACCGGGGCGAACACGACGACCGAGACGACGACCCGGCGTGGGGTGGTCGACGTGGTGCCGAACATCGTGTTCAGCGCGGGGGCGAGAGCCACGATCGGCATCACCGACAGGGCCGCCGCGGTGGGCGACAGGAGCGTGTCAGCCATCCGGCTGCGCGCCGCGACGATCGCGGCGAGGATGGCCGCCACCGCACCGACCACCAGCCCGACCAGCACGTTCATGCCGGTGGCCAGCGCGGCTGACCACACCAGCGGGACCACCAGGAGCAGCTGCTCCACGATCGCCGTGGGGCTCGGCAGCAGGTACGGCTTGATGCCCGCACCGACGACGAACGCCTGCCAGATCGCCAGTGCGACCACGCCGACGACGATCGGCGCGGCCCACCGCCGGACGGACGTGGCGGTCATCGCAGGTCCACCCCCCGCGCGGTGGCCGGGGTGCCGTGCAGCGCCTCACGCACTGCGGTGACGGCCGCGAAGAACGAGGCGTCCTCCCGCAGGCCCTCCCCGCGCTGGTCACCGAGCTCCACCGGGATCACCGCGCTGATGCGTCCCGGCCGCGGTGACATGACGACCACCCGCTGCGACAGGAACACGGCCTCGGGGATCGAGTGCGTGACGAACACGACCGCGGCACCGCTCTCCGCGCAGATCCGCACCAGCTCGGTCTGCATGCGCTCGCGCGTCATCTCGTCGAGCGCGCCGAACGGCTCGTCCATCAGCAGCAGGCTCGGCCGCTCCGCCAGCGACCGGGCGATCGCGACGCGCTGCTGCATGCCGCCGGACAGCTGGTGCGGGAAGTGGCCGGCGAACTCGTCGAGCCCGACCAGCGAGAGCAGCTCGGCCGCGCGGGTCGCCCGCTCCGCCTTGCCGATGCCGTGCAGCTCGAGGGGGAGCTCCACGTTGGCCGTCACGGTCCGCCAGGGCAGGAGACCGGCCTGCTGGAACGCGATGCCGTAGTCCTGGGCCTCGCGGGCCTGCTGCGGGGTCTTGCCGAACACCGTGAGCTCGCCGGTCGTCGGGGTGTCGAGGTCGGCGATCAGGCGCAGGAGGGTCGACTTGCCGCAGCCCGACGGGCCGATGAGAGAGACGAACTCCCCCGCGGCGACGGTCAGGTCGATGCCCTCCAGGGCGTGCACGTCCCCGGACCGGGAGGCGAAGACCTTCCCGACAGCGCGGGCCTCGACGGCATTCACTTGACCTCCGCATAGCGGTAGCGACCCAGGCCGAGCCCGAGCAGGGACACGAGCATGGCGGCGACCAGCCCGAGCAGCGCGGCCGCGATGATCGCCGCCCACGGCTTGGCGGGGTCGCCGCTGGCCGACTGGGCGTAGCCGATGATCAGCCGTCCGATCCCACCCTTGGTGCCCGTGGACACCTCGGCGACGATCGCGCCGACCACCGCGGTCGCGGCGCCGAGACGCAGCGCCGGCAGGAGGTACGGGACGCTGGCGGGCAGGCGCAGCGAGAGCATGGTGCGGGTCCAGCTGGCCGCCTGCGCCCGGAACAGCTCCACCTGCGCGGCCGGCGGCGACTGGAACCCGCGCAGCGCACCGATGGTCACCGGGAAGAACGCCAGGTAGCTCGCGATCAGCGCCACGGACATCCACCGCTGCCACTCGAGCTCACCGAGGTGGATGCGACCGCCCCAGCCGACCACCAGGGGCGCGAGCGCGATCAGCGGGACCGTCTGGCTGAGCACCACCCAGGGCACCAGCGCGGACTCCGCCAGCTGCGAGCGCTGCATCAGGGCGGCCAGCAGCAGCCCGCCGACCGACCCCACCAGCCAGCCCGCCAGCGCGACCCGGAGCGTGAACCAGCAGGCCGAGAGCATCGCGCTCAGCACCGTGGGCGATCCGGTGGCGGACGTCTCGGGGTCGAGCACCCGCTCGACGATCGTCCACACGTGCGGCATCGCCAGGTCGTCGGTGCGGGGCAGCACGCTCGCCTCGCCGAGGTGCCCGCCCGCGTCCGGGACGACGACCTTGACCAGCTCCCAGAGCGCGACGAGCAGGAGGACGGCGAGGACCCCGACGAGGATCCGTCGGCCCACGGCGGAGCGCTCGCGCGGGCGGACCGGCACCGGCGCGGTGCGCTCCGGTGCGAGCGTCGTCGCGAGGTCCGTCATGCGCTGGCCACGACCGGCGTCGCGAGCGCGGGGATGACGTGCTCGCCGTACACGCGCATCGTCTCCTCCTTGTTGTCGTGCTGGAGATAGCCGGCGAACTGCGTGACGCCGAGGGCGCGGAGGGCCTCGAGCTTCTCGACGTGCTCCTGCGCGTCGCCCAGGATGCAGAACCGCTCGACGATCTCGTCCGGCACGAACGCGGCGTGCGTGTTCCCGGCCCGGCCGTGCTGGTTGTAGTCGTAGCCCTGTCGGCCGGCGATGTAGTCGGTCAGAGCCTTCGGGACCGACGAGTCGGCGCCGTACCGGGACACGATGTCGGCCACGTGGTTGCCGACCATGCCGCCGAACCAGCGGCACTGCTCACGCATGTGCTCACGCGATCCCTCGTCGCCGATGTACATGGGTGCGGCGATGCAGAACTGGATCGCGTCGGGGTCCCGGCCCGCCTGCTCGGCCGCGTCGCGCACCACCTTGATGGTCCACGCGGCGATGTCGGGGTCGGCCAGCTGGAGGATGAACCCGTCGCCCACCTCACCGGTGAGCTTCAGCGCCAGCGGGCCGTACGCGGCCACCCAGATGTCGAGCGCGGACCCGCGCGACCACGGGAACTGCACCTTGGCGCCGTGCAGGTAGGCCGGCCGGTCGTTGGCCAGCTCCCGGATCACCTCGATCGACTGCCGCAGGGTGGCCAGGTTGGACGGCTTGCCGTGCAGGGTCCGCACCGCCGAGTCGCCGCGCCCGATCCCGCAGATGGTCCGGTTGCCGTACATCTCGTTCAGCGTGGCGAACAGGGAGGCGATCACCGACCAGTCGCGCGTGGCGGGGTTGGTGACCATGGGCCCGACCATCACCTTGCGGGTGGCCGCCAGGATCGCCGAGTAGATGACGAACGGCTCCTGCCACAGCAGGTGCGAGTCGAAGGTCCAGACGTGGCTGAACCCGTGGGTCTCGGCCAGGCGGGCCAGCTCGACCGTGCGCGAGGCGGGCGGGTTCGTCTGGAGCACGACGCCGAAGTCCATGTGGTGAGCCCTTCTACAGGAGGTACTGGGACAGGCCGCGCGGCACGTACGTCCCGTGCCCGGCGCGCCCGTGGTAGCCGGTCTCGTCCACCACGACGGACCCCCGCGACAGGACGACGTCGACGTGCCCGTCGATCTCGTAGCCCTCCCACGCGGAGTGGTCCATGTTCATGTGGTGCGTCTTGCCCACCCCGATCGACGTGTGCCCGGCGGGGTCGTAGACCACCACGTCGGCGTCGGCCCCCGGGGCGATCACGCCCTTCTTCCCGTACAGCCCGAACATCCGCGCGGGCGTGGTCGACGTGAGCTCCACCCACCGCTCGAGCGTGATCTGGCCGGTGACGACCCCCTGGTACATGAGGTCCATCCGGTGCTCGATCGAGCCGATCCCGTTGGGGATGGCCCGGAAGTCACCGACGCCCAGGTCCTTCTGGCCCTTCATGCAGAAGGGGCAGTGGTCGGTGGAGACCATCTGCAGGTCGTTGGTCCGCAGCGCCTGCCACATGTGCTCCTGGTGACCCTCGGCCCGCGAGCGCAGGGGCGTGGAGCACACCCACTTGGCTCCCTCGAAGCCCGGTGCTCCCAGCTGCTCCTCGAGGCTGAGGTACAGGTACTGCGGACAGGTCTCGCCGAACACGTTCTTGCCGTTGTCCCGCGCCCAGGCCAGCTGCGCGACGGCCTGCTTGGCGCTCACGTGCACGACGTAGAGCGGCGCGTTCGTCACGTCGGCCAGCATGATCGCGCGGTGCGTGGCCTCCTCCTCGAGCTGCCAGGCGCGCGCGATGCCGTGGTAGTACGGATCGGTCTTGCCCTGCGCCACCAGCTGCGCGGCGAGCACGTCGATGGCGGGGCCGTTCTCCGCGTGCATCATCGTGAGCAGCCCGAGGTCGGCGGCCTTCTGCATCGCCCGCAGGATCTGCGCGTCGTCGGAGTAGAAGACCCCCGGGTAGGCCATGAACAGCTTGTAGCTGGACACCCCCTCGGCGACCAGGCCCTCCATCGCCTTGAGCGAGTCCTCGTCGACGCCGCCGACGATCTGGTGGAACCCGTAGTCGATCGCGCAGCTGCTGGCCGCCTTGTCGTGCCAGGCGCCCAGCCCGTCCATGACCCGCTCCCCTGTGCGCTGCACGGCGAAGTCGATTATGGTCGTGGTGCCGCCCCACGCCGCGGCGCGGGTGCCGGTCTCGAACGTGTCCGAGGCGTTGGTGCCGCCGAACGGCAACTCCATGTGGGTGTGCGCGTCGATGCCGCCGGGGATCACGTACTTGCCGGTGGCGTCGATGACCTGGTCGACGCTCGCCGCGAGGTCGTGGCCGAGCAGGGTCGAGCCCGGGGTCAGGACGGCGGCGATGGTCTCGCCGTCGATGAGCACGTCCGCGGCCGTCCGCCCGGTCGCGCTGACCAGGGTGCCGCCTGTGATGAGGATCGTCATGACTGTCCCTCCTTGCTCAGGGCGCCACGATCGGGCCGTACGCGTCCGGCCGGCGGTCGCGGAAGAACTGCCACCGCTCGCGCACGATCCGGATCTGGTCGAGGTCGAGGTCCCGGATGATCAGCTGGTTCTCGCTGGACGAGCCCACCTCGCCGACGTAGTTGCCGTCGGGACCGACCGCGTACGAGGAGCCGTAGAAGTTGACCGCCTCGTCGCCGTACTCGTTGTCCTCGAGGCCCACGCGGTTGTTGGCGACGACGAAGTAGCCGTTGGCCACCGCCGCGGCCGGCTGCTCGATCTCCCAGAGCTTGTTGGAGATGCCCGGCGCCGTGGCGTTGGGGTTGAACACGATCTCGGCGCCGTTCAGGGCGAGCACCCGCCAGCCCTCCGGGAAGTGCCGGTCGTAGCAGATGTTCACGCCGATCCTGCCGACCGCGGTCTCGAACACCGGGTACCCGAGGTTGCCGGGACGGAAGTAGAACTTCTCCCAGAACTTGGGCAGGTTCGGGATGTGGTGCTTGCGGTACTTGCCGAGGTAGCTGCCGTCCGCGTCGATGACCGCCGCGGTGTTGTAGAGGACGCCGGGCTGCTCCTCCTCGTAGACGGGGAGCACGATGACGATGCCCAGCTCCTTGGCCAGCGCCGCGAACCGCTCGGTCGTCGGCCCCGGCACGGACTCGGCGTAGTCGTAGTACGCGGTGTCCTGGGTGATCCCGAAGTACGGGCCGTAGAACAGCTCCTGGAACGCGATGATCTGTGCGCCCTGCGAGGCGGCCTCGCGGGTCCACGCCTCGTGGAGCGCGGTCATCGACTCCTTGTCACCCGTCCAGGTGGCCTGGGTGAACGCGACACGTACGACAGTCATGTGGACTCCTCAGTGTTCTCGAGTTCCCTCGTCGAACGGCCTCGGAGCCTCACGCGGCGCCGGAGTGCCCGTTCTTGGCACCGTAGCCTGGAATGTGACTGTCCGGGTTGAACATTTCTGCGGTGTTACCGCGCGTTACCTGGACGCGAACATCGAGGGTGCCCACGTAAACATCTGGACCCCCGTCCGGGACCTCGCCGCGCAACGTCCCGATGTGTCCGGTCGGGCGTGCATCCTGGCGCGCATGGACCTCGCCGCCCACGTGGACGACCGCAGCCCGCGCGGCATCGCCGCCACGGTGGCCCGGCTGGTGCGCGGCGGCGACCTGCGGCCGGGCGACCGGCTGCCGACCGTGCGGGTGCTCGCCGCCGATCTCGGCGTCAGCCCGGCGACCGTCAGCGGGGCGTGGCAGGCGCTCGCGGCCGTCGGCATCGTCACGTCACGCGGCCGGGCCGGGACGGTGGTCCTCCCCCCGCCGGCCAGCTGGCTGCCGCCGCGCTACCGCGACCTCGCCGGGGGCGCGCCCGCCCGGATCGACCTCTCGACCGGCACACCCGACCCCGAGCTGCTGCCGCCCATCGGTCCCGCCCTGGCCCGGGTCGCGCTGCACCGCCCCGCCGCGGACACCGGCGCCTACCTCGCCTCCCCGGTCGTGCCCGCGCTCGAGGTGGTGCTGCGCGAGTCCTGGCCCTTCGCGCCGCAGCGGATCACGGTCGTCGACGGCGCCCTCGACGCCATCAGCCGGACCCTCGAGCAGGTGGCGGTCTACGGCTCGCGCGTGGCCGTCGAGGAACCCGGCTTCCCGCCCCTGTTCGACCTGCTCGACCAGCTCGGTCTGGAGCGCGTGCCGGTGACGCTCGACCGGCAGGGCATGCGCCCCGACGAGCTCGACGAGGCGCTGGCCGGCGGCGCCGGCGTCGTCGTGCTCCAGCCCCGCGCGCACAACCCGTCCGGCGTGAGCCTGACGTCGACCCGGGCGCGCGAGCTCGCGGCCGTCCTGCGCCGTCACGACGCGCTCGTCGTCGAGGACGACCACTCGGGCGAGATCGCGTCCGCGCGGGACGTCAGCCTGGGCGCCCTGCTGCCCGACCGCGTGGTGCACGTGCGCTCGTACTCCAAGTCGCACGGCCCCGACCTGCGGATCGCCGCGGTCGGCGGCCCGGCCGCGGTCCTCGACGCCCTGGTCGCGCGTCGCATGCTCGGCCCCGGGTGGACCAGCCGCCTGCTCCAGCACGTCCTGGTCGACCTGCTCACCGACAGCGGCGCCATCGAGGCCGTCGCCCACGCCCGCCGCGTCTACTTCGCGCGCCGCCGCGCTCTGCGCGAGGTCCTGGCCACGCACGACATCGCGCTCGACCCCGGCGACGGCATCAACCTGTGGCTCCCGGTGCACGACGAACGCACCGCGCTGGTCCGCCTGGAGGCCGCGGGCATCCGCGTCGCCCCCGGCACCCCGTTCTCGGGCGACGGCTCCACGGCCGCCCACGTCCGCGTGACCGTGGGCCTGCTCGGCTCCGAGGTCGAGGACGTCGGCCGCGCCCTGGCGCTCGCCGCGGCACCCTGATCCACGGCTGACCTGCCCCTCCACTTGCCGAACGGCCACCCCGCAGGCCTACTCTGTGCGCGGAACCCGGCCGGATCTGGCCGGGTCGCGCCGCCCGGACTGGGCGGCCCTCCGGAGGTGCGACGTGCACCCCACCCCCCGCGCGTGAACGACCACCGCCCCGCGCCCGCACGAACCCTCGGAGCCCGCACCCCATGCCCAGAACTCGTCTCGTCGTCCTCGCCACCACCGCGGCTCTCGCCCTCGCCGCGTGCTCCGCCCAGTCCACCCCCGACGCGCCCGCGACGCCGACTGCGAGCGCGAGCGCGACGTTCACGCCCGTCACGGTCGACAACTGCGGCACCGAGGTCACGATCGACGCCCCGCCGACGAAGGTCGTGACCATCAAGTCGACCGCCACGGAGCTGCTCCTGGCGCTCGGCCTCCAGGACGTGATGATCGGCACGGCGTTCGCGGACGGCCCGGTGCCCCCGGACTACGCCGCCGCGTACGACGCGATCCCGGTGGTCTCGGACAAGGTGCCCGGCCAGGAGGCCCTGCTCGCGCTCGGCCCGGACTTCGTCTACGGCGGCTGGGAGTCCAACTTCTCGGCCGACGGCGTCGGTGAGCGCACCGCCCTGCACGACCTCGGGATCGGGACGTACGTGTCCCCCGCGGCGTGCAAGGAGGAGGGCTACATGCCCGACCCGCTCACGTTCGACGAGGTCGCGGACGAGATCCGCGAGGTCGCGGCGATCTTCGGGGTTCCGGAGCGCGCGGAGGAGCTGATCGCCGAGCAGGAGGCCACGCTCGACGGTTCGGCCAAGCCCGCCGAGGAGACGACCGCCCTCTGGTACAGCTCCGGGTCGGACACCCCGTACGTCGGCGCGGGCATCGGCGCGCCGCAGATGATCATGGACGCGGCGGGCCTGACCAACATCTTCGCCGACGTGCACGACACCTGGACGTCGGCCGGCTGGGAGCAGGTCGTCGCCGCGGACCCGGACGTCATCGTGCTCGTCGACGCCGCCTGGAACACCGCCGAGAAGAAGATCGGGCTGCTCGAGGCCAACCCCGCCACGAGCCAGCTCACCGCCGTCCGCGAGCACCGGTACCTCACCGTCCCGTTCGCGGCGGGCGAGGCGGGGGTACGCAACGCCGAGGCCGTGGCGTCGCTCGACGAGCAGCTCGCCGAGCTGGGGTGAAGGCCCGCGCGCCCCTGGTCCTGCTCGTCCTCGCGGGGCTGGCCGCCCTCGTCGTGACTGTTCTGGTCGCGGTCGCCATCGGCCCCGCCGATCTCGGGGTGGCCGAGGTGGCCCGCAGCATCGGCGGGCACCTCGGCCTGCCGGTCGACGCGATCCCCCGGCTGCACGACGCGATCGTCTGGGACCTGCGCCTCCCCCGGGTGCTCACGGCGGCGGCCGTGGGTGCGGGGCTGGCGCTCGCCGGCGCGGTGATGCAGAGCCTGACGCGCAACCCGCTGGCGGATCCCTACCTGCTCGGCCTGTCGTCCGGCGCGTCGCTGGGGGCTGTCGCGGTGCTCGTCGTCGGCGTGAGCCTGCTGCTGCCGGTCGCCGCGTTCGCCGGTGCCCTCCTGGCGCTCGTCGCGACCCTGGCGCTCGCCCGCTCGGGGAGCACCCTGTCCCCGGGCCGGACCGTCCTCGCCGGACTGGCGGTGTCCCAGATGGCCGCCGCCGGCACCAGCTTCGTCATCTTCTGGACCGCCACCGGCGACTCCTACCGGGAGATCCTCAACTGGCTGCTGGGCTCGCTGGCCGGCGCCACCTGGGGCTCCGTGGTCATCGCCGGCGTCGCGGTGCTCGCCGTCGGCACGGTCCTGGTGCTCAGCGCCACGCGGCTCGACGCGTTCGCCTTCGGGGACACCTCCGCGGCGGCCCTCGGCATCGACGTCGACCGCACCCGCTGGACCCTCATGACGGTCGTCGCGCTGCTCACCGGCGCGATGGTCGCGGTCAGCGGCGCCATCGGGTTCGTCGGGCTGATCCTGCCGCACGCGGTGTCGTCGCTGACCGGCCCCGCCCACCGGCGGCTGCTCCCGGTCGCGGCCCTGAGCGGCGCGGTGTTCCTGATCTGGGCGGACACGCTCGCGCGCACCGTGTTCGACCCGCGCGAGCTGCCCGTCGGCATCGTCACCGCGCTGATCGGCGTCCCGGTCTTCGCCTACCTGCTGCGGCGCGGGACGGGACCGGCATGGACCTGACCCTGGACGGCGTCGGCACCCGGCTCGGGGGCCGCTGGGTGGTGGACGGCATCGACGCCACCCCTCCCGCCGGTCACCTGACCGGCCTGCTCGGCCCCAACGGCGCCGGCAAGACGACGCTGCTGCGCCTGATCGCGGGCCTCCTGCCGCCGGAGAAGGGCGCCGTGCTCGTCGAGGACGTCGCCGTGCACGAGCTGCCGCGCAAGGCGCGGGCGCGCCGGATCGCCCTGCTCGAGCAGGAGTCGACCAGCACCGTCCCGCTCACGGTCCGCGAGGTCGTCTCGCTCGGCCGGATCCCGTACCGCAGCCTGTGGGGCACCGATCCCGACGACGCCGCGGTGGACCGCGCCCTGGTCAGCGCGCAGGCGGACCACCTCGCCGACCGGCCCTGGTCCTCGCTGTCCGGCGGCGAGCGCCAGCGCGTGCAGATCGCCCGAGCGCTGGCCCAGGAGCCCGAGCTCCTGCTGCTCGACGAGCCGACGAACCACCTCGACGTGAGCGCGCAGCTGAGCCTGCTGGCGTTCGTCCGGGACCTGGGCACGACGACGGTCGCGGCCCTGCACGATCTCAACCTCGCCGCCGCGTTCTGCGAGCACGTGCTCCTGCTCGCCGACGGCCACCTCGCCGCGGCGGGGCACCCGCGCGACGTGCTGCGCCCCGACCTGCTGCGGGAGGTCTACGGCGTGGAGGCCGACATCCTGGAGCACCCCCGCACCGGCCGCCCGGTCATCGCGTTCCACGAGCCACGGAGGCCGCAGTGAGGATCACCGTCCTGTCCGGGGGCGTCGGCGGCGCGCGGTTCACCCGCGGCCTGCGGGCGCTCCTGCCCGACGCCGACGTCACCGTGATCGCCAACACCGGCGACGACATGTGGCTGCACGGCGTCCGGGTCTGCCCGGACCTCGACACCCTGATGTACACGCTCGGCGGGGCGGTGCACGAGGACCAGGGCTGGGGCCGCCGCGACGAGTCCCGCCGCGTGAGCGACGACCTCCAGGCGTACGGCCTCGGCTGGGACTGGTTCACCCTCGGCGACCTGGACCTGGCCACCCACCTGGCCCGGACCGAGCTGCTGCGCGCTGGTCTGCCGTTGTCGCAGGTCACCGCCCGGCTCGCCGAGCGCTGGCAGCCGGGCGTGACGCTCCTGCCGATGACCGACGACGAGGTGGAGACGCACGTCGTCGTCGAGGACGGCCGCACGATGCACTTCGAGGAGTGGTGGGTGCGGTACCGCGCCGCGCTGCCCGCCCGCCGCTTCGTGCAGACGAACCTGGCCGCCGCGACACCGGCCCCCGGCGTGCTGGCCGCGATCGCGGACGCGGACGTCGTGGTGATCCCCCCGTCCAACCCCGTGGTCTCCGTCGGCACGATCCTTGCGATCCCGGGGATCCGCGACGCGCTGCGCGCCACGGCGGCGCCGGTCGTCGGCGTGAGCCCGATCGTCGGCGGGGCGCCGGTGCGCGGGATGGCCGACGCGTGCCTGACCGCGATCGGTGTCGAGACCAGCGCGGTCGGGGTCGCGCGGCACTACGGCCGGCGCCCGGACGGCGTCCTCGACGCCTGGCTCGTCGACGAGCGGGACTCCGGCGCGCTCCGCGAGCTCGAGGCCGGCGGCTGGATCGCCCGCGCCGTGCCCACGCTCATGACGGACGTCGACACCACCGCCGAGATCGCGGCCGCAGCCCTCGCCCTGGTCGACCGCCTGCCCTGACCGCCGTCAGCCGAGGCCCAGGACCTCGTGCGTGGCGGGTCCGACCCCGAGGCCCTCGACCGACACGAGGTCAGCCGGGACGTCGACGTCCTGGCGCACCGTCGAGGTCGCCGCGACGTCCAGCCGCACGTGGCCCGCGCGCTCGTGGGCGGAGCTCGACCCCGCCCCGAACTGCGGGTCCAGCGTGACGCCCGGCAGCGCCGCCAGGAGCGTCGTGCCCGAACCCTCGGCGTCGGCCACCACCGCCCGGTCGTGACCCGCGGCCATGTCCAGGGCGTCGGCGAGGTCGTCCGGCCGCAGCGCGGGCAGGTCGCCGAGCAGGATCGCGGCGCCCGCGTCCGGGGCGAGCTCCCTGGCGCGTTCCACGCCCGCCCGCAGGGCCGCGTTCAACCCGCCGCCGGGGTCGTCGACGAGGTCGGTCGAGGTCGCGAGCAGCGTGCGCAGCACCGGGTCCGCCGTGACGACGACCACCCGGTGCACCGACGGCGCCGCGCACGCGGCGGCCACGGTGTCGACCGCCATGGCCCGCACCAGCCGCTCGCGCGCACCGGGCGACAGCGCGTCCGCCAACCGGGTCTTCCCCTCGGCGCCGAGCTTCACCGGGATGACCACGACCCATCGCACGGACGCATCCTGCCCCATCGGGCGGCGAACGTGGTCAGCCGGACCGCATCATCTGGCTGAGCTGCTCGTGGCCCGGCCGTGGGCGCTCGACCGCGACGACGACGCTCACCGCCAGGATGAGACCGAGCAGCGTGCCGAGCACCCACCACGGCAGGACGAGCACGGGCGGCCCGGCCTGGTGGGTGAGGCTCTGCAGGCCGAGCGCCCCGACGATCAGCACACTCAGCGCGACGCCGGTGAGCACCCCCGCGACGGCCGGACCGAGCACCGGACCCACCAGCTCCGCGAGCACCAGCCGCCCGCCGGACCGACGCGGCAGGCCCAGGGCGCGCAGCTGCAGGAGCGCACGGCGACGGTCGACGGCACCGGCGGCCGCCGCGAGCGCCACCGCGGCGACGCCGAGTCCCGCGAGCACCGCTCCGGCCGCGCGGAGCATCCGGTCGAACGCGGCGGCGGTCGGGGCCGACCGCACCTCGCCGAGCACGCCCGTCCGCGTGGTGACGACCACGTCGTCCGTGGCCTGCGCGGTCACGGTCGCCGCCCCCGGGCCGGCCACCCAGGCCACCGTCGCCGGCACCGGTCGGCCGAGCGCGTCGGCGAGGGCCGCCCGGTCGACGACCACCGTGACCGAGGACGAGGCCTCGGCGAGCGGGAGGGCGGGAGCGACACCGACGACCTCCAGCGGGATCGCCTCGCCCTCCCACCGCAGCGTCAGCGCGGTCGCCCCCGGACCCACGCCGACCACCAGCGCGGGGACCGCCCGTGAGTCCCCACCGGCCAGCGTGACCAGCCCAGGTGCGTCCGGCGTCGGGGTCGCCGCGAGCAGGCGCGCCTCGGCCACGGCATCGACCGCCACCAGCCGCGCGATCTCGTCGACGCCGTCGCCGAGAAGCTGCGTGCCCTCGACCACGCGAGCCGTCGCGACGAGGACCTCCGGAGCTCCGGGCCGGGCGGCCGTCAGGTCCTCGGGCAACCCCGGTACCGGGGCAGCCGTCAGCACCGCGTCCGCTCCGACCGTGGCCCACGAGCCGGCCTCCTGGCCGGAGCGGACCGTCGCCTGGAGCGCGAGCACCACCGTGGACATGGCCGCGACCAGCACCAGCGTGAGCACGGGCACCACCGCCACCGGCGTGCGCGCCACGGCGACGAGCGCGATCGGCCCGCGCGTCCGCGCCGTCGCACGCCGCGCCCACCGGGCGACCGGGGGCAGCAGGCGCAGCAGCAGCACGGCGACCGCCGCGGCGACGAGCACCGGAGCGGCGGTCACGACGAGGTCGGCGCCGAGGCTCCCCGCCGCCGACCGCGCTCCTCGGGCCCGCAGGGTGAGCAGGCTGCCTGCCGCCAGCAGCACGACGGTCGCCTCCACCAGGGGGCGCCGCAGGGTGGCACCTCGGCCCGGCGCCTGCCCGGTCCGACGTGCCGGCGGCGGTGCAGTGGAGCGCCCGCCGACGCGTGCGGCGAGCACCGGGGGGATCAGCGCGGCGAGCACGAGCGGCGGGACGACCCAGGCCCAGGGCACCGGGCCGGGAACCACGACCGCCGCCAGAGCCAGCCCGACGCAGGCACCCACGGCCACCAGGGCGAGAGACTCCGCCGCGGCGGCGGCTGCGAGCGTGGACAGGCTCGCGCCGAGCGCCCTCTGGTGGGCGAGCACGGTCGCTCGCCGCCGGACGAGGAGCGAGGCGGCGAGGACCAGGACGAGGAGCGCGGCCGCGACGACGCCGGAGAGCACGACCGCGGCCTGCGCGGTCGTCGCCTCCACCCGGTCCTGGGCGTCCTCCAGCAGCCGGTCGAGCCGCGTGGTGACGGTGGGGCTCGACGCGGGCAGCCCAAGCGTGCGCGGAGCAGCCGCCAGGGCGCGCACCGCGCGCGCCGCCTCGCCTGCGGACCGGGCGTCGAGGCGGGAGGGCACGACGTCGAACGTGTACGAGACGACGAGCCGGTCCTCCGGCAGGTCGTAGCGGGCAGCGGGCACGGACGCGGCGCTGGTGAGCGCGGACACCGCGACCCGGCCGGCCGGACCGCCGACCGTCCGCGGCGAGACCATCGTCGGCGCGGCACGCCACACACGCGCCGCCGCGTCGACCGGTCGGAACACGCCGGTGACCGGCACGTCGATGCGCACCCCGTCCGGGTCCACGACCGTCAGTGCGTCCCCGACGCCCACGCCGAGGGCGTCGGCGACCTGCTCCGAGAGCCCGACCTCCACCGGGAGCGGCTCCCCGCCCGTGACGTCGTCCGGATCGATCGTCGTCGTCGGTGGGCCGCCGCTGACCCACGCGACCGCGTCGGCGGCCGGGTCGGCGACGTCGCGCGCCCCCCGACCGTCACCGCGGTCGGCAGCGAGGTACGCGAACCGGAGCAGCACGGGAACTCCCCCGACCGTGCCCGCCGCCAGCTCAGGGCCGACGAGGGAGGCGACCGGGTCGGTGACGGCGGAGGCCACCTCGTCGGGCAGGTTCCCGGCGAGCAGCTGCGCGGTGGCGCTCAGCTCGTCCGCGGTGCCGAGGCGCAGCTCCCGCACGTCGCTCCCGTCCCGCACGGTGACGGCGAGCGCGCTGCCCTCGTCGCCCGCGGCCGCGCGCACCTCGTCGGTCGCCGCGCGGTCCAGCAGGCGGGGGGCCGACGACGCCAGGAACGTCACGAGTGCGACGACCACCAGAGCGAGCGCCAGAGGTCCCCGCGTCGCCCAGGCCTGCCGAGCCACCTGGCCGGCGGGGATCGCTCCGGCCCACGGACGAGCCCGGTCGAGTACCGGCCGCGCGCGGCGGCTCACCGGGCGACCCCCGCCCGCAGGCTCGCCGCGGTCGAGCGGCGCGCCACCCGGCGCGCCGGTGGCAGCCCGACGAGCGTGCAGCCCACCAGCAGGGTGCCGAGCAGCACCAGCAGCGCCGCCCACGGCCAGACGACGAGAGCCCCGGGTACCGGAGCCCCGCCGTCGCGCGCGGTGACCAGCAGGGGCCCGAGCACGAGCGAGAGGCCGCCGCCGGCGAGCGCGCCCAGGCCGATCGCGACGGTCGTGAGGATCACGTGGCGAGCGGCGCCCGTGGCGGACACGAGGCGACGAGGCACCCCGAGGGCGCGCAGCCGTGCCGTCTCCGCGGAGCGGTCGTGCGCGACGGCGAGCTCGCGCGCCACCGTCCCGGCCATCGCCAGCGCGAGGGCGGCCGCCACCAGGAGCGCCAGGGCGACCGCCGCGGCGGCGCGCAGCGGTCCGGCGGTGAGCTCGTCCTGGAGCGCGCTCCGGGACACGCCCCCGGTCGCCGCCGCGACGGCCTCCGAGCGGTCGGTCGCGACCCACCACTCGTCGACCACGGGATCCAGGTCGCCCCGCTGCAGGAGGGCGCGCGACAGGGTGTCGACGTCGGCGAGCACTGCGGGGTCGTCCGGGGCCGACGGCACGTAGGGCAGCACGCCGGCGACCACGGCAGGCAGCACCACGGAGGCAACGCCGAGGTCGAGTGCGTCACCCACCTCCACCCCCAGCTGGTCGGCCAACGACGCCGAGGCGAGGACGGGCACCAGCTCCGTCGGTCGGAACCCGGCGACCACGACCTCGACCGACGTGAAGCCGAGCTCGAACCGTGAGACCTGGGCCGAGAAGCCGAGGGTGTCCGCACCGGCCTCGGCGACCGGCCGGCCCGCCAGGGCCCCGTCGTCGGCGCTCTCGCCGGCGTAGGCGGTCCATGCCGCGGGGTCGCCCTCGTGCGACATCGCACCGGGGACGCGCACCACGACCTCCAGCCGTGCCTGGTCCCCCTGCGAGAGCTCCACCCCACCCGGCACCACCACCCGGAGCCCGACGACGCGCCACGTCGCGTCGCTCGGAGCGGCGACCGTCACGGACTGCGCAGTGCCGTCGAGGACGACGTCCGGCGCGGCCGCGGCGACGCGCTCGCCGCGCTCACCCTCGAGCACGAGCGCCACGTGCGCGGGCAGCCCGACGTCGTCCACCCCCTCGAGGCCACCGGTCACCTCGATCGGCACCGCGTCCCCGGACACGACGAGCCCGGCGGACGCCTCGCGTGGCCGCACCGGCTCGGTGAGCGCCGACCACGTGGCCGAGCCACCCAGCCGCCCCCGGACCAGGAGATCCGCACGGCTGGTGTCGACGGCGACGAGCGTGACGCCACCCGGACGCGAGCCCAGCGTGACCGTGCGGTGCGTCGCCGCGGCGACGGCCGCCCCACCCGCGCCCGGCGCGCCCGCGGCGGCGGACACCCGCGCGCCCTGGTCGGGCGCGGCGTCGACGGGGACCCGCACGTCGGTGCCCACGGCGGCGGCGCCCTGGTCCCGCTGCGACGCGAGCCAGGTGGCCTGGAACACCAGCGCGAACGTCAGGGACGCTGCGGCGAGCGCGACGAGGAACACGCCGGACATCGCACGTCCCCGTGCCACCTGCCACCCGGCGAGCGGCACGGCGAGCCCGCGCCCGCGTCGGGCAGCCACCTCGGCGCCGCGCCCCAGCGGTGCCACGACCCGCAGGGCCACGGCGGCGGCCGCCACCAGGGCGAGCGTGGGCGCCAGGACGAGCACCGGGTCGGCGGCACCCTCGTCGAACCGGTGGGCGCGCAGCTGGAGCACGCCCAGCACGGCCAGCGCCACGAGGAGCACGTCGACCCCCGAGCGCGCGACCCCGCCCGCGACGACGTGCCGCCCCTCACGCGACGGGCCCCCGCCGCGGACCGCGAGCACCACGCCGACCGCGGCGAGCGCCAGGGTGCCGACCGCCACGCATCCGGCGACCAGCAGCCAGCCCTCCGTGGTCGGCCAGGCCGGACCGACGCCACCCTCGGTCCACGCCTGCGCGAGAGGTCCCGTGCTCGTGACCGCGCGGTAGCCGAGCGCCGCGAGCGGCACCGCGGCCACGACGCCCACCAGCGCGAGGAGGAGACCTTCGCCGGCTGCCGCCCCCGCCAGCTGCGAGCGGCTCGCTCCGCGATCGGCCAGGAGCGCCGTGTCCGTGCTGCGTCGCGTCGCCAGCAGGCGGGCGAGCAGGGCGATCGCCGCGGCCGCCAGCGTCGCCACGAGCAACACCGTCGTGAGGATCAGTGCCGCGGTGACGTCGAGCTGGCGCCGCGCGTCCGCGACGAAGCCCGGCAGGCGCGAGCTGACGGTGACGGAGGCCAGCTGGTCACCGGCCACGCCGTCCAGGGTGCCCCCGAGCGCGGCCACCCGGGCGGCCGCTGCACCCAGGGCGTCCGCGTGCGCGGTGAGGTCGGCGTCCGCCTCGATGCTGACGAGGCCGACCGGCGTGTCCGCGGCGAGCACGGTTCCCGGAGCCACGAGGAACGGGCCGTAGACCGGCAGCCACCCGGAGTCGACGTCGGCTCCCACCCCGCGCAGGCGATCGCGGTCCCAGGCGCCGGACGCGTCGTGCTCGACGAGGCCGACGACGGTGAGCGGGGTCGGCCCGAGGCTGAGGCGGTCTCCGACGGCCAGGCCGAGGAGCTGCGCGGTGGCGGACGGCAGGACGACCTCCGTCGGACCGCCCGTGGCCCCGCCGCCGGGCGCCGGCCATCTCCCGGCCACGACCGTCGCGTGCTGCTGGACCGTGTCCGCGTCCAGCAGGTACGCGAGCCGGGCAGGAGCGCCGGGCAGGAGCGTGGGCGGTGTCGAGACCCAGACGGACTCCGTCGCGTCCAGCGGGGAGAGCGCCTGACGCAGAGCGGGCAGCAGGTCGTCGACCACGGCCCGGGCGCCCGGCGGGTCGTCGTCGGACGCCCCGTCGGTCCGTGCGGTCACGACCACCAGGTCCGCGCGGCTCGCGGCGCTCGTCGTGCCCGTGCCGTCGACCGACGCAGCCGCGGCGCCGAGAGCGGCCTGACGACCTGGGCCCACGAGCAGCACCCCGATCCCGACGAGCGCCCCGCTGAGCACCATGACCACCAGCACGGCCGCGAGCAGCTGCCACTGCGCCGCCGCCCGGCGGACCACGGGGCCGACCGGGAAGCCCCGGCGCTCAGGCATCGGTGAGGTGGCCGTCGACGATCCGCACGACGCGGTCGGCGAGCGCGATCATCACGGGGTCGTGCGTCGCGACGACGGCGGCCATGCCCTCGGCCTCCACGACGCCGCGGATGAGGGCCATCACGGCCAGGCCGGTGTCGGTGTCCAGCTGGCCCGTGGGCTCGTCGGCCACGAGCAGGCGCGGCGACGCCGCCAGCGCGCGGGCGATGGCCACGCGCTGCATCTGGCCGCCGGACATCTCGTCGGGGCGCTGCTCGGCGTGCCCACCGAGGCCGACCAGGTCGAGCAGCAGCCGCACGCGACGCTCACGGTCCTCGACCGTCAGCCGTCGCAGCCGCAGCGGCAGTCCCACGTTCTCCGCGGCGGTGAGGTCCGCCAGCAGCCCGAACGTCTGGAACACGAACGCGACGGAGTGCTGGCGCAGGGCGTCCAGGCCGTCGTCGTCGAGCGCGGTGACGTCGACGCCGTGCACGACCACCTCGCCGGCGTCAGGGCGGTCGAGCCCGCCCACGATGTTCAGGAGCGTCGTCTTGCCCGAGCCGGACCGGCCCACGAGCGCGACCATCTCGCCCGGCGCCACCTCGAACGACACGTCGCGCAGCGCGTGGACCGCGGTGTGCCCGGTCCCGTACGTGCGGCGCACACCGCGCACCACGAGCGCCGGAGCCCCGGTCACCGTGCGACCACGTCGGGCAGCAGCGAGACCCTGTCGGCCTCGAGCGCGAGCCGCACCCGCCGCGTCAGCGCCAGGGCCTCGCGGTACTCGCGCGGCACCTGCACGCGTCCGGCGCGGTCCATGACGGCGTACTCCTCGGCGATCACCCGGGACTCACCGTCCTCCGCGACCTCCGTCCGGCGCAGCACCTCGGTGCTGGTCCGGCCGTCCCGGACCGCGACCGTGCGCTCGACCTGGTCGCTCACGGCCGGGTCGTGCGTCACCACGACGACCGTCACGCCGGCCTCGTGCTGCGCCAGCCGCAGGGTGTCGAACACCTCCTGCGCCGTGGCGGAGTCGAGCTCGCCAGTCGGCTCGTCGGCCAGCAGGAGCCTCGGCCCGTTCGCCAGGGCGACCGCGATCGCGGTGCGCTGCTGCTCACCGCCGGACATCTGCGACGGCAGCCGGTCGGCGCAGTGGCCGACGCCGACGGTCTCCAGCAGCTCGTCCGCGCGCGCCCGACGAGCTCGCGGCCCGCGGCCCGCGAGCGCGAGGGGCAGCTCGACGTTGCCGCGCGCGGTGAGGTACTGCACCAGGTTGCGCGCGGTCTGCTGGCGGACGAACCCGACGACGTCCCGCCGGTAGGCCAGCCGCTGCGCGCGGCTCAACGCCGTGAGGTCCCAGCCCGCCACCCGCACGCTCCCGGCCGTCGGCAGGTCGGCGCCGGCGAGCACCGACAGCAGCGTGGACTTGCCCGCACCGGACGGCCCGACGACGGCGATCATCTCCCCCGCGCCCACCACCAGGTCGAGGCCCTGCAGCGCCTGCACCTCGACGGAGCCGTGCTGGTGGATGCGGACGAGCGACTCGCACTCCACCAGCGGGCGGCCGCCCTGCGTCATCACGGGCACGGCACTGCCTAGCGGAGCTTCAGGCCGCGGGAGTCGGTGGTCTCCGTGGCGAGCAGCATCACGCCGTCGACGAACGACCAGATCGCGACGCCGAAGATGAGCACGAAGCCGACCAGGAGGAACGCCGTGATCCACCCGACGACGGTGAGCACCAGCTGCGTGACCGCGATGCTCGTGTGCCCGGTGTAGAAGCGCCCGACACCCAGGGTCCCCAGGAAGATCTGGAGCAGCCCGGCGACCACCTTCTGCTTGTCCGACAGCGGCTGCCCCGTGAACGGGTCCCGACCGTAGGGCGCTCCGGCATCGTGCACCGGGTAGCCGTAGGGTCCCTGCGGGTACGTCGACATGGCGCGACCCTATCGGCCGGCGAGACCACCTTGGGGGCGTCCCGCACTCGCGAGAGGATGATCCTCATGACTCTGTGGCTCACCGGCGACCCGAGCGCCGACCAGCTCCTGACCGACGACCCGTTCGCCCTGCTCATCGGCATGCTCCTGGACCAGCAGGTCACCATGGAGTCCGCCTTCGCGGGCCCGGCCAAGATCGCGGACCGCATGGGCGGTCTCGACGTGCACCGCATCGCGGAGGCCGACCCGCAAGAGTTCGCCGCCCTGTGCGCGACGCCCCCCGCGGTGCACCGCTACCCCGGCTCGATGGCGGGACGCATCCAGGCGGTCGCGGCCGCGGTGGCCCGCGACTACGACGGTGACGTCACCCGGCTGTGGACCGACGGCGACCCGGACGGGCCGACCGTGCTCCGGCGGCTCAAGGCGCTCCCGGGCTTCGGCGACCAGAAGGCGCGGATCTTCCTGGCGCTGCTCGGCAAGCAGCGCGGCGTGCAGCCGGCCGGCTGGGCGCAGGCCGCCGGCGCCTACGGGGAGCCGGACGCCCGACGGTCGATCGCCGACGTCACCGACCCGGTCTCGCTGGGCGAGGTCCGCGCCACCAAGCAGGCGGCAAAGGCCGCGGCGAAGGCCGCGAACGGCTGACGGCCGTGGCACCATCGCTCCCGTGATCGTGGTGACGACGAACGACATCCCGGGGTACCGGATCCAGGCCGTGCTCGGCGAGGTCATGGGCCTGACCGTGCGCTCGACCAACATCGGCGCCAGCTTCACCGCCGGGCTGCGCTCGATCGGGGGCGGCGAGCTGCCGGAGTTCACCAAGATCATGTACGAGAGCCGCCGTGAGGTGATGCACCGCATGGTCACCGAGGCGCAGCAGCGCGGCGCGAACGCGATCGTCGCCATGCGCTTCGACACCGACTCGATCGGCCAGTTCAGCGAGGTGTGCGCCTACGGCACCGCGGTGATCGTCGAGCCCATCGGTTCCGGCGAGCCCGGGGCGACCGGTCAGTCGGCGCAGGTCGTCGCCGCGGCGCAGGCCGCGACCGACGCTCACTGATCCCGCAGCGCGTCCTTCCAGCCCTGCGAGTACGCCTCGGCGCTGCCCTGCTGGAACATGTCCTCGTCGCCCAGCCGGACGAGCACGCGCGCGCCCGGACCGTCCTCGACGATCACCAGGTGCCCGAGTCCTCGGATGACCGCGAGCGGCCGACCCTCGGCCTTGCCCTTGACCAGCTCACCGGCTGACGCGATCTCGTCGGCCACCGCGGCCTGCGTCATGACGAGGGGGCGGCCGAACGAGTCGACCTGACCGCGCAGGTCGTCGAGCACGACGAGCCCCGCGGCGCCGATCGCGATGTCCGTGACCCCCTGCCGCCACGGCCGCCCGGCGGTGTCGGTGATGACGACGCCCACCCGGACCCCGAACGCCGCCGACAGCCCCGCCCGGATCCGGCGCGCGGACGCGTCCGGGTCGAGCGGGAGCAGCAGCACCGTGCCCTCGGGGGTGTTCGACGCGTCGACGCCGGCCGCGGCCATCACGAGCCCGAGCCGGTTCTCCACGATCCGGGTGACCCCGGACGCGTGCTCGCGGGTGGCGACGACACGCACGGTCTCGTCGGTGATCGCCTGCTCGCGGTCGTCGGCGGAGACCACCCGGCCCTCGGCCTTGGACACGACCTTCGACGTGAGCACGAGGATGTCGCCGTCGACGGGCGGGTCGTCGCGGAGCAGCTCCGCCAGCAGCGCGACCAGGTCGTCGCCGGGTGCGATCTCCCGCAGCCCGTCGGGCGCCCAGACCTCGAGGCGCGAGTTCATCGCACCAGGTTGGGCAGCACGTCCGCCCCGAACGTCTCGATCCACTCGCGCTGGTTGCGCCCCACGTTGTGCAGGTAGATGCGGTCGAAGCCGAGGTCCACGTACTTCTGGATCTCCGCGCGGTGCTTGTCGGGGTCCGCCGAGATGACCATGCGGCCCTCGAAGTCCTCGGGGCGCACCAGCTTGGCCATCTGCTCGAAGTCGAACGGCGAGCGGATGTCCGCCTTCGGGAACTTCATGCCGCCGTTGGGCCACTCGTGCATCGCGTGCGCCAGGGCCAGCTCGTCGGTCTCGGCCCAGGACAGGTGGAGCTGGAGCACCTTCGGCATCGCGTCCGGGTCCTTGCCCGCCTCGCGCGCGCCCTCGTCGAACTTGCCGAACAGGCCGGAGATCTTCTCCAGCGGGGCGCCGACCGTGATGAGCCCGTCGGCCAGCCGTCCGGCGCGCTTGGCGGTCACCGGGCCGGCCGTCGCGACGAGGATCTCGGGGGCGACCTCCGGCATGGTCCACAGGCGCGTGGACTCGAGCTTGTAGAACTGCCCGGCGTGCTTGACGTCCTTGCCGGCGATCGACGCCGCGAACAGCTTCTTGATGATGTCGATGGCCTCGAACATGCGGTTGATCCGCTCCGGCGCCTCCGGCCAGTAGCTGGCGACGATGTGCTCGTTGAGCGCCTCGCCGGAGCCCAGGCCCAGCCAGTGCCGCCCGGGGTACATCGCGGCGAGCGTGGCCGACGCCTGCGCGACCATCGCCGGGTGCCACCGGAACGTCGGCGCGGTGACCCCGGGGCCGATGTCGCCCGTGGTCCGCTCCCCCAGGGCCGTCAGCACGTTCCAGACGAACGCGGCCTGCCCCTGCGCGGGGACCCAGGGCTGGTAGTGGTCGGCCGCCATCACCCCGGAGAACCCGTGGGCCTCCGCGTGCACCGACAGCGCGACCGCCTCGGTCGGGTGGAACTGCTCGAGCATCGCCGCGTACCCGACCGTGAGGCCGTCCGCCGTGACCGTTGCCATCCATTGCTCCTTCGTGGGCCCTCGTCGTCGATCACCCTAACCGCGGGACCAGGCAGGATGATGCCCGTGAGCGACGACGCCCTGACGGTCGAGGTGCACTGGGCGCGCACCGTCTCCGCGGACGTGCTCACCGACATGCTGACGCGCGCGGAGCGCGAGCGCACCGCGACGGTGCAGAACGCCGAGATGCGCAACGCGCTCGCGTCGTCGCTGGTGCTGGCGCGCACCGCCGTCGGTTCCTGGGCAGGCGTCGACGCCGACGCGGTCGAGCTGCGCCGCCGCTGCCCCCGCTGCGGCAGCCGCGTGCACGGCCGACCGAGCGCGTCGTGGCGCAGCGTGCCCGACGACGTGCACTGGAGCCCGGTCCCCCACGTCAGCCTCGCGCGGACCGCCGGGACGGTCGTCGTGGCGACGACGCTCCGCGGCGAGGTCGGCATCGACGTCGAGCGCCGGACCGAGCGCCTCTTCGTCGGGTTCGACGACGTCGTGCTGGCCGCCACGGAGGCCCGCGCTGTCGACGACGAGTCCCGCCTGCGCACCTGGGTGCGCAAGGAAGCCGTGCTCAAGGCCCTCGGACGCGGGCTCGACGTCGATCCGCGCACCCTCGTGCTCGGGCCCGGCGACGAGCCCCCGCGCATCGAGCGCGGACCGGTCGGGCCGTGGCACCTCCAGGACCTCGACCCGACGGACGGAGCGCTCGGCGCGCTCGCCGTGCGTGCCGACGGCCCCGTCAGCCTCCGGGTGTCGCAGGTGCAGCTGACCGGGCGGTACTGAGCTCGGGCAGGGCCGGCCGGTAGACCCAGGCCTCCACCAGCAGCGCCACGGAGGTCCCGGACACCTCGGACGCGCACGCGACGAACCGCTCGGTGCTCACGGTCCCGTGCCGGTGCCGCGCGGTCCACGTCCGCAGGATCGCGAAGAACGCCCGGTCGCCGACCGCGAGCCTCAGGGCGTGCAGGGTGAGGGCGCCGCGCTTGTAGAGCCGGTCGTCGAACATGCCGTCGGGTCCCGGATCGCCGATGACCAGGTCCTGCGGGAGTGCCGCCAGGCGGGCCCGCGCGGACCGGGCGTGCCGCTCGGCGCTCCAGCCGCCCGACTGCTCGGACCACAGCCACTCGGCGTAGCAGGCGAAGCCCTCGTGCAACCAGATGTCCCGCCAGCGCCCGACCGTCAGGCTGTTCCCGAACCACTGGTGCGCGAGCTCGTGCGCGACCAGCCGCTCGGACCCTCGGCGGCCGTCCATGTGGTTGGCTCCGAAGACCGCGAGCCCCTGCGCCTCGAGCGGGATCTCCAGGACGTCGTCGGTGACCACCACCGTGTAGCCGGGGAACGGGTAGGGGCCGAACCGGGTCTCGAAGAGCGCGATCATCTCGGCCTGCCGGTCGAGGTCGTGCAGCGCGGCGGTGCGCAGCCGAGGCGGGACCAGCACCTGGGTGCGCGCGCCCGTCGGCACCCGCTCGTAGCGCCCGATCTGGAGCGTCGCGAGGTAGGGGGCCATCGGCTCGGGCTGGTCGTACACCCACCGCGTGCGCCCGGCCCGCGGGGTGCGCGAGACCAGCGACCCGTTGGCGAGCACCTCGTAGCCGGCCTCCGCCGTGACGGTGACCGAGAAGCTCGCCTTGTCCGCCGGGCTGTCGTGGCACGGGAACCACGTGGGTGCCCCGTCGGGCTGGCCCGCCACGATGAGCCCGTCCTCGAGCTCCTCCCAGCCGACCTCCCCCCACGGTCCGCGCACGGGACCCGGTTGCCCGCCGTACCGCACCTCGATCAGCAGGCTCGCGCCGGCGGACACCTGGTGGCCCAACCGGATGGCGATCCGGCCGTCGCGGTGGGTCCATCGCTCCGGCCGCTTCCCGCCGACCAGCACCTGGGTCACGCGCAGCCCGTGCAGGGACACCGCCACACGGTCCAGCGGACGGGTGGCGCGGGCGTGCAGCACCGCGCGCGCGTCGAGCCGGTTGGTGGCCACGCGGTAGTCGAGCTCGAGCTCGTACCGGTCCACCGTGACGCCGCCGTCCGGCCTCCCGGGCAGGTACGGGTCCTCGGGCGGCTGCGTCACGCCGGGGCCACCGGGTTCCCCGTCCACCGCGACCCGGCGGGGATCGTGTCCCCACGCAGCACGAGCGAGGCGGGGCCCACCCGCGCGCCGTCGTCCAGGCTCGCCGCGGGCAGCACCACCCCGTGCGGACCCAGGCTCGCGCCGCGTCCGAGCTCCACCGTGTCCATGCTCATCACCCGATCATGGAACAGATGCGTCTGCAGCACGCACCCGCGGTTCACCGTGGCCGCGTCGCCGAGCGTGACCAGGTCGGCCTCGGGCAGCCAGTAGGTCTCGCACCAGACCCCGCGGCCGATCCGCGCTCCGAGCGTCCGCAGCCAGGTCGTGAGCGCCGGTGAGCCGATCGTGGCCGGTCCGAGCCACGGCACCGCGACCACCTCGAGGAACGTGTCGGCCAGCTCGTTGCGCCACACGAACGAGCTCCACAGGGGGTGGTCGCCGGGTCGCAACCGGCCGACGAGCACCCACTTGGTCAGTGTCGCCAGCGTGCACGCGACGAGGGCCGCCGCCAGCACGACCAGCGGGGAGACCGCGGCCGCAGCCCCCAGCCCGCGGGAGTCGAGCACCGCCTGGAGCGCCAGCAGGACGAGCACCCCCAGCCCGACCGTGCAGATCACGGGCACGATCCGGCAGAGCTCCACGAGCGCACGGGCCACTCGCAGACGCGTCGGCGGTGCGAACGTCCGGGCGTCGTCGGCCTCGCCGGCGGTCCGCCGCAGCCGCACCGGCGGTGAGCCGAGCCAGCTGGTGCCCGCCCGGGCGTCCTCCGGGGTCGCCGACAGCACGGCGACCAGACCGCGCTTGGGCACCGCGCGGCCCGGGGCGATCATCCCCGAGTTGCCGAGGAACGCGCGCTTGCCCACCTTGCTCCGCTCGACCCGCAGCCAGCCGTGACCCAGCTCGTAGGAGCCGATGAGGGTGTCGTCCGCCAGGAAGGCGCCGTCTCCGACCGTGGTCAGGCTCGGGAGCATGAGGGCGGTCGACGCCTCGACGTCCTTGCCGATGTCCGCGCCCAGCAGCCGGAGCCAGACCGGCGTCGCCAGGCTGGAGTACAGGGGGAAGAGGGTGGTGCGGGCATCGTCCATGAGCCGCAACGTCGCCCAGACCTGCCACCCCGCGCGGCTGTGCACCGCGTGGTACCCCTCGCGGAACCCGAGCCCGAGCAGCCGCACGGCCGCGAGCGTGACGACCGCCAGCACGACGACCATGGTGACCGCGGCCAGGGGCACGGCGCGCACCGCGTCGAGGGCCGCCTCGGCCCTCGTGGTGGCCCCGCCCAGCGCCACGCCGACCACCAGCAGCCCGCACAGGCCGGCGAGGACGGGCAGGGCCGAGAGCATGGTCGCGGTCAGCCCGTAGATCGCCACCCACCGTCGGGTCCGTGGCGCGCGGTCGCGCGGCCAGTGCCGCCGGGCCGGCCCGTCGAACACCGCCGGGGACCCCACCCACAGCTCCCCGGGCGGCACGGAGTCCAGGACGGCCGAGCCCGGGGCGACCTCGGACCAGGCGCCCACGCGGGTGCCGGGCGCGAGGGTGCTGCGCGTGCCGACGGTCGCGCGCTTGTCGATGCGCACCCGTCCGACCCGGAGCACGTCACCGTCGAGCCAGTGCCCGCGCAGGTCCACCTCCGGCTCGACGGAGCACCCGTTGCCGAGCGTGAGCAGCCCGGTGACGGGCGGCGGCGCGTGCAGGTCGACGTTCTTGCCGACGGTCGCCCCGAGCGCCCGCGCGTACGTCGCGGTCCAGGGTGCGCACGACAGGTTCTCGGCGCCGGCCCCGGCCGCCCAGGACTCGGTGAACCACAGGCGCAGGTGCACCGCCCCGCCCCGGGGGTACCGGCCCGGTCGAAGACCGCGCAGCAGCGTGCGCGCGACGAGCACCGTCGTGCCCATCCGCCCGAGCGGGCTCAGGAGCACCAGCCACCCGAGCGCCACCCACCACCACACGCCGGGCACCACAGGCACCCACGCGGCACCGGTCGTCCCGACGAGCACCGCGTCCGCCGCCAGCAGCCACGTGAGCCACCGCAGACCGACCAGGGCGGCCAGCGGCAGGCCGAGGACCGTCTGGAGGAGCTGCGACCGCAGCGGGGTCGGCTCGACCACGCGCACCTCGGCCGCGACGGCCGGCTCGAACTCGTCGAGCCGGCGGGCCAGGTCCCCGATCCGCGGGTACTCGTACACGTCGGCGACGGTGACCGTGGGGAAGCGCTCACGCAGGGCGCTGACCAGCTGGGCGGCCACGAGGCTGCCCCCGCCGGCGGCGAAGAAGTCGTCGCGCGGGCCCGTCACCGTGACCCCCAGCGCGGCGGTCCAGCGCTCCGCCACCCACTCCCCGGTCGCCGAGAGGCCGACGGGCGGCACCGACGCCTCGTCCGTGCGACCCAGCGGCCACGGGAGCGCGTCGCGGTCCACCTTGCCGGAGCCGCGCGTCGGGATCGACTCCACGGGCGCGAGCAGCGGCACGAGCGCCGCCGGCAACGAGCCGACCAGCCGGTGCCGGGCGTCGGCCAGGTCCAGCGTGATGCCGGGCTCGGCCACCAGGTAGCCGACGAGCACCGACGTGCCCGCGGGCGTGCGGCGGACCGCGGCGGCCGCCCCCGCCACGCCGGGCAGGCCGAGCAGCGCGGAGTCGACCTCACCCAGCTCGATCCGACGGCCACCGACCTTCACCTGGTCGTCGGCACGCCCCACGAACAGCAGCCCGTCGGCCTCGTACCGCACCAGGTCCCCGCTGCGGTACGCCCGCGCCCAGCCCAGCGGCTCGGCCGGCGCGTACTTCTCGGCGTCCTTGGCGGGGTCGAGGTACCGCGCCAGCCCGACGCCGCCGATGATCAGCTCGCCCAGACCGCCCTCCTCGACCTGCGTCCCGTCGGGGGCGACGACCGCCAGGTCCCACCCGTCGAGCGCGTGCCCGATCCGCACGGGCCCGTCGCCGGTGAGCAGCGCGGCGCACGCGACGACGGTCGCCTCCGTCGGCCCGTACGTGTTCCAGACCTCGCGCCCGTGCCCGACCAGCCGTGCGACGAGCTCGGGCGGGCACGCCTCGCCGCCGAAGATGAGCAGCCGCACGCCGGCCAGCTCCTCGGACCGCCACAGCCCGGCGAGCGTCGGCACGGTCGAGATGACGGTGATGCCCTGCGCGACCAGCCACGGGCCCAGGTCCATGCCGGTGCGCACCAGCGCGCGCGGCGCGGGGACCAGGCAGGCCCCGTGCCCCCACGCGAGCCACATCTCCTCGCAGCTGGCGTCGAACGCGACCGACAGCCCCGCCAGCACCCGGTCGCCCGGGCCCAGCGGCGATCCCTGCAGGAACAGCCTCGACTCGGCGTCCACGAACGCGGCGGCCGACCGGTGCGTGACCGCGACCCCCTTCGGCGCGCCGGTCGAGCCCGAGGTGAAGATGATCCAGGCGTCGTCGTCGAGCCCCGGCGACCTCGGCTCGGCGCGCGTCCGCAGGGTCGCCAGGTCCCCCTCGGTGAGCACCCGTGCGACGCCGGCCTCGCGGAACACGGTGCGCGCGCGCTCGTCCGGGTCGTCGACGTCGACCGGCACGTAGGCCGCCCCGGCCGCGAGCACCGCGAGGATCGCCGTGTACAGCTCCGCTGTGCCCGACGGGATGCGCACGCCGACGCGGTCCCCCGGGCCGATGCCGACGCCTGCCAGGCCTGCCGCGGCGGAGCGGACCGCCTCGGCCAGCTGTCGGTAGGTCAGCGCGACGCTGCCGTCGTCGATCGCCGGCGCGTCCCCGTGCGCCGCGACGGTCCCCTCCAGGACGTCCAGCAGCGTGCGCGGTGGTGCAGCCCGGTCGGACCGGAGAAACCCGTCGGCAGACATCGCCCAGCCTCCCCCGCCCGCTCGTGTCCTCCCGATCATGCGCTCACGACCCGGCGAGTGGCGATCCTCGCACCGGCGCCACGGCGCGCCGCGCCCCGACCGCCCCCGTTCACCGACTGTTCGCCTGATCGTCGCCGGACCGTGGAGGGCCGCCGATCTGGGAAGATGTCGGACCATGAGCTCCGACTCCCCCGCCACGCCGTCCGTGCCCCAGGAAACCACTCGCACCACGGGCACGCGGCAGGTACCGGACCGGGTCTCCCTGGACGGCGTCGAAGCCCGCTGGGACGAGGCGTGGACCACCCAGGACCTGTACGCGTTCGACCGCACGGCCACGCGCGAGCAGGTCTACTCGATCGACACGCCCCCGCCCACGGTGTCCGGCTCGCTGCACGTGGGCCACGTGTTCTCCTACACGCACACCGACGTGGTCGCGCGGTTCCAACGCATGCGCGGCCGCGAGGTGTTCTACCCGATGGGCTGGGACGACAACGGCCTTCCCACCGAGCGTCGCGTGCAGAACTACTACGGCGTGCGGTGCGACCCGTCGCTCCCGTACGACGCCGGGTTCACTCCTCCGTTCGAGGGCGGCGAGGGCAAGTCCGGCCCCCAGCTGCCGGTCAGCCGCAAGAACTTCGTCGAGCTGTGCGAGCGCCTCACGGTCGAGGACGAGCGGCTGTTCGAGGCCCTCTGGCGCCGGCTCGGACTCTCGGTCGACTGGTCGCGCACCTACCAGACGGTCTCCGCGGAGTCCCGCGCGGTCGCGCAGCAGGCGTTCCTGCGCAACCTGGCGCGCGACGAGGCGTACCAGGCCGAGGCACCCGGCCTCTGGGACGTGACGTTCCAGACCGCGGTCGCCCAGGCCGAGCTCGAGGCCCGCGACTACCCGGGGGCGTTCCACCGGGTCGCGTTCCATCCCGTAGGCACTGGCAGCGGTTCCCCAGTCTTTATCGAGACGACCCGGCCGGAGCTGCTGCCCGCCTGCGTCGCGCTCATCGCGCACCCGGACGACGAGCGCTACCAGCACCTGTTCGGCACCACGGTCCGCTCCCCGCTGTTCGACGTGGAGATCCCCGTCCTGGCGCACACCCTGGCGGAGCCCGACAAGGGCGCCGGCATCGCGATGTGCTGCACGTTCGGTGACCTCACCGACGTGCAGTGGTGGCGCGAGCTCCAGCTGCCGACGCGCTCGGTGGTGGGCCGCGACGGCCGCATCCTGCGCGACACCCCGGAGTGGCTCGTGGGCGACGGCCCGCGCGCCCGCTACGAGGAGCTGGCAGGCAAGACCACGTTCTCCGCACGCGAGGCCGTCGTGGCCGGGCTGCGCGAGACCGGCGACCTGGACGGCGAGCCCGTCACCACCCAGCGCAAGGCGAACTTCTACGAGAAGGGCGACAAGCCCCTCGAGATCGTCACCAGCCGCCAGTGGTACATCCGCAACGGCGGTCGCGACGCGGCCCTGCGCGACGAGCTGCTCGCCCGCGGCGCCGAGCTGGGGTTCAACCCCGACTTCATGAAGGTCCGCTACGAGAACTGGGTCAGCGGCCTCAACGGCGACTGGCTGGTGTCCCGCCAGCGGTTCTTCGGCGTGCCGTTCCCGGTCTGGTACCGCCTCGACGAGAACGGCGATCCCGTCCACGACGCACCCCTGGTGCCGGGTGAGGACGAGCTCCCGATCGATCCCTCGTCCGACGTGCCCGCCGGCTACACGGCCGACCAGCGCGGCGTGCCCGGCGGGTTCGTCGGCGACCCCGACATCATGGACACCTGGGCCACCAGCTCGCTCACGCCGCAGATCGTCGGCGGCTGGCGCACGGACCCCGACCTGTTCAGCCGCGTGTTCCCCATGGACCTGCGCCCCCAGGGCCAGGACATCATCCGCACCTGGCTGTTCTCCACCGTGGTCCGCTCGCACCTGGAGCACGGCTCGCTGCCCTGGTCCGACGCGGCGATCAGCGGCTGGATCCTGGACCCCGACCGCAAGAAGATGTCGAAGTCCAAGGGCAACGTGGTCACCCCCATGGGCCTGCTCGAGGAGCACGGGTCCGACGCGGTCCGCTACTGGGCGGCCTCCGCGCGGCTCGGCACCGACGCGGCGTTCGAGGTCGGCCAGATGAAGATCGGCCGCCGCCTGGCCATCAAGGTGCTCAACGCCTCCAAGTTCGCGCTCTCGTTCGGTGCCGCCGACGAGCCGCTCGACCTGGACCCGGCGCTGGTCACCGTCGAGATCGACCGCGCCATGCTCGCCGGACTGGCCGACGTCGTCGACAAGGCCACCGCGGCCCTCGTCGCGTACGACCACACCCGCGCGCTGGAGCTGTCGGAGACGTTCTTCTGGACGTTCTGCGACGACTACCTGGAGCTGGTCAAGGACCGTGCCTACGGCGACCCGTCCCGGAGACCACGTCGGCCCGCGCCGCCCTGGCGATCGCGCTCGACGTGCTGCTGCGCTTGTTCGCGCCGGTGATCCCGTTCGCCACGGAGGAGGTCTGGTCGTGGTGGCGTGACGGGTCGGTGCACCGCGCGCCGTGGCCGTCCGCGGAGCCGCTGCGCACCTCGGCGGACCCCGCCGTGGTCGGCGCGGCCGGGTCGGCGCTCGCCGCGCTGCGCAAGGTCAAGTCCGAGGCCAAGCTGTCGATGCGCACCGAGATCACCGCGGTCGACCTCGCCGTCCCCGCCGCGCTGCGTCCGGGCGTCGAGGTCTCGCTCGACGACATCCGCGCCGCAGGCCGGGTCACCGGCACCCTCACCCTGGTGGACTCGGACGGGGAGACGTGCGTGGCACGCGACGCCGTGCTGGTCCCGCCGGCTCCGAAGGCCTGACGTGCGCGAGTCACGGTCCGAGTCGCTGATCGAGCTGGACCCCGCCGCCAGCATCCCCGGCATGCTCGCGGAGCGGCTGCTGCGCGACCCCTCCGGCGTGTTCGCCGAGCGGCTGGTCGACGGGACCTGGACCGCGGTCACGGTCGCCGAGTTCGACGCCGAGGTCACCGCGGTGGCCAAGGGTCTGGTCGCGCGTGACGTCCAGCCGGGCGACCGCGTGGCGATCATGTCGCGCACCCGGTACGAGTGGACGCTGCTCGACTTCGCATGCTGGGCGGCGGGCGCGCTGGGCGTGCCGGTCTACGAGACGTCCTCGGCCGAGCAGGTCCGCTGGATCATGGCCGACGCCGGCGTCCGGCTCGCGCTCGTGGAGACGGCGAAGCACGCCGCGGTCGTCGCCCAGGTCCGCGACGACCTCCCCGGCCTGCGCGAGGTGCTCGTCATCGACGAGGGCGCGGTCGCCGCGCTGGTCGAGGCGGGGACCGGCGTCCCCGACGAGGAGATCCGGCGGCGCAGCGCGCTGGCCCGCGCGGACGACCTCGCGACCGTCATCTACACGTCGGGCACGACGGGCCGGCCCAAGGGCGTCGAGCTCACGCACGGGAACTTCGTCGCGATCACGCGCAACGGCGTCGCCGGCCTGGGCGACGTCGTCGCGATGCCGCACTCCCGCACCCTGCTGTTCATGCCGCTCGCGCACGTGTTCGCGCGGTTCATCCAGGTGCTCTGCGTGCCCTCCGGCGCCGTGCTCGGCCACACGCCGGACGCCAAGAACCTGCTCGCGGACCTTGGGACGTTCCAGCCGACGTTCATCCTGGCGGTGCCCCGCGTCTTCGAGAAGGTCTACAACTCGGCGGAGCAGAAGGCGGGCTCGGGGACCAAGCTGAAGCTCTTCCGCTGGGCCGCCAAGGCCGCCGAGGACTACTCCCGCTCGCTGGAGACCGGCGGCCCGGGCCCCCGCCTGCGTGCCCGGCACGCGCTCGCCGGACGGCTGGTGCACTCCAAGCTCCGGGCGGCCCTCGGCGGGCGCGCCGAGTTCGCGATCTCCGGCGGCGCGCCCCTGGGCGAGCGCCTCGGCCACTTCTACCGGGGCATCGGCGTCGAGGTGCTCGAGGGGTACGGCCTCACCGAGACGACCGCGGCCACGACCGTCACCCGTCCCGGGGCCACCACCATCGGCACCGTCGGGCCGCCGTACCCCGGCGCGGCCATCCGCGTGGATGACGACGGCCAGATCTCCGTGTCGGGCCCGCACGTGTTCCGCGGGTACCGGCACGACCCCGAGGCCACCGCCGAGGCCCTGGTGGACGGCTGGTTCCGCACGGGCGACCTCGGCACGCTGGACGACGACGGCTGCCTGCGGATCACCGGCCGCACCAAGGAGATCATCGTCACCGCCGGCGGCAAGAACGTCGCCCCCGCCGTGCTCGAGGACCGCCTGCGCGGCCACCCGCTGGTCAGCCAGGTCGTCGTGGTCGGTGACCAGCGGCCCTTCATCGGAGCGCTCGTCACCCTGGACGCCGACATGCTCCCCGGCTGGCTGTCCAACCACGGCCTGCCCGCCATGTCGGTCGACGAGGCCGCGACATACCCCGCGGTCCTCGAGGCCCTCGACCGCGCCGCCGAGCGCACCAACGAGGCCGTGTCGCGCGCCGAGTCCATCCGCAAGCTCCGCGTGCTCACCACGGACTTCACCGAGACGAACGGCTACCTCACCCCGTCGATGAAGGTGAAGCGCGCCCTGGTGCTCAAGGACTTCGCCGCGGACATCGACACCCTGTACACGGACACCCGCACCACCGACTGACCTGACGTCCGAGCAGAGGTGGGCTCTGGGCTCCCTCTGCTCGGACGTCCGGCCTACACGACGTTGCGGAGGCGAGCCTGGTCGGCGGACTGGGTGGGCACCGCCTCGCTCGGGGTGGAGTCGTCCGACCAGCGCAGCACTGCGCCGATCCCGTCCACCAGGTCGACCGCGCCGTCCTCCGCGAACGTGACGCCCGCGTCCTGGGCCAGCGCGGCACGCACCAGAGCCACGTTCGCGTCCATCTCGCGCGCGTTCCCCGTGACGCCGATCGACGCGAGGTCCCCCGCGGTCGTCGCCAGCTGGAGCGGCTCGGGCCCCACCCACAGGGTCCGCTCCGCCAGGCCCGTGGTGAGCACGCTGACCTGGAGCACCAGCTCAGCCACCTGACCGCGCCGCAGCACCTCGATCACGTCGCCCAGAGCGGTCACGGCACCGTCGCCGCGCCCCTGGGCCTCACGGAACCGGTCGAGCACCGCCTGGCGCCGCCGGGTCCGGAACGACTCCAGCGTCTCGGCGACCCGAGCCGCGAACGCCCCCTGGTTGACGCCCTCGCCCCGCGAACCGCCCTGCACCTCGACCACCAGCTCGCGCGCCTGCTGGCCCACGGCCTCGCAGACGAGCTTGGTGGCGCGGCCGTCGCCGGTGATCACCACTAGGTCGGGCTTGCGCTCCGCGACCCGCTTGTCCAGCACCGCAGCGACCGCCTCGGCGTTACGACCCCAGGAGTCCTCCGCACGCGTCTGGCTGCGCCGGTCGAGACCGCCCTCGCGCGTCTTGTGCACGTCGTCGTGCCCGCCGTCGACCGTCTCGGTCTCCGGGCCGCCCTCGGTGCGCACCGTGCCGCCGGCCGCCCAGGTCAGGTCCGCTCCGTTGCGGTCCACCTCGACCAGCAGGTACGAGACCGTCTCGTCCGCGGCCCGCACGGCGGGCAGGAGTGCCGGCGCGGGTCCGAACACGGCGTGGGACTGGGCCGGAGGCTCCGAGAGCACGCGGTCGACCACCACGCCCTGGGCATCGGCGACGATCACCCGCCCGTGGGGTGCGCGCACACCGGTGGGGACCGAGACCACGTCGGCGATCTGGTCCAGCACCCAGGCCGGGGCACCGTCGCGCTCCAGAGAGCGTCGTACGGCCCTCCAGCGGTCAGCCGCCTCGGCGTCGCCGGTCGCACCGTTGCGCGTCGCGTCGAGGTAGACGGTCGTGAACGGTGCCGGGCGTCCGAGCAGCGGCTTGAGCCAGTGCAGATCCATGGGCAGGTACCTCCGGTGTCGATCGTCCCCGGCGACCGCGCACGCGACATCCGCCCCCGCGCGGCTTGCCGGAGCTGACCCCTCCTACCCTCCGCCCCCGGAGGGCGGCGCGCCACCCCGAAAACGTCAGGCGCCCCGGGCGTGGTCCTCGGCGATGGCCTCGTGGTGCCGGATGACCTCTTCGACGATGAACGCGAGGAACTTCTCCGCGAACACCGGGTCCAGGTCCGCGGTGCGCGCCAGCTCCCGCAGGCGGGCCACCTGCTGCTCCTCGCGCGCGGGGTCCGACGCCGGCAGCCCGCTGGTCGCCTTGAGGACGCCCACCTGCTGCGTGGCCTTGAAGCGCTCCGCGAGCAGGTAGACGAGCGCGGCGTCGATGTTGTCGATGCTCCCGCGCAGGCGGGCCAGGTCGGCGGGGATCGGGGTCGGCAGGTCGCTCACGGACGCGATCCTAGGCGGGAACCCCGGACGGTCAGGCGCTCTTCTCGCGCGGGGTGCGCTTCTCCTGCTCCGTGTCCCGCGGGATGAGCGTCGGGTTGACGTTCTCGAGCACGACCTCGCGCGTGATGACCACCCGGCCCACGTCGTCGCGGCTGGGCACCTCGAACATCACCTGCTGGAGGACCTCCTCCATGATCGCCCGCAGACCGCGCGCTCCCGTGCCGCGCAGCAGCGCCTGGTCGGCGATCGAGGCCACGGCCTCCTCGTCGAACTCGAGCTCGACGCCGTCGATCTGGAACATCCGCTGGTACTGCTTGACCAGCGCGTTCTTGGGCTCCGTGAGGATGCGCACGAGCGCGTCCTGGTCGAGGCGGGAGACTGCGGCGACCACGGGGAGGCGGCCGATGAACTCGGGGATCAGGCCGTACTTCTGCAGGTCCTCGGGGCGGACCTCGGAGAACAGGTCACCCTCGTCCACCGAGTCCAGCAACGGGGCGCCGAAGCCGACCACGCGCTTGCGGGCGCGGGCGGCGATGATGTCGTCGAGCCCGGAGAAGGCGCCTGCCACGATGAACAGCACGTTCGTCGTGTCGATCTGGATGAACTCCTGGTGCGGGTGCTTGCGGCCGCCCTGCGGCGGCACCGAGGCGGTGGTGCCCTCGATGATCTTCAGCAGCGCCTGCTGGACGCCCTCGCCGGAGACGTCACGCGTGATCGACGGGTTCTCGCTCTTGCGGGCGATCTTGTCGATCTCGTCGATGTAGATGATCCCCGACTCGGCCTTCTTGACGTCGTAGTCAGCGGCCTGGATGAGCTTGAGCAGGATGTTCTCGACGTCCTCGCCCACGTAGCCGGCCTCGGTGAGGGCCGTGGCGTCCGCGATGGCGAACGGGACGTTCAGCATGCGGGCCAGCGTCTGCGCGAGGTACGTCTTGCCGGTGCCCGTGGGGCCGACCAGCAGGATGTTCGACTTCGCGATCTCGATGTGGTCGTCCGTCGTGGACGTCCGCGCCTCACCGGCCTGGACCCGCTTGTAGTGGTTGTACACCGCGACCGCGAGGGCCCGCTTGGCCGACTCCTGGCCGATGATGTACTGCTCGAGGAAGTCGAAGATCTCCTTCGGCTTGGGCAGCTCCACCAGCCCGACCTCGGTGGCCTCCGCCAGCTCTTCCTCGATGATCTCGTTGCAGAGCTCGATGCACTCGTCGCAGATGTAGACACCGGGGCCCGCGATCAGCTTCTTGACCTGCTTCTGCGACTTCCCGCAGAAGGAACACTTGAGGAGATCGGCCCCGTCCCCGATACGAGCCACGTCGATCCCCTTCCTCGTGTCGCCCTCCGCCCCACGGGCGGTGCGTCGTGCGTGCGCACCCCGCAGGGTGCGCGTCCTCCCCCATTGCACACCACCGGGGGCGGGATGTCAGCCGAACACACGGCACGCGTCAGCACCGGTTGTCACTCGCGTCACCTGTTCGGCAGCGGAAGAGCCGGGTCCGCGAGACGCGAACCCGGCTCTCCGGGTGCTACTTGGGCTGGACCGTCGTCGGGATGACGCCCTTGCGGCTGGCCAGCACCTGGTCGACGATCCCGTACTCCAGCGCCGCCTGGGCGGTGAGGATCTTGTCGCGCTCGATGTCCTTGCGGACCAGCTCGATGTCCCGCCCCGTGTGGTGCGCGATGGTGAGCTCGAGCCACTCGCGCATCCGGATCAGCTCGTTGGCGTGGATCTCGATGTCGGACGCCTGCGCGTAGCCGCCACCCTCCATCGCCGGCTGGTGGATGAGCACGCGTGCGTTCGGGAGGGCCAGGCGCTTGCCCGGCGAGCCCGCCGCGAGCAGCACCGCCGCCGCCGAGGCGGCCTGCCCGAGGCAGACCGTCTGGATGTGCGGCTTGATGTACTGCATCGTGTCGTAGATCGCCGTGAGCGCCGTGAACGAGCCGCCGGGCGAGTTGATGTACAGGATGATGTCGCGGTCCGGGTCGGTGCTCTCCAGCACCAGCAGCTGGGCCATCACGTCGTCGGCCGAGGCGTCGTCCACCTGCACGCCGAGGAAGATGATGCGGTCCTCGAACAGCTTGGTGTACGGGTCCTGGCGCTTGAAGCCGTAGGCCGTGCGCTCCTCGAACTGCGGCAGCACGTAGCGGGCGGCGGGCGACGACGGTGCGAGACCGCCGGGGCCGGCCAGCATGCCCGCACGCGCCATGAACTGGGATTCCATGCTCATGAGCTTCTCCTCAACGAATGAAAGTTCGGACGCCGTCAGGCCGTGCCGCCGCCGCCGGCGACCGCTTCGGCCTTCGTGACGACCTTGTCCACGAAGCCGTACTCGAGCGCCTCGGGGGCGGTGAACCAGCGGTCACGGTCGGCGTCGGCGTTGATCTGGTCGACGCTCTTGCCGGTCTGGGCGGCGGTGAGCTCGGCGAGCACGTTCTTCATGTGGAGGATCAGCTGGGCGTTGATCCGCACGTCGGTCGCGGTGCCGCCGATGCCGCCCGAGGGCTGGTGCATCATCACGCGGGCGTGCGGCAGGGCGTAGCGCTTGCCCTGGGCGCCCGACGAGAGCAGGAACTGGCCCATCGAGGCCGCCATGCCCATCGCGATCGTGGCGACGTCCGGCTGGATGTACTGCATGGTGTCGTAGATCGCCATGCCCGCGGTGATCGAGCCACCGGGCGAGTTGATGTACAGCCAGATGTCCTTCTCAGGGTCCTCCGCGGCCAGCAGCATCATCTGCGCGCAGATGGCGTTGGCGTTCTCGTCGCGCACCTCGGAGCCGAGCCAGATGATGCGCTCGCGGAGCAGTCGGTTGTAGATGGAGTCATTGAGGCCGAAGGCCGGGCCGTCCGCCCGGGCCATCATCGGCACTAGCTCGTTCACGAAGGCTCCCTCATCTGACGGTGACGTCTGTCCTGCACCGCGCGGTCCTCCGCTGTCGGGGACCCGTGCGATGCAGTGACCCTAACGCGACGCCCCACCCGCTCATGTCCCCGCACCGAGCGTTTTCGCTGACGGCAGAGCAGGGGCCGGGCAGACGGGAGGCCCCGCACCGGTGATCGGTGCGGGGCCTCCCGGTGGGGCCTCAGGCCTTGGCGTCCTCGGCCGGCTCGGCGTCGTCGAACACGTCGAACGCCGAGATGTCGGTCGCGGCGTCGGACGGCGACCCGACGGAACCCGAAGTGGCCTCCGCGGCGTCGGCGGCCTCTGCTGCGTCCTCGGCGTCGGACCCGATGAACTCGGAGAGGTCGACGGCCTGGCCGGACCCGTCGGTGACGGCGACGCGGCGCAGGGCGACGGCGAGCGCCTTGGAGCGGGCGACCTCGGCGACCATCGTCGGGATCTGGCCCTGCTGGTCGATGGTCTGGATGAAGGTGTTCGGGTCCATGCCGTACTGGCGCGACGCGTTCACCAGGTAGTCGAGCAGCTCGTTCTGGCTGATCTTGATCTCCAGCTGCTCGGCGAGCGTGTCGAGGAGGATCTGGTTGCGCAGGGCCGTGGTGGCCTGCTCCCCGACCTCGGCGCGGTGCTCGTCGTCCTCGAGCCGGCCCTCGCCCTCGAGGTGGCGGTGCACCTCGGCCTCGACGACGCCCGACGGGACGGGGATCTCGGTGGCGGCGAGCAGCTGCTCGAGCAGCAGGTCACGGGCCTGCACGGCCTGGTTGGACGCCTTGATGCTGGACGCCTGCGTGCGCAGGTCCGCCGTCAGCTCCTCCAGCGTGTCGAACTCGCTGGCCAGCTGGGCGAAGTCGTCGTCGGCGTCGGGCAGCTGACGCTCCTTGACGGTCGTGGCGGTCACGCTCACCTGGGCGGTCTCGCCGGCGTGCTCGCCACCCGCGAGGGCCGTCTCGAACGTCGTCGACTCGCCGCCCGAGAGACCCGTCAGCGCCTCGTCGAGACCCTCGAGCATGTTGCCCGAGCCGATCTGGTAGCTGACGCCGGACACGTTGTCGACCGGCTCGTCGCCGATGGTCGCGGTCAGGTCGATGACGACGAAGTCACCCTCGACGGCGGGGCGGTCGACGCCGACGAGCGTGCCGAAGCGCTCGCGCAGGGCGTCGAGGCGGGCCGCGACGTCCTCGTCGGAGACCTCGACGTCGTCGACCGTGACGGCGATGCCGTCGAGCTCCGGGACCGTGATCTCGGGCCGGACCTCGACCTCGGCGGTGAAGTGCAGCTCACCCTCCTCGCCGGCGGGCGTGGCGGTCAGGCCGGGGACCTTGGTGACCTCGACCTCGGGCTGACCCAGCGGGCGCAGCTTGTTCTCGCGGACGGCCTCGGCGTAGAAGCCGGACAGGCCCTCGTTGATCGCGTGCTCGAGGACGGCGGGGCGGCCGATGCGCTGGTCGATGATGCGCGGCGGCACCTTGCCCTTGCGGAACCCCGGGACGACGACGTCCTGGGCGATGTGCTCGTACGCGTGCTCGATGCTCGGCTTGAGCTCGTCGTAGGTCACCTCGACGGTCAGCTTGACCTTGGTGGGCTCCAGGGTCTCGACGGCGCTCTTCACTTCGATGGTCTCCAACTGATCGGGGCGGGCGCCGGCGACTCCGGCGATCTCCGGTGCTTCGGGCCGCGCGCCGTCGCACGCCCGAGAACGGGCCGACGACCGCACGCTGGCGACCCTCGACCTTACGCCACGGCGGGCGGCGCCCCCAAGCCGAGCGGTTGTGGGACGGGCCACGCCGTCGGCGCCCCCGTCACTCGGAGCGACCCGCCACCTCCGTGATGACCGACACCGCGCGGCCCACCCCGTCGTGCTCCGCGTACTCGGCCGCAAGCTCGCCTGCCCGCCGGGCGAACGACGGGTTGTCCAGCAACCGCCGCACCCCGTGCCGGACGGCCTCCGACGTCGTGGCGTCGGTGACCTTGTCGGTCGGGAGCGCGAGGCCGACGCCGGACCACGCGACGCGCGCGCCCACCTCGGCCTTGTCCTCCGAGCGGCCCGCGACGAGCACAGGCACCCCGGAGGCGAGCGCCTGCTGGACGCCGCCGAACCCGCCGTTGGTGATCATCACGTCGACCATCGGCAGGAGGCGGTCGAACGGCACGAACGGGGTCGCACGCACGTTCGCGGGGTAGTCGCCGGGCTCCGTGGTCGCGACGACGAGGACGTCCTCGTCGGCCAGCGCGTCGAAGGCCGGCCACAGCAGGCGCTCCGGGTCGGTGGCGACGGTCCCCTGCGTGGCCAGCACGACCGGTCGGCCCGTGGCGTGCGCGTCGAGGACGTCGTCCCACCATGCCGGCGGCCGGAACCGGTCGACGCCGGCCGGCAGGAACGGTCCCACCAGCTCGACGTTCTCCGGCAGGTCGCTGCGCGGGTACTCGAACGACGGCACGGACGTGTGCAGCACCCGCGTGGCGGACGTCTGCACCCAGTCGAGGAAGAACCCGTCCCGCGCGGGCAGCCCGGCGTCGGCGACCACACGCTCGGCCGCCCGCTGCGCCTCCCGGAACAGCACCTTCTGGATGAACCAGCCGAGCGCTGCGTACCGCAGCCCGTCGAGACCGGTCCGCGGCGGCTGCAGCCCGAGCCCGAACGGCGCGGTGTCCTTGCTCGAGATCGCCAGCGGGGAGACGGAGAAGAGCACCGAGGGCAGCTCGTGCCGAGCCGCGGCGATCGCGCCAGCCACGAACCCGTTGTCCATGACGAGGACGTCCGGCCGCTCGGCGGCGACGATGCCGTCGAGGTCCGCCAGGAAGCCCGGCACGGTGCCGACGAAGTGGTGCAGCACGTCCCACTGGAGCCGCTTGATGCCGGGGGCGGGGGCGCCGTGCTCCACCGACCACGTGTCGAACTCGGCGTCGTCGAGGTCACGGCCCTGCACGATCGGCGCGTGCTTGGCACCGGTGGCCAGCACGGCGTCGGCGAACTTGGTGCCCGTGTAGACCACGACCTCGTGGCCCTCGGCGACGAGGGCACGGGCCAGCGGCAGCGCGGGTCGCACATGGCCGGTGACGGGGGTGAGGGTGAACAGGATCCTGCTCATGGGGGGATCTCCCAGGGGTGCGGTGACACAGTCCCTGAACAAGACCCCGGGCGATTCGCCCTGATACATCCCCGTCTCAGCCGTGCCGCAGGAGCCTCCCGCGCAGGCGTTCGCGCCGGTCGGCGAACCGGTTCCACACGGTCTTCTGGAAGACCAGCGTCAGCCAGCCCGCGAGGGCCATGCCCACGATGTTGATGCCGAGCTGGAGCGCGCTGCCACGGACCTCGACCAGCTGGCCGAACGCCAGGCCGAGCGCGACGTTGCCGGCAGCGGGCACGGTGGTCACCGAGATGAAGGCGCCCGCAAGCCCACCGACCCGCGCCGACGTGAGCGACAGCACCCCCGCAGCCCCGGCGATGACCGCCACGATGAACGACCACTTGTCGGGCGTGTAGATGAACTCCGTACCCGGACGGGGCGCCGTGACCTGCTCGAGCGTGACCCAGCCGAGCTGCTTGGCCGCGAGCGCCGCCACGCACGTCAGGAGGATGGCGAGCACGAACCCGACCACCAGCGTCCAGAGCGCCATCCGGAGCAGGTGGGACCGACGGCGGACCAGCGCGATGCCGAGCGCGGCGATCGGCACGAACTCCGGCCCGAGGACCATCGCGCCGATGACCAGGATCTGCGAGTCGAGCACGATGGCGATCGCGGCGATGAGCGTCGCCAGGCTCATGAAGCTCAGGTACGTCCAGTTGAGCTCGGACTCCGCATAGGCACGCCGCGTGACGTCGATCCACACGACGGCGTCCGCGCTGCTGCCCGGGGCGAGCCGTTCGGCGTCGTAGCCCGGCTGCGACACCCACGTGTCCACCGGCTCGATCGTCAGCGTGCCCTCGCGCTGGACGCCGAGCTCCAGGAGCTCGTCGCAGAGGTCGTTGGCGGCCTCCCTCGCCACGTCCGCGAGCACGATGTCGCCCTCGGGTCGCCGCGACGCACCGTCGAGGACCGCCAGGCTGCTCACCGCAGGCGCTCGTTCGAGGACGGCGACGACGCCGCTCGTGAGGCCGGCCGGGACCGCGATCCGCAGGTGCAGCACGGGGCCAGTGTGTCGTCGTCGGGCGGGCGATCGTGGGAGCCGCTCCGCCGCAGGACGCGGACCGACCCGTGATCACATCGTCGGGATGGCGGGATTCGAACCCACGACCTTCCGCTCCCAAAGCGGACGCGCTACCAACCTGCGCCACATCCCGGCGCACCCCAGCAGGCCCGGGGGCCGACGGAGGTGCACGTTGCGCCCCCACGCACCCGGTACTCTGAGTGCCGCGGTCCGGGCTGTGCATGTGCAGCGCCGGACCTGTGCGGACGTAGCTCAATGGTAGAGCCCCAGTCTTCCAAACTGGCTACGCGGGTTCGATTCCCGTCGTCCGCTCCCACGCAGTACGTGATGCCCCCTTGGTGAAATGGTAGACACACCAGGTTGAGGTCCTGGCGCCGCGAGGCATGCGGGTTCGAGTCCCGTGGAGGGGACGCCCATCCATCCGTCCATCCATCCATCCACCCGTGGGTGGTTCCGACTACCCCGGACGACAGGTCGTCCCGGCTGTCCGACGTGGGCCGGTAGCGGTCAACGTCCACGTGGGTCGCGACTCGGTGCCGGACGAACCGAATGATCCTTCCGAGGCGGACGCCGTCCTGCGGCACCCCGTGTACGGCGACCTCGGCTGGGTCGGTGACCAACCCCCGCGAGCGCACCGCCGCGGCCGTGCTCGGGCTGCTCGACGCCGACGCACGCCGCCGCTGGGACCGCCGCTCCTAGGCGTCGGTCACGCGAACCGTCCCGGCTAGGGTCGCAGCGCCACGGTGTGGCGGTACCCGGCGGTCATGGACGCCCAGCCGCCCTGGGTGCCGACGCGCTGCGGGGTCACGACGAACACGCTGCTCTCGGGCTGCTCCTGCTCGGGTAGCCCCCACCGCCACAGGCCACCGGTCGTGTCGAGCGCCGCCGTGTGGAAGTACCCGAAGTCCACAGCCGCCCACGATGTGCCGCGGCCGACCTGCACAGGATCAGTCCGGGTCTCGAGCGTGCCGTCGCCCAGCTGCCCGGTGTGGCCCCATCCCCACGTCCACAGCGAACCGTCGGACCGGATGCCGGCCGACACGTCGACGCCGGCGGCGACCGCACGCCAGTCGTTCGCGACTCCGATCTTCGTCGGCGTCGGGTAGAGGGTGTAGGTGTTCCCGGCGGCCGTGACGGTCCCCCAGGTCCACAGCGTGCCGTCCGTCGCGATCGCGACCACGTGCGAGTCACCCGCCGCGACGCTCGACCACGTGCCAGTACCCACCCGCGCCGGCGTCTTGCGCCACTCCACGCTGGGGTCGCCCAGCTGACCCGAGGTGTTGTCGCCCCATGACCACAGCGAGCCGTCGCGCTTGATCGCCAGGGCGAACGAGCTGCCGCCGGACACGGACGCCCAGTCCGTGCCCGTGCCTACCCGCTCCGGCGTCGCCGTCGAGACGGGGCTGCTCGCCGAGCCGAGCGCGTTGCCCTCACCCCACGACCACAGGCTGCCGTCCCGGGCAATCGCGTGCGAGGACCGGCCCGCCGACACCGACACCCAGTCAGTGCGGTTCCCGACGGGCTCCGGGACTGCCCGGACAGGGTCGCCCCAGTTCCCGGTGCCGAGCTCGCCCCACGCGTTGCCTCCCCACGACCACAGCGTCCCGTCGGTCCGGATCGCGAGCGTGTGACCATCTCCGGCGGACACGGACGCCCACGCGGCCGACAGTCCGACCTGCGTCCCGGCCACGGGCGGGGAGTCCGTCGACGGGGGGCCCCACTCGAACGCACGGAACTTCGCCGCTCCCGCCACGCCGACCTGCACGTCGGCCCGTCCGACCGTCTTCGGCGCAGCTTCGTTGGTCCACGCGGTCACAGTGTGCCTGCCGGGGCCGACGGGACGGCAACGTGCGCCGGCGCACGCCGAGACGTCACCGTCGACGGAGAAGTACACAGCTGGTGTCACGTCGCCGAGCGGATTGCCGTAGGCGTCGGCACCGGCGGCGGACAGGACCACCGACGCGCCATCCGCGACGGTCGTGGCGCTCGGGGTGAGCGTGACTGACGCCAGCGGCCCGGGATCCACCTGCACCTTCGTCAGCCCGACCAGCCCGCCCCTCCATGTCGCCCTTACCTCCGGCTGCCCGACGGCCGTCATGGTGCAGGTCGCACCGATGCACGAACCCGTGCCCGGGACGACCACGGTGAACGTCGACTGGGCGGTGACGTCGACCGGCTGCCCTGTGCTGTCACGTCCGATGACCGTGAACGTCACCGCTCCGCCCGCCCGGATGTTCGCCAACCAGGGGGTCACCTCGAGGTAGTTGGGCAGCACGGTCTGGATGGCGGTCGCCCAGTACTCGGCGCTGGCGATGATCCCGCCGATGATCTCCTCGTCATGGGCACCGCGCTGCAGCGCGGAGATCCAGGTGTCGTGGCCGCTCGGGTCGAGGTGCCGACCGAGGAGGTCCAGGTAGTACCCGTCCACGACTGTCGCTAGGTGCTCCGTCGACAGCAGGAACCCCATCGCAACCTGCATCCGCTCGGCGCCGCGCGCCTGCACCTGGACCCAGGAGTCCACCTCCGAGGGAGCCGCGTCCCGGTGCAGGACGTCCCGGTAGAGCGTCCTGACCCAACCTGCGGGGTTGGAGCCGGCGAGCCTGTAGTACTCGTCGGACTGGAGGAACCCGGCCTCGATCCGTGCGACGGTCCAGCCGGTCGACAGGTTCGACACCCAGAAGCGCAGCCCCTCGGCGTCGGGGCCACGGCCCAGGAACCGCTCGTACGCGCCCGTCACGAGGCGGGCGCGGTACTCGTAGCTCGACGTGATCGAGTTCGCGACGGCGACCCGCGGCTGCCCGTTCAGCAACGCCGTCCGCCACGTCATGGCTCCCGACGGGTCAGGGCGCCGGCCGAACAGGTCGTCGTACACGCTGGCGACGTAGCGGTCGACCTGAACGGGGTCGAGGCCCGACGACCACGCTGCGGCGGGCGCCGCCGGCGCGACGAGCCCGAACGTCAACGCGATAGCGCAGACAGCGGTCGTGACCAGCCGACGCGCAGATCCGGACAGACGCACCATTGCCTCCCCGCGTGATGACGCGACGCCGCGTCGGCGCGAGTCTAGGGTCAACGCTCCCGGTCACGGGCCGATTCGCCAGCGCGACCGGGGTGGCCAGGCAGTGTGGCCGCTTGGTGGTACGCTTCGGCGAGAGCCCTCGCCATCCGAGCGGCGTCCGACCCCCGGGCCTGACGGCCGACCCGCCTGCGAGCCGCTAGTTCTCTCCTCGCAGGAGGCGGCCCGGGTCCGGCTCGACGAGACAGCCTGCGAACGTGACCGCGGCTCGTGGGTCGATCCGGGGGCGTCACCTCAACGCTTCGACGCCTTCGCCACTCGTGGCCGGCGCTCGCTCCTACCCGCTGCCGCACCAGATCCTTGCTGTCGCGGTGGACGACGGATCCCTCGACGGAACCGTTGACATTCCGGAACTAACGCGCGTAAGGTCGCCGCCAGCGGACACCCTAACGCGCGTTACCTCTCCACCTGATGCGCTCAGGGATGCCGCTGACCAAGTGTCAACGTCGACAGAAATGGTGTGCCGTGGCCGGCGAGGGATCGAAGGCAGTCCGCATGGGGGACATCGCCCAGCGGGTCGGGGTGTCCAGGACAGCGGTGTCGTTCGTCCTGAACAACCGCGACGACGGCAGCGTCTCGCCCGCGACCCGCGAGCGGATCCTGCAGGCCGCCGAGGATCTCGGGTATCGGCCGCACGCCGCAGCCCGGGCGCTGGCCGCTCAGCGGTCCGGCCTGCTGGGACTGGTGACGGAGATCGTGACCAGTCCGTTCGGGATGGAGACGGTGAAGGGAGCGCAGGACCGGTCGTGGAAGGAAGGGAAGTTCCTTCTCATCGCGGCGACCGACGGCAATCCCGGACTCGAGCGGGCGGCGATCGAGAAGCTGCTGGAGCAGCGTGTCGAGGGGCTGATCTACGCCTCGGGCTTCCATCGCGAGGTCACGCTGCCGCCGATCGCCTTCGACGTGCCGACGGTTCTTGTCCACTGCTTCGACGCAGACGGTCGCCTGCCGTCGATCGTGCCCGACGAGGAGGGCGGAGGGCACAGCGCGACTCGTCACCTGATCGAGGCTGGTCACCGACGCATCGGATTCATCAACCTCGAGCCCGACACGACAGCAGCGCGCGGCCGGCTCGCCGGCTACCGCCGGGCCCTGGTCGACGCCGGTGTCGCGCCGGAGGACGACCTCGTGAGGTCTGTCGACTCGTCGGCCGATGGCGGCTACGTGGCCGCGTGTGCCCTGCTGGGCCTCCCTGACCGTCCCACGGCGATCTTCTGCGGCACCGACCGCATCGCCATGGGCGCGTACGACGCCATCAAGGAGCACGGGTTGTCCATCCCCTCCGACGTCGCCGTCGTCGGGTTCGACAACCAGGAGCTGATCGCCGCGTACCTGCGGCCGAAGCTCACCACAGTCGCGCTGCCCTTCCACGAGATGGGCACACGCGGCGTCGAGATGCTCGGCGCCGCTCTGGCAGCAGGGCAGCCGATCGCCCCCGAACAGGTGACGATCGGCTGCCCGCTGGTCGAACGCTCGTCGGTCTGAGGTCCAGTCAGCCGATCGAGACCATTCCCACACCCTTCGCTCGCAGCCCAGAAGCAGCAGAGAAGCAGCACAGAGATGGAGAGCAGCATGATGACACGACCGACAACGTCCCGACGGGTGCGCGCACTCGGCGCGCTCGCCCTGGCGGGCGCCCTCGCCCTGACGGGGTGCGCCGGAGGCGGTTCCTCCGGGGCACTCGACGGCACCCAGCTCCTGCAGATCCCCCGGGAAGACGCGGCGACGTTCAGCCGCAACTTCAACCCGTTCTCGCCCAATGCCGCACCGATGACGCAGCAGGCGATCTACGAGTCCATGCTGGTCTTCAACCCCAACGACGGCACGACGACGCCGTGGCTCGCGACCGAGTGGACTCCCGCACCCGACGGGACGGGGATCACGTTCACCCTGCGCGATGGCGTCCAGTGGTCGGACGGGGAGCCCTTCACGGCTGCGGACGTGGCCTTCACGTTCCAGCTGCAGAAGGAGGTCGCCGGCGGCTACGAGTACCTCGACACCGTCACGGCGGAGGACGACGACACCGTCACCTTCACCTTCACCACCCCCTTCGCCCCGGCACTGTACGAGCTCGGCCGGCAGGTGATCGTGCCGGAGCACGTGTGGGAGAGCATCGACGACGCCGCTCTGGAGACGAACGAGACGCCGGTCGGCACCGGTCCGTACACGGAGATCATCAGCTTCGAGAGCCAGGCCTTCAGCCTCGGGAAGAACCCGAACTACTGGCAGCCCGACAAGCAGAAGATCGAGGGCATCCAGATGCTGGCCTTCGCCGGCAACGACCCCGCGAACCTGGCGACCACCAACGGGGAGACGGACTGGGCAGACCAGTTCATCCCCGACATCGAGAACGCGTTCGTCGCCGACGACCCGGACCACCGGCACTTCTGGTTCCCGGCGACCGACGGCGTGATCAACTGGCAGCTGAACACGACCAAGCCGCCCTTCGACGACGTGCAGGTCCGCAAGGCGCTGAGCATGGCGATCGACCGTGAGTCCATCACCGAGGTCGCGATGCAGGGCTACACCCACCCGGCCGACTGCACAGGGCTGTCCGACGGGTACGACGCCTGGCGCAACGAGTCCGTGGCGGGAAGCTGCGACTGGACCGATCGTGACGTCGACGGTGCCAACGCGATCCTCGACGAGGCCGGGTACACCCGCGGAGCAGACGGGACCCGGACGATGCCCGACGGCTCGCCGCTGGCGTTCGACATCTCCGTCGGAGCGACGTCGTCCGACTGGCTGTCGGCGGCGAACATCATCGACCAGAACCTCGACGACGTCGGCATCGACGCGACGGTGAACGCGCCGGACTGGTCCGCGGTGGTCGCCGGTTACGAGGACGGCAGCTTCGACACGGGAATCGTGTGGAGCAACATGGAGGCGACGCCGTACCAGTTCTTCCGCGGCGTGATGTCCACCGAGACGGTCAAGCCCGTCGGTGAGCAGGCGACGCAGAACTACCACCGGTTCGGGGTGCCCGAGGCGGACGCGCTCCTCACGCAGTTCGCCGGGTCCACCGACGAAGCGAGCCAGGGTGAGGCGATCGACGAGCTGCAGGTGCTCTTCGACGAGCTCGCACCGGTCGTCCCGCTGTTCCCCGGCCCCCGGTGGGGCGCGTACAACACGACGCGATTCACGGGCTTCCCGACGGAGGACGACCCGTACGCGACCCTCTCGACCCGCGGCCCCACCACGGTCCTGGTGCTGACCACGCTCGAGCCGGTCGTCTCCGAGTAACCCTCGCCCGCCTTCTCCCGCAGCTGCACACCCGACGGCGCACGCGCTGTCCCGCGCAGGCGCCGTCGGGTGCGCCGCACAACACAACGGAGTGAATGCCATGCGATTCGTCGTCAGCCGCCTGGGCTTCTACCTGGTCGCCTTCTGGGTCTCGGTCACCCTCAACTTCCTGCTCCCCCGCTTCATGCCCGGAGACCCGGTCTCCCGGATGCTCAGCCAGTCCCAGGGACGGATGACGCCGGAGCAGGTCGACCAGATGCGCGTCCTGTTCGGGCTGGACGAGCGCCCGATCTGGCAGCAGTACCTCAGCTACTGGCAGAGCATCTTCACGGGCGACATGGGGGTCTCGATCTCCCGGTTCCCCACCCCGGTGACCGAGGTCATCGCCAGCCAGATCGGGTGGACGCTGCTGCTCGGCGGCACCGCGCTGATCATCGCCGTGGTGGTCGGGAACTCCCTGGGGATCCTCGCCGCCTGGCGGCGGGGGGGCGTGCTGGACTCGATCCTGCCGCCGGTGCTGGTCTTCATCGGGTCGTTCCCCTACTTCTGGCTCGCCATGGGTGCGCTGTACCTGTTCGGGGTCACGCTCGGCTGGTTCCCCCTCCGGCACGCCTACAGCGCGGGGATGACCCCGTCCTGGTCGCCGGAGTTCATCGCCGACGTCGCTGCACACCTCGTCCTGCCCGTCACGACGATCGTGCTGGTGTCCATCGGCGGCTGGATGCTCGGCATGCGGAACACCATGATCGCCACCAACTCCGAGGACTACATCGTCATGGCGGAGGCCAAGGGGTTGCGACCGTCGCGCGTCATGCTCCGGTACGGCGCCCGCAACGCGACCCTGCCGGCCACCACCTCGTTCGGCATGGCCATCGGGTTCGTCGTCGGCGGCGCCCTGCTCACCGAGGTCGTCTTCGCCTACCCCGGCCTGGGGTACCAGCTCCTCGCGGCCGTCTCCGCCCTGGACTACCCGCTGATGCAGGGCATCTTCCTGACCATCACCGCCGCCGTCCTGGCCGCGAACTTCCTCGTCGACGTCGTCTACGTCCGCCTCGACCCGCGCGTGCGGGTCTCCTGAACCGGAAGGAGGAACACTCGTGTCTGCTACCGACCCAGCCGAGGTGCAGCTCCTCGTCGCCACGGATCACCGCGAGATCCTGAGCGGCCCCACCGAACCGGCGGCGCTCGACCGCCCCCCGCGACACCCGGTCCGTCAGGGCCTCGGGCACAGCCTCGTCGCCAACCGCAAGGCGCTGACCGGGATGATCATCCTCGCGCTCTTCGTCGCCGTGGCGCTGCTCGCCCCGCTGCTCGCCCCAGGCGACCCGTCGACCATCACCTCGATCGGAGCGCAACCGCCCTCGGCGGAGCACCTGTTCGGCACCACCGCGAAGGGGCAGGACGTCCTTGCCCTCACCATGTGGGGGGCGCGCAGCTCCCTGCTCGTGGGCTTCGTCGTCGGCATCGCGGCCACGTGCATCGGACTGCTGGTGGGCCTGTCCTCTGCCTACTTCGGAGGCCGGGCCGACAACTCGTTGTCCCTGCTCACCAACGTGTTCCTCCTCATCCCGGGCCTTCCGCTCCTGGTGATCCTGGCCGCGTTCCTGCCGACGGGGATGACCACGGTGATCCTCGTCCTCACGTTCACCGGCTGGGCGGGTTCGGCCCGCGTCCTGCGGTCCCAGGCGCTCTCCATCCGCGGGAAGGACTTCGTGGCCGCCGCGATCGTCACCGGTGAGCGTGCGGGTTGGATCATGTTCCGGGAGATCCTGCCCAACATGGCCTCGATCGTGATGATCACCCTGATCGGGTCGGTGATCTTCGGCATCGGTGCCCAGGCCGGCCTGGAGTTCCTCGGGCTCGGCGACGTCAGCGTGGTCAGCTGGGGCACCAACCTGTACTGGGCCAGCAACGACGGAGCCCTGATGTCGGGCACGTGGTGGGCCTTCGTGCCCTCAGGCGCTGCCATCGCCCTCGTGGCCTTCGCCCTGGCGCTGATCAACTACGGCGTCGACGAGGTCACCAACCCCCGGCTGCGATCCACCCGCCGGCGCAGGACCAGCCACCGTGCGGCGCCCGCCTCGGCAACCCACCAGGAGGTGAACCGATGAGCACGAACCCGTCGTCACGAGACGACGCGCCGGTCCTGGAGGTCGTGGACCTGTCCGTCGAGTACCACGGCGAGTACCGCACGGTGCGCGCCGTCGACCGGGTCAGCTTCCAGATCGGCAGTGGCGAGATCTTCGGGCTGGCCGGCGAGTCCGGCTGCGGCAAGAGCACCGCTGCCAACGCGATCATGCGGCTGCTGCGCCCGCCGGCCGTGATCACGGGCGGGTCCATCCGGTTCCGGGGACGAGACATCCTCACCCTCGACGCCGAGGAGCTGCGCGCGCTCCGGTGGCGGGAGGTCGCGATGGTCTTCCAGTCGGCCATGAACTCCCTGAACCCCGTCATGACCGTCGGTGACCAGATCGTCGACATCTTCACCACCCACGAGGGCCTGTCGAAGAGCAAGGCGCGGGCCCGGGCGGCCGAGCTGCTCGAGCTCGTGCGCATCGACCCGGCCCGCCTCCGGTCCTACCCGCACCAGCTGTCCGGCGGCATGCGCCAGCGCGTGGTCATCGCCATGGCGGTCGCCCTGCGGCCCCACCTGCTGATCATGGACGAGCCGACGACCGCGCTCGACGTCGTCGTCCAGCAGGAGATCATGGCGCAGATCGCCGAGCTGCAGCGCGAGCTCGGGTTCTCCGTCCTGTTCATCACGCACGACATGTCGCTGATGATCGAGCTCTCCCACCGGATGGCCGTCATGTACGCCGGCCGGTTCGTCGAGACGGCCGACTCGAAGACCATGTTCGCGGACCCGCGCCACCCCTACACGCGCGCGCTCATCAACGCGTTCCCGCCACTGACCGGACCGGTCGCCCCCCTGGTGGGCCTGGGAGAGGGAGTGCGGTTCACCGACATCCCTGACCTGCGCGAGGAACAGCCCGGCCACTGGGTCGCACCCGTGCCGGTAGGCACCGTCATCGATGGAGGACGATCATGAGCATCTCAGCGCCGGCGACTGGTACCCGTGCGGACACCGAGGCGGTGCCGGACGCCGTGATCAGCCTGCGAGGACTCAGTGTCGACTTCCCGGTCGGAGGCCTCTTCTCGCGCACGGTCGTGCATGCGCTCCGCTCGGTCGACCTGGACCTCGAGCGCGGGGAGATCCTGGCACTGGTGGGTGAGTCGGGCAGCGGCAAGAGCACGATCGCGCGCTGCATCGCCCGCCTGGAGCGGCCGACCGCGGGACAGATCTTCGTCGACGGCGTCGACGTGCTCCGCAGCGAGCCGAGACGCGCGTCCCGGGAGTTCCGCAGGAAGGTGCAGATGATCTTCCAGGATCCCTTCGGCTCCCTGAATCCGGCCCACCGGGTCCAGCAGTTCCTCGAACGGGCTGCCCGGCTGCACGGCCGGGCCAAGGGAGCCGACCAGATGCGGGAGCTCGTCGCGGAGCTGATGGCGACGGTCGACCTGCCTGTGGACATGCTGGACTCGCGCGCGTTCGAGCTCTCCGGCGGCCAGCGTCAGCGTGTCTCCATCGCCCGCGCGCTCGCCATGAACCCCGAGGTGATCCTCGCCGACGAGCCCACGTCCATGCTCGACGTGTCGGTCCGGATCGGCGTCCTCAACCTCATGCGCCGACTCCGTGACGAGCGCGGCATCTCGATGCTCTTCATCACGCACGACCTGGCCTCGGCGCGGTACGTCGCGGACAGGACGACGGTCATGTTCGCCGGAGAGCTCGTCGAGAGCGGCGCGTCCACGGCCCTCATGGCCCGGCCGGCCCACCCGTACACCCAGCTGCTGCTGTCCGCCGTGCCCGACCCGTTGCGGGCCGGCAGCTACGACCCCGACGAACGGGCGAGGCTGCGCGCCGCGGTGCTCGACTCGGAGTCCTGTCCTTTCGACGGGGACCCGAACCAGGTCTGCAGCCGGACCGAACCCGTCCGGCACGACGTCGGGCCGGCCGCGGACCGGCACTGGGTCCGCTGCCACCTGTACCGGCCCGCCGCGGACGTCGCCTCGCGGGCCCTGGCCGTGGACACGGTCGAGGGGTAGTCGCTCGACGCGCCCTGCGCGCCCCGTGCTGCCCGCACCTGCTGTGGGCCATGTCCGCGCCGATCCACCGACCCACTCGACGCCCGAACCTCTAGGACTTCTCGTGAACCCGATCCCCGCCGTGCCCACGGCCGACGTCGCCTCGCCCGCGCAGGCTGCCACCCCGCACCTGCGGCCGTCCGCCCACTTCACCGCCCAGGACACCTGGCTCAACGACCCCAACGGGCTGCTCCACCACGCCGGCGTCTACCACCTGTTCTTCCAGAACAACTCCGAGGGCAACATCTGGGGCCCGATGTCCTGGGGACACGCCACCTCCACCGACCTGGTCACGTGGTCGGAGCACGACGTGGCCATCGCGCACACACCCGAGGAGAACGTGTTCTCGGGCAGCGCCGTGGCCGACGTGCGCAACACCGCCGGCTTCGCCGGACCCGGCCAGACCGCGCTCGTCGCCGTCTACACCAGCGCGTACACCAGCGCGTCACGCCGTCCGGGAGTCCAGGCCCAGTCCCTGGCGTACAGCCTCGACGGCGGGGTCACGTGGACCCGGTACGCAGGCAACCCCGTGCTCGACACCGGGTCCTCGGACTTCCGCGACCCGAAGGTGTTCTGGCACGGCGGCGACGAGGGCCGCTGGATCATGGTCGCGGTCGAGGCCCAGGACCGCCAGGTCGTCATCTACAGCTCGCCGAACCTCCTCGACTGGACCCTGGAGTCGCGCTTCGGGCCTGCCCATGCCGTGGGGGGGATGTGGGAGTGCCCCGACCTGTTCCCCCTGGCGGTCCGCGGCACCGGCGAGACCAGGTGGGTCCTGGTGGTCAGCCTGAACCCCGGCGCCATCGCCGGCGGATCCGGGACGCAGTACTTCGTCGGCGACTTCGACGGCTCGACCTTCGTCCCGGACCGGGTGTCGGACTCCCCTCACCTCGCCGACTACGACTGGCTGGACTACGGCCGCGACTACTACGCGGCCGTGTCGTTCAACGACGCCCCGGAAGGCCGGCGGCTGATGATCGGCTGGGCAAGCAACTGGGACTACGCCAACGACACCCCCACCCACCCGTGGCGGTCCGCGATGTCTCTCGTCCGCGAGCTCGAGCTGGTCCGGTGCCCGGACGGAGTCCTGCGTGTCACACAGGAGCCGCAGCTCCCCACGGACGCGACCCGTCTCCAGGTCTTCGACGTCCAGGTGCCGTCGGGGCCGGGAGACCGCACCGACGTCGTCCTCGGATCCGACGATCCCCACGGCGGCAGGATCACCATCACCGTCGACGGGGACGCACGCACCATCACGTGCGACCGGAGCCGCAGCGGCGCCGTCGACTTCCATCCCGCCTTCTCGTCGGTCGACACCGCCCCCCTGCTCAGCGCCGACACCCTTACCCACGTCAAGATCGTCGTCGACGCCAGCATCCTCGAGGTCTACGTCGACGAGGGACTCGTCACGCTCACCCAGCAGATCTTCCCCCACGTGCCACTGACCACCGTGAGGCTGGAACCGTCGTCACGCAGCTGACGCACCGGTCGGGCCGGATGGCGACGTCCACGTCAGGTGTCCGGCTCACCCGAGGATCGCCGGACGTCTCGTCTCGACCGCCCCGGAGATCGTGATGCAGCGACACCTCTCGACGCAGACCCAGGAGCAGCATGCCGTCGCCTTCCCCCACCCGTCGCTACCTCGTCATCGGCGAGGCCGTGGCTGACGTCGTCCACCCGCTGTCCGGCCCAGCCTCCACCCACCCCGGGGGAAGCCCCGCGAACGTCGCCTTCGGCCTGGCCCAGCTCGGGGCCGACGTGTCCTTGATGACCCAGCTCGGCGACGACGACCACGGCCGCCTCATCCGTGCTCACCTCGCCGGAGCCGGTGTACACGTCCTTGCCGTGCCGGACCCAGCGGCGAGCGGTACCGCTACGCCGTTCGCGGTGGCGTACCTGGACCACACCGGAGCAGCGACGTACACGTTCGACATCAGCTGGACACTGCCGCAGGTAGACCCGCCCTGCACGCCGCTGCACGTCCACACAGGATCCATCGCTGCCCTGATGGCTCCTGGCGCCAGCTCCGTCCGAGCACTGGTCGAGGGCATGCGTGGCCGGTCGAGCATCAGCTTCGATCCCAACATCCGTCCCGCCCTCGTGCCCGACCACGACGAAGCTGCCGCCCGCGTCGAGCAGATGGTGGACCTGAGTGACGTGGTCAAGGCCAGCGACGAGGACATCGCCTACCTCTACCCCGGAGCCGATCCGGTGCAGATCGCCCAGGACTGGGTGCATCGTGGACCGGCGGTGGTCGTGGTGACCCTCGGCAGAGAAGGGTCCTGGTGCGCCACCCGGGACGGCGTGGTGCGCATCGAGCCGACCGTCGTCACGGTGGTGGACACCGTCGGCGCAGGTGACGCCTTCATGTCCGCCCTGATCGACGGGCTCGGTCGGGAGCAGCTGCTGGGAGCCGCGGGCCGCCCAGGACTGTCCGCCAACCGCAACCACGCCGTCCAGCTCGCAGCGCGCCGAGCATCCCGGGCGGCCGCCATCACAGTCTCCCGCCCGGGCGCCGCGCCACCCCGCCTCCACGAGCTCGACGAGGCCGAGTCCGGCGCCCCGTAAGCGCATCCAGTCCTGACGAGCTGACCGGCCGAGCGCTGCGCGTGCCCAGTGCAGCGCTCGCGCTGCGTCGACGGCGAGCTGCGCCCGCCGACCAGGAACCAACGACGGCACTCGCAGGAATCGCGGCCGTCTGTCGGTTCCGAATCAGTTCCAACTAGCGATGTACCGGAGTTATCACCCCAGGTCAGCGCGTTGTCGCGCGCAGTCTTCCCCACTGGCTACGCGGGTTCCATGCCCCCACCAGACGACGTCAGGCCACGTAGGCGAGCAAGACTGGCGCTTCGAGGCCCGGCCACGTGCCCGTGAGGGTGGACTCACGGTCGGCAGTGGTCGCATGTCGGGCGAGGCGACGGCAGATGACGATGCGTAACGCGCCAGACAGTTCCATGAGTGTCGTGGAGTCATCCGAGGACGCACTCACCTCACGGAGGGGCGGGACCTCACGCCTGCGATCGCCGCTCCCGGTCACGCGCACGCTCGGTTCGCGCGGGGCGTCGGAGCCCTCGACGATCTCATCGGCCTGGTCAGCCCCCGCCAGCAGCACGGACGCAAGCACGCGGGCATAGACGGGGTCCCCGGTCGCGTCGTAGATCCAGCGGCGCCCGAGCACCGAGTGCTCCATGGTGCAGATCAGGAACTGGTCCGCTCCGTCCAGCGGAGCGCCGCGATAGGTCAGCGGAGCCTGGAGCAGGTGCCCGCCGGCGGTCGACAGGACGTGCGTCTCGATACCGACCTCGCCGTCCGGATCGTCAAACCGGTACGCACCAAGCAGCTCGAACCCCTGCTCTCCCCAGCGCTGGGTGGGAACCCAGTCGGCGAGCAGCTCCGCCTTCGTCGGACGGATGGTGGCGCGGTGGATCAGGGCCATCGGCCGACCCTAACGTGAGACCGGACAACCTGAGTCGCGCTACTGGGCGGAGCCGGCCAGAGCGCCCGTCGCGCGTGTCCGGCATGCGCCCTTCGGCTCATCCCGGGCCGTCGACGCGTTCCTACGCTGCCGACGGAGCCCGTCGCCACTCTGCGGAGCACTCCGTGCTCGGCTGGTCACCGCTCGGCACCGCGTTCGCAGCTCCACGCGCATCAACGTCTCGGAAGGAGTGCCACGGTGCGGTGACGTCCTACCGGGACCGGCTGGTGGCCAGCTGCTCGTCGAGCGTGGCCATGAGCACCCGCGCCTCCTCGACGTCCCACGGCGTGCCGGCCAGCTCGAACTCGAACAGGACCGGCCGCCCGGACTGCGCTGCGACCAGTCTCGCTGCGTGCTGGTAGTACGACCCGAAGTTCCGGTTCCCGGAGCCCATCACACCCACCAGACGCCGCCTGTTCACCGCCGACGCCAGGAACCGCCGCACCGCTTCCGGGATCGTGTCGTTGTCGGGGTTGCCCGTCTTGTAGGACGGCGTCAGCAGGACCCACGGTCCGTCGACCTCTGCCAGCCGGTGCTCGCGCTCAGCCAGGTTGAACGCCGGTCGGCCCAGCCGATCGACGAATGCGCGGACCAGGCCGGACGTCGACGAGTAGTAGTAGATCGGCGTCTGCCTCATCCCCGTAGGCAACCACCCGGCGGGGGCTCGGACCTGGGACCACTGGCCACACCGCTCAGCTCGTTGGTGACGGGAGCGTGGACTGTTCCTGGGGACGAGGTGGAGCTCGCCGCCCGCGAGCTCGTCGAGAGCCTCATGTCGAGTGAGTCGGCGACGAGGGCCTCGACTCGCGCCGAGGCCCTCGCCCCGTCCGGCTACCCCGCCTTGCGGGAGTCGGCAAGAGCGCCGAACGGCGCCAGGAACTCCGACAGCGGTCCGAGCAGTGCTTCCGGCGCCGCTTCCGCCACCCAGTGACCTGTGCCGGGAACGACGAGGGTCGTGACGTCCTCGGCGATGGCCGACAGCGCACCGGCGACGGCTGCGCCCCAGCTCGCCTCACCGCCGATGCCGAGGACCGGCATCGACAGCTTGCGGGTGCCTCGCTCCCCGTTCTGCGCCATGGTCTCGTCCCAGTCGCGATAGAAGCCGAAGCTGCCTGAGAGGGCGCCGGGCGCGGAGAGGCCCGTGACGTAGTAGTCGATGGCGGCGTCGGGGACCTGACCTCCCTGGACGGCGAACTCGTAGCCGAAGAAGATCGCCTCGCGGCCCTCGACGAGCCGCTCGGCGATGTCTCCGGCGCGGTTGAAGGCGATGTGCCACAGCTTGTCGTTGACCTGCCGCGGCGCGAAGAGAGGCGGTGAGTGGTCCGGAGTGGGAGGCCCCGGGACCTCGGCGAGCGCCACCCGGTCCACCCGGTCGGGGTAGTCCGCCGCGAGGGCGTAGCTGATCACCAGGCCGGTGTCGTGACCGACGACCGCGAACCGGTCGTGCCCCAGCTCGGCCATGAGGGCCGCGAGATCGCTGGCGAGAGTCGCAGCGTCGTACCCGCTCTCCGGCTTGTCCGTCAGGCCGATACCGCGCTGGTCGACGGCGACGACCGTGTAGTCCTTCGCCAGCTCCGGCATCACGTAGCGCCAGGCGTACCAGCTCTCCGGCCACCCGTGCACGAGGAGCAGAGCAGGCCCGTCACCACCGACCACCGCGTGCTGGCGGATGCCGTTCGCGTCGATCAGCCGGCTCGTGAAGGTGGTCGTGAATCCGTCAGGCAGGTCGGGTGCCTGCATGACCGAGCCGAAGGTCTCGGTTTCCGGGGAGAACGAGGATGCAGTCATGAGGGAGCTCCCATCTCTGAGTGGTGTCCGGCGCCGAGTCGGAGCCAGCACCTGAACGCTGGCGCCCGCGACCCGTGTGTCGCGCCAGGGAGCACCCGGGTCCGGTCCCGGGTGTGGCCGGGCGTTCGACAGCCGATGGCACGTCGTCGGGCGCTCCGAACGGACCTACGCCTCGGGTCGCGCACGGCACGGGAATATGCTCTGGCAGACGCCACGCGTGGGCCCATAGCGGCCAGAGGGGTGACAGGTGTCGCAGCAACGGGTCGCCGTACAGTTGCGTGGCCGCGGTAGCGAGTGCGCGGCGCTCGACGCCCATGTCGAGGCCGCGCGCGGAGGCGACAGCCGGGCGGTGGTGCTTCGCGGCGAGGCCGGCATCGGCAAGACCGCCCTGCTCGACTACGTGGCGGCTCGCAGCACCGGGTGCCGAGTCGTCCGTGTGGTCGGGATCGAGTCGGAGATGGAGCTGCCGTTCGCGGCGATCCATCAGCTCTCCTGGCCGCTCCTCGATGGTCTCGAGCGTGTGCCAGCACCGCAGCGCGAGGCTCTGGAGACGGCATTCGGCCTCAGCTCGGGACCACCGCCCGATCGATTCTTCGTCGGGCTCGCCTTGCTGAGCCAGCTCTCCGAGCACGCAGACGCGCAGCCGGTGGTCTGCCTCGTCGATGACGCCCAGTGGCTGGATCGGTCCTCGGCCCAGGTCCTCTCGTTCGTCGCGAGGCGCCTGCACGCGGATTCGGTCGTCATCGTTCTTGCCGAGCGCGACGGGGACGCCCCGAGCGAGTTCGAAGGGCTGCCGGAACTTCGGCTCGGAGGGTTGTCGGACGCAGACGCGGCCGGACTGGTGATGGCCGCGAGCCTCGGCCCACTGGACAGGTCGGTGCGCGGCCGGATCATCGCCGAGGCGCACGGCAATCCGCTCGCCCTGCTGGAGCTGCCACGGGGTCAGTCGTCGACCGACCTCGCAGGCGGCTTCTCCGTCACGGGCCGGTTGACTGTGCCGAGCCGGATCGAAGCGAGCTATCGCCGCCGGATACAGATGCTCCCCAGCGAGACCCAACGCTTGCTGCTGGTGGCGGCGGCCGATCCGGTCGGTGACCCCAGTCTCTTCTGGCGCGCTGCCTCCGAGCTCGATATCCCGGTCGACGCAGCGGCGCCGGCAGAGGCGGACGACCTGATCGAGATCGACGCACGCGTGGGGTTCCGGCATCCCCTCCTGCGATCCGCGATCTACCGGGCTGCGTCGCCGACGGAGCGCCGCACCGCGCACCGAGCACTCGCCGCGGCCACGGACCCCGACGTCGACCCTGATCGTCGTGCCTGGCACCGCGCCCAGGCCGTGCTCGGTCCCGATGACGTCGTCGCCGCAGAGCTCGAGCGGTCGGCCGGGCGAGCGAAGGCTCGCGGCGGACTGGCTGCGGCTGCTGCTTTCCTGCAGCGCTCCGTCGCCCTGACCCGAGAGCCCGCGAGACGGGCCGACCGTGCGTTGGCAGCAGCCCAGGCGAGCCTCCAGGCCGGCGCATTCGACGCGGCATCCGGGCTGGTGGCCGCAGCGGAGACCGGACCGCTCGACGAGCTCGCCCGAGCGCGCGTGGACCGGCTGAAGGCCGAGATCGCGTTTGCGCAGAACCGCGGTGGCGAGGCCTCCCTGCTGCTGCTCCGAGCTGCTCGGAAGCTCGAGACTCTTGACGTACGCCTGTCGCGCACCACCTATCTCGATGCGTGGGCCGCAGCGCTGTTCGCCGGTGGACTCGCGCGGGCGGGCGGCACCCTCCGGGACGTCTCCTTCGCCGTGGCGACCGCTCCCGAACCCGAGACGTCTCCTCTTCCGTGCGATGTGCTCCTCGACGGCTTGGCATTGGTGTTCACCGACGGCCGCCCCGCAGCGGTGCCCGCGCTACGGCGTGCGGTCGCTGCGTTCGCGAGTCGCGATGTCTCCGACGACGAGCTCCTTCGGTGGGGCTGGCTCGCGACGCGAGCGGCGAACTTGGTCTGGGACTACGACCGCGGGCTCGAGATCGGCATGGCCGCAGCTCGACTCGCCCGGGACTCGGGGGCACTGGAGGCCCTCGCCGTCGTCGACAACGCGTGCGGCCAGGCGGCGGTCTTCGGCGGCGACTTCGCCAGGGCTGCGCTGTTCGCAGCGGAGGTGGACACCCTGAAGGAGGCGACCGACACCCGCATCGCCCCGCACGCTGCACTCGTGCTCGCGGGGCCTCGCGGCCACGAGGCCCAGGCCTCCGACCTCATCGCGCGGGCGATCGACCACGGCACTGCCGGTGGACAGGGAACCGCCGTCCAGTACGCGAGGTGGTCGAAGGCGGTGCTCATGAACGGCCTCGGCCGCTATGACGAGGCGCTCGCGGAGGCAGTGGCGGCGTGCGACCACACACCGGAGCTCCACATCGCCTCGTGGGCTTTGAACGAGCTGATCGAGGCAGCCACGCGGACGGGCCACACCGAGATGGCGAGAGACGCGCTCCATCGGCTCGGGGAGCACGTCCAGGCGTGCGACACAGAGTGGTCGCTCGGGATCCATGCGCGGTCGCGAGCGCTGCTCAGCGAGGGTCACGCGGCCGAGCAGTCGTACCGCGAGGCGATCGAACGCCTGAGGCGGACGCAGCTCCGACCAGACCTCGCCCGCGCCCACCTGCTCTACGGCGAGTGGCTCCGACGTCAAGGCCTGCGCGTCAATGCCCGAGAACAGCTCCGTACCGCCCACGAGATGCTCTCCACGATCGGCATGGACGCGTTCGCCGAGCGCGCCCGCCGCGAGCTGCTCGCGACCGGGGAGAAGGCGCGCAGCCGCACCGTGGAGACGCGCGAGCGCCTCACGCTCCAGGAGGCGCAGATCGCTCAGCTGGCGAGTGATGGTCTGACGAACCCGGAGATCGGGGCTCGGCTCTACCTCAGTGCGCGCACAGTCGAATGGCACCTGGGCAAGGTCTTCACCAAGTTGCGCGTGAGTTCCCGGAGAGAGCTGAACGCCACGCTCCTGGGGGCCGGGCTGGCGGCCCTGCCTGCCTCGTAGTCCCGGGGTGCGCGGACATCGTCGGGCGGTCTTGTCGGGTTCGCCGCCGCGACCTAGTGTCGAGAGCGGACTGACGGCGGGGGCCCGACATGACATCCACCACCCGAGCTCGGCACGCGCGCACAGGCGTCCTTCTGCTCGGGATCGCGGTGCTCGTGGCGGCGTGCGCGTCCAGCCTCGATGCCGAGCCTCGGGACGCGCCGCGGGTCGACGCCGCCCCGTTCGCAGGGCTCGTCGCGTGCGGCGACCAGCCGTTCGTCGCCGTGTTCCGGGGCTTCACTGCGGAGGGCGAGCGGGTGGAAGGGTCCGGGTCCTCACCGTCGTCCGACATCTACGGCGTGCGCCCGGACGGCTCCGTGTCGGCGGTGACCACCGACCTCGGCTCGTACGAGTTCGGCATCGTCGCCGACGCCACCACCGTCTACGCGTCCCCGGCCGTCGCCGGGGAGTCGTCGGCGGCACGCACGGCACCGGCCGACCGGGTGGTGGCGATCGGCCTCGCCACCGGGCAGCAGTCGGTCGTGCTGGAGGCGCCGGACGTCGGTGGCGTGGCACCCGACCCGGACGGGTCCCGGCTCGGGCTGACCGTCTTCACCGCCGGGGAGCAGCCGGGCGCGGGCACGTCGGCGCCCGCTCTCGTGGACCTGCCCGCCGCGGCGGCCCCGCGCAGTCTCGCCCCGGCGACGGCGCGCAGCGTCGAGCCGGCCGTCGTCGCGACGCGTGAGCTCACGTGGAGCCCTGACGGGCGGTGGCTCGCGTCCGTCGCGACGCTGCCCGACGCGTCCCAGGAGGTCCGAGTGGCGGACGCGGCGACCGGCGTCAGCACGACCGTCCATCGGGCGGATGCGGCAACTGCCCTGCTCTCGCTGGACTGGTCGCCCGACGGCACGAGGCTGCTGACCGTCGATGGTCGCGCACCGACCGCCGCCGGCGCACCGCGGGACCGGGTCGTCGAGATCGATGTCGCGACGGGCAGGTCGACGATCGTGCTGCGAGGCGTCCGCGGTGACCTCGTGTACTCGGCCGCCGACGGCTCCCGGGTGACGATGCTCGACAACGGTCCCGACTCCTCCCCCATTGCCCGCACGTGGTCGCGCACCGCGGGCGGACGCTTCGTGGCGACCTCGTTAGCGGAGATCGGGGCCGACCTGGGCCTGGTGAGCGCGGACCGGCTGGAGATCCCACGATGCGCCCTGCCATGAGAGCCCGACGGTCCCGCCGGGGATACGCGACGTCGCTGCTGGTGCTCCTTGTGCTCGTCGTCGCGACCCTGGCGACGCAGTCCGCCGCCCAGGCCGCGACCCTGCGGACGAAGGTCTTCGAGTTCAACGCGTGCGACCAGTACGGGCGCGACCCCGAGTGCGACGCCACCGCCGCCCAGCGGGCGGACGTCATCGCGAGCAGCGTGCTGTTCGCCGGGAGCAACGTGGTCACGCTCCAGGAGGTGTGCCGCTACACGTACGACCGGCTGGTCCAGCGGCTCGGCTCGACCTGGCACGGCACGTTCTTCCAGACCGTCGGGATCGGCGACGACCGCTGCGCGCCCGGCGCTCGGAGCTGGGGCATCGCGCTGCTGGCCCGCGCCCCGGCACCCACCAACGTGACCGCGACCCTGCTGCCGAACCCGCTCGGCGAGAACGAACGGCGGTACCTGCTGTGCGGGGACGTCGTCATCGGTGCCACGTTCCGGGTGTGCAGCTCGCACTTCTCCGTCTACGGCGCCGCGCACACCGACCAGGCCGCCGCTGTCGGAGGCCTGCTCGCGACGCACGCGGGGAGCGGCGGCGCCGCGCTGCTCGGCGTGGACACCAACGTCGACGTGCGCAGCTGCACCGCCGCCGTCGCGCTCCGGCCGCTCTACTCGGGCGGGTTCGGTGGCACGTCGACGACCACCTGCCAGACGGGGACCGGGGTGATGGTGGAGGCCGACCAGCGTCGTACCGGAGGGGACGGTACCTACAACGCACCGACCTGCGGGACCAGCAAGTGCGACGACGTCTTCTTCACCGCCTCACGGTGGGGCTCGGACTACCGGGGCGTGACGACGACCCTGTGGCTGTCCGACCACGCCGTGCTCCGCGGGGAGGGCACGCTGAACTGGTAGGTCGAGCCGCCGGGCGCTCCGTGCCCGCGCTACTGCTCGTGGTCCGCCCCGCGGCGGGTGGTGCGGCTGGTGGTGCCGCCGTGCCACTCGAGGAGCAGCAAGGCCGCGTCGTCCTGGATCTCGTTGCCGACCGTCTCGAGGAAGATGCGCGAGATGCCCTGGGCCACGCTCCGCGCGTGCTGGTCGGCGGTGTCGCGCAGGGCACCGGGGAGGTCGAAGCTCGCGGCGCTGCGCTCGAACATGCCGTCGGTCATCAGCAGCAGCCGGTCGCCGGGGCTCAGCTCGATCTCCTGGACCTGGTACTCGTGCGCGCGCAGCCCGAGCAGGGGGTTGTTGGCCGGCGCCACGGTGGTGACCTGTCCCTCGTGCAGCAGGAGCGCGCCGGGGTGCCCTGCGTTGATGATCCGGGCCACGGTGCGGTCGTCGGGCCGGTTCTCGTCACCGGACGAACGAAGATCCATCTCCAGGAGGATCCCCGTGACGAAGCTGCCGGCCCCGTCCTGCTCGAGGAGGGCGGTGTTGGCGGCGTTCGCCTGCTCGGCGATGTCGGCGCCCCGCCGCCGGGCGTTGCGCAGCGCGTTCACGGTGAGCGTCGCCACCATCGCGGCGCCGAGGTCGTGCCCGGTCGCGTCGGTGAGCGAGGCCGTGAGCCGGTCGGGGGACGCGACATAGTCGAACGTGTCGCCGGCTGCGCTGGCGGAGGGCTCGAGCCACCCGGCGATCGTGAAGGATCCTCCCTCGCAGACGAATCCCGGGGGGAGGAGCCGTCGTTGGATCTCCCGGGCGAGCGTGAACTCGACCGACCGCATGGCGGTCTCGTACCTGTCGGTGTGGCGTTGGTTCGCGATGAGGACGTAGCCCAGGGCGTGCGCCACCGCGGCGAGCTGTCCGGCCGTCGTCGCGTCCTGGGTGCGGTTCGCGTCGTCCGGGGCGTCGGCGTCGTGCGCCGGCAGCTGTACCGCGAGAACCCCCAGCGCGTCGCCCCGCACGGTCACGGGCGTGTACGACCACCCGTGCCCGTCGTGCACCGCGCGCTGCTCACGCCACGCGCGCCCGGGGTCCGTGCCGTCGAGGTCGAAGCGCCCATCGGTGTTCGCGAGGTCGACGAGAGTGCTTCCTGCGGCGTCGGCGATCAGGAACGTCGCGGACTGCACCCCGAGCGTCCGGCGCAGCACGTCTGAGGCGACGGACATCGCCTCGGCAGGCGAGACGTCCTCCACTGCCGTGAGCAGGGCGGAGATGTCGACCCTGCCGGCCATCGTCATCGCGCAACCATGGCACGACTGGCGAGCGTCCGCCCCGCGGAGCACCTCGGCCTGGATGCCGGGGGCGCGCCTGTCGCCGTCCCGAGCCAGGCGACACCGCCCACGACGCCTGAGTGGCGGTTCTTTGAGCGCGGCAACCACGGCGCGATGGCGGCCGATGCACGTTCGACCGACCTGCATGGACGAACCGTCAGCCGGCGTGGCCGAGTTGTGACGCGTCGGACGGCCCGTGCCGCCCCTGTCCGCGGGAGGCTTGCCCTCGTCCGCACCGCTCGCCCCGAGCACGGAGAGGAATGCCGTGCTGACTGCGAGCACCGCCGTGACCTTGGCGCGGGTGACCGCGGGCGGACGGACGACCGCCGCCGTCGACCTGCGCGGTGGTGGCCTGCGTGCACTGGTCGTCGACGGCGTGCCACTCGTCGAGACCTACCCGGAGGGAGCTCCCGCGCCCCAGTGCGCGGGGGCGGTCCTGTTCCCGTGGCCCAACCGGGTGCGCGACGGTCGGTGGACCCAGCGCGGCGTCACTCACCAGCTCCCCGTCAACGAGCCGGGGCTCGGGCACGCCGGCCACGGGCTCGTCGGCGGCACGCTCTTCGCCGCGCGTGCTCGCGCGCGCGACCGGGTCACGGTCGTGGGGTCGGTCACGGCCCCGCCCGGCTACCCCTTCAGCCTCACGCTGGCGGTGACGTACGAGCTCACCCCGCGCGGGCTGACCGTGACGTCCCAGGTGTGCAACGACTCCCCCGTGCCCGCGCCCGTCGCGCTCGGCGCCCACCCCTACCTCCGGATCGGTGACGTCCCCACCGAGGACCTGGTGCTGCGCGTGCCGGCCGACACGCACCTGCCGCTCGACGAGCGGCTCATCCCGCGGGATGCCGCCGGGGTGGACGGCACCGCCTTCGACCTGCGCCGCGGGCGCCGCCTGGGCACCGACGACCTTCACGCGTGCTTCGCTGTGACTCCCGGCTCGTCAACGACGGTGACGGCCCCCGACGGTCGCGCCCTGGAGCTGTGGGCCGACGACGACTTCGCGTACCGCCAGGTCTACGTGAGCCGGGCGTACCCGGCGCCCGGCGACGAGTCGTCCCGGCGCGCGCTGGCGGTGGAGCCGATGACGGCTCCGGGCGACGCCCTGAACTCGGGCACCGGGCTGCGCTGGGTGCCGCCGGGTGGCCGGTGGCGTCTCGCGTGGGGCATCAAGGCCAGCCTCGGCTAGTCCCGCTCCACGCCGGTGAGCCGTACGCGGCCGACCCGGACCACGTCGATCGCGGCCACGTGCACGCCGTCCGGGATGTAGCGGACGCTCGGGTGCACCCACACGCCCGTGCTGCGCCGCCAGGGCAGGAGCTCGAACCGCACCCCCGACTCCGCCACCTCGGACACCCACGGCGTCAGGTCGACGTCCCAGACACGCCCGTGCCAGAAGTGGTCGCTGACCAGCCGGTCGCCGACGAACGCCCGGCCGACGTCACCGGTCCAGGTCAGGCGCAGGAGCGCCCGGTCGGCGCCGTCGAGCAGCTCCGCGGGCACGTCCACGTGCACCACGGCCGCACCGGTGAAGTCGGTCGGCGCGCTCAGCCGGTGCAGGGGACCGCCCCGGACCGGGTCAGGCACCGCCGTCGCCTGCGGCTCGAGGCCGGAGACGAGCCTGGTGCGCCCCGCGTGCTGCGCGCGCAGAGCCCATCTCCGCCACGGACCGTCGTCGCGCGGGTCGCTGAGCTGCGCACCGTCGGCCACGAGCTCCGCGGGTGCGGGCAGGAGCCAGAGGGTGTGCTGCGCCTCGTCCGGGTGCACGACGAGCTCGCCGCCGAGCGCGTAGAGCGGGGCGTCGGACAGCACGAGGCGGTCCCGGCCCGCCAGGTCCAGGACGTACAGCCGTTCGGCGCTCGCGGGGTCCAGGACCATGATCCGGACGCCCGGCAGCTCGACCACGCACCGCGGCCCCGCCGGCTCGACCAGCGAGACCACGGTGGTCCCGTCCCGGACGACTCCCGTGCCGGCGCCGCCCACCTCGAGCGGACCGTCCAGCACGAGCTCGACGGGGATGCCCTCGTAGGCGCCCAGGACGAGGATCTCGCCGTCGTCGTCGCTGCCGCGGGTGAGCACCTGGGCGGTGGCGCTGCGCAGGACGACCGACGGTGACACCGGGTAGCGCAGGGGCCAGACCAGCGAGACGCCGGCGGGGATGTCGACCGGCACCGTCGGGACGGTCACGGAGTCGTCGGCCAGGTCGACCGTGACCTGGACGTCCTGCTGCCCGGGGAGCGGCTGCGCGGCCGGCTGGTGGGTGGACACGAACAGGTAGCCGCTGTGGCCGTCCGACCGGACCGCCCACCGCAGCTCGTCCAGGTCCTCGCTCCCGCCCCCGACGGTCGAGGTCATCGCCGCGATCCGGTGACCGTCCTCGTGCAGCCACAGGTGCTGGCGCCGCAGGTGGTGGTGATGGGGGCGGATCTGCGCGTGCTCGCCGATGGGCGCCGCGAAGTCGTAGGTCACCCGCGGCACGTCGTTCGGGTAGCCGGTGGCGTGCGACTCCTGCTCGGAGCCGTGCGGGCCGGTGCGCTGCGTCCCGCCGGCGTACATGTAGTAGCCCTGCCAGATGGAGCCGCTGCCCACCTTGGCGAGCGCGAGCGCCTCGATGTCCCGCGGGGTCACCAGAGGTCGACGGTGGTAGGCCACGTGCATGCCACCTCCGAGCTCGCACGTCGCGAAGGGCAGCTCGTCGTCGTCCCTGAGCGGCACGGCCCCGGCGTCGACGCCGATCCCGTCCAGCGCCTCGCGCAGGTCGGCCCCCACCGACAGGTCGTCCCGGACGGGGCTGTAGCGGAAGTGGCACGACGCGAACGCCGGCCACTCGGTCTGCTCGTCGTCCCAGAAGCCGTCCGAGTAGGCGCCGTACACGGGGAGCAGCGTCTCGGGGACCTGGGCACCGCCCCAGCCCGTCGCGGTCCAGATCGGGACCCGCAGCCCCGCCTCCTCGGCGATCTCCCGCAACCGCGCCAGGTGCTGGGGCTGGTCGTAGAGCTCGTTGTCCATCTGGGCCCCGACGATCGGACCGCCGTCGGCGTGCGCGAGCCCGACGAGCTGGGCGACCGTCTGGGCGTAGAAGGCCCGCACGAGTTCGAGGTACTCCGGGTCGTTCGTCCGCGTCGGCAGTCCCCGGTCGACGAGCCAGTCCGGGAAGCCGCCGTACCTCGCCTCGCCGTGCGCCCACGGACCCATGCGGACCACGACGTCGAGGCCGTGCTGCGCGGCGAGCTCGACGAACGCGCGCAGGTCCAGCCCGCCGTCCCACCGGAAGCGGCCGGGCTCGGGCTCGTGCGCCTGCCAGAGCACGTAGGTCTCGACGCACGCCAGCCCGCCGGCGCGTGCGTGACCCAGCACCTCGCTCCAGCGGTCGCGCGGGATGCGCGCGTAGTGGATCTCCCCCGTGACGGGGAACCACGGGCGCCCGGCGCGCTCGACGTACCGGCTCGTCACCTCGATCGCGTCGGCCCCGGCCGGGCTGTCACCGACGTGCAGGTGGCCCCGACGTGGCGCCGCGGGTGCCGCGACGGTCAGACGACGGGATGCCACGAGCGTCGCCCGGCGAGCATCGTCGGTCATGTCTCTCCTTGCAGCGGTAGGTCGACAGCGCCGGCCGTCACCCTAGGGCGCCGAGCGCCGCCCGGGGACGCGAGGGCGAGCGCACAGGGGTTGAGCGGGTCGTGCGCGAGGACGTCGTCGGCGATCGCCGCCGCGACGGCCTCCCGGTCGTCGAGGGACGCGAGCTGCGCCTCGAGCACGCGGACGCGTATGTCGTGGGCCGCCTGGACGTCCTGGGTGAACAGCAGCATCGTCGGCAGCGAGGTCGCGAAGTAGTCGACCCGGGCGACCACCGCGGCCTGCTCGGCCACGTACGACCCCAGGCCGTCGCGCAGCCGTTGCGCCTCGTGCGACCGCCCGAGCCTGCGCAGGGCGGTCACGGCCGCAGCGGTCCGCTCGGAGTGCAGGTGGACCTGCATCCCCTGGAAGTCGCCGTGCTGCTCGGCCGCCCTCTCCCACTGCGCCCGGGCGGCGTCCGGCTCCCCGTCCGCGGCGAGCGCATCACCGAGCACGAGGTGCAGGTCCGCCGTGTTGGCCAGAGGGTGCCGAGCCTCGCCGAGGGTGGAGACCGGGTCGAGAGCCGCGCGGGCATGCCGGACCGCGGCGGCAGGATCTCCACCGGCCAGCGCATGGCGCGCGAGGCTCAGGTGGGCCTCCTCCCACGCGGCCAGGACCCGGCCCTCGCCGCCCTCCCAGGGCTGGAAGACCCGGCCGGTGAGCACGTCGAGCGCCTCGAGCGCACGGCCGCGGGCGGTGAGCAGCTCGGCGAGCTGGACCGAGAGGTCGTCACGGGAGCTCACCAGGTCGGGCCGCTCCAGCAGCAAGTCGGTGCGCTGCGTCGGGTCGACCCCACGGCGCCCCGCGAGCTGGTCGGACTCGAACAGGAGCCGTGCGTCGTCCGGGGCGAGGTGACGCGCTCGGGCGTAGTAGTCGGCAGCGAGGAGCGGGTCGACCTGGACGTTGTGGGCGGCGATGCCGAGGTTGCGCAGGACGACCGGTCCGGCGTCCGCGCTCCGGGCGGCCACCTCCCACGCCTCGATCGCCTCCAGGCGCCGACGGGCTGCGTACAGCCAGTGGCCCTGGAGCTCCGCGAGCATCGCGTCGCCCGGGAGCCATCGGCGCAGGCGCTCCAGCGCGTCGTTGTCCCCGGCCCACGGGTTGCACCAGGTGCGGTCCAGCCGACGCGCCCTCGCCAGCGCCCCCTCGGCCGCGGACGGGCGACCGCGACGCAGCTCGAGGTCCGCCAGGTGCACGAGCGCGAGCGGCGCGACGTTCGTCCGACCCGGCGTCACCGGCAGGGCGCTGCTGTGCTCGAGCAGCTCCGTGGCCGCGTCGTCCTCGCCGATGCTGAGGTACTCCCTGGCCACGTCCAGGGCGACGGTGGGATCCGGCGTCGTCGACCGGTCCAGCCCCAGCCGGCTCGCGAGGTCGCGCGCCCAGGCGTCGAGCGGGTTCGCCGCGAACGTCAGCTCGACATGTGCACGGGCCATCGTCAGGTCACCCTGGCGACGGGCCGCGACCGCTGCGAGGTTGCGCGCCTGGTGGTGCCCGGGGTTGCGGAGCAGGAGCGCCGCCAGGTCGTCGCCGGCCTGCGCCGTGCGGCCCTCCGCGAGGTCGAGACGCGCGGTCGCCACCGAGGCGGCGTCGAGCCACGCCCCGTCCCACATCGCCGTGGCGAGCGCCGACCTGGCGTCGTCGGTGCGACCCAGGCGTCCGAGCACGATGCCGAGCCGGTAGTGCGCCTCCCCGTCGCGCGGGTTGGGGTTGCGCCGGGTCAACCGGGTCGCCGCAGCACGCAGGTGCTGCTCCGCGGCCTCCAGGTCGCCGTCGTGCTGGCGCCGGGCGCCGAGGGCCACGTGGGAGCGGGAGTCGCCCGGGTCCCGTCGCAGCGCTTCGGACCAGTACGGCTCCGGCGACCGGGTGGCGTGCCGGTACTGGGCGAGGTGCACCCCGGTGACGTACAGCTCGTCGACGGAGTCGATCTGCGACGGCTCCGGCGGCTCGTTGGCGGCGTCGGTCGGCGCAGCCTGGTGGTCGTCGGGTGGACGCGGACTCCACGTCAGGAGCACGGTGCCGTCGTGCTCCACCACCAGCTCGCACGACTCCGGCAGGACGGGCGTCCCGACGGTCACCTCCTCGACGAACGGCGCGCCGGGTGCCAGGTCGACGCGCTCGTCGAGGAGGACGAGCGACCCGGAGCGCACCAGCACCCGGCTGCCGGGTCGGGGGGACGTCGTCGCGACGCCTGCGCGGACCCGCGTCGTCGACCCCTGGCCGACGACGTCCAGCCGCACCGCGACGTCTCTCGTTGCCTGGTGCACCGGCCCGATGTCCTGGATCGGGTACCAGTACTGGGAGAACGTCTTGGACTCGCCCGGCTTGAGGAACGCGAAGTCCGGCTGGTTGTCCGTGAACACGCCGGCCATCAGCTCGACGTAGGGGCCGTTCGTGTCGGTCAGCTGCGCGTCCCAGGCCCAGCCGAACGGCGCGTTGCCCCAGGTCCACTGCTTCTTGCCGGGCGAGAAGCGGTGGTCCGCCCAGTGCACGAAGCCCGCGCGGGCACCGTGGTCGTACCCGCCGAAGAAGTCGTCCTGCGTGCCCAGGCACATGTACGACGTCGGCACCGGGATGTTCCGGTACCAGTCGAGCCGGTCGCCGTCAGGCCGTTCGGGGGTGCGCTGCGCCGGGTAGTCGACGCCGTAGTAGTGGTCGGTCGCGGCGGGGAACGTCGTGATCGCGCGCTTGGCGTGGTCGGCCACCACGCGCACGTCCGTGGGGAAGAACGACTGGTAGTCGTCGTTGACCGCGGCGGCGACGTTCGCCCACCACAGGAACGTCTGGACGTCGTCGGTCCGGTTGACCACGTGCGCCCGCACCTCGATCAGGGCGCTTCCGGGCCGCAGCCGCAGGCCGTGCATCCCCTGCATGCGGGCGAACGGGTCGTGGTCGGAGCACCACACCGTCACCGAGCCGTCCGGCTCCTCCTCGATCGAGACCTCGCACGGCAGGTAGGTGGCGGGCCGGTGGTGCTGCGGCCAGTTGAACTCGACTCCCCCGGAGATCCAGGGCCCGGCGAGGCCGACCAGCGCGGGCTTGATCACGTCGTTGCGGTAGAAGAAGTCGTAGCCGCGGGTCTTGTCCAGGCCCACGTGGATGCGCCCACCCAGCTCGGGCAGGATCATCAGCCGGACGTACTCGTTCTCCAGGTGGACCGCGTCCCACAGCCGTGGCGTCTTGACCTGCGCGACGCTCTCGATGAACGGCAGCGGGTACACCGCGCCCGACGAGCCCTGGTAGACGCGCTGGTCGAGATAGGCCGGGTACCGGTCCGGGGAGCCGGCCTCGTACGTGTCGATCGAGATCGCGCTCGTCCACGCGCGCACGGACCGCCCCGCGATCTCGGCCGGCGCGTCCGGCAGCACGATCCTGGACTCTTCGCTGAGCATGATGCTGAACCTACGAGTGGTTGACAGGACTGCGCGATACACGTTCCACTGGCCCACATGGACGAATCGCCGACGGGTCCCGACGGATTCGTCCATGAGGGATTCGCGGGTCAGCGCATGCTGGTCGTTCCCCGGCCCGCGGTCGAGCGCGCGCTGGGCCACCCGGTGACCGGCAAGCTCTTCGTCACCGACGCCGGCTTCTTCCCGCACGCGTCGCGGCACGGGCGGGAACGGCCCGTCGGCGCCGCCGAGCACGTCCTGCTGGTGTGCACCGACGGCTCGGGCTGGTGCACGACCGGCGGAGCCACGGCCCAGGTGGAGCGGGGTGACGCGGTGCTGCTGCGCGCGGGGCAGCCGCACGCCTACGGGGCCTGCGAGGCCGACCCGTGGACGTTGTGGTGGCTGCACGTCGTCGGGACCGACTCCGGCGACCTCGTCGACGCCGCTCGCGAGGCCGCCGGGGGGCCGGTCACGCACCTGCGTGACGCGGCCCCCGTCGCCAGCCTCGTCGCGCAGGTGATCGACGCCCTGGACGAAGGGACGACGACGACGGCGTTCATCCGGTCCTCAGGCATCGCCTGGCACGCGCTCGCCCACATCACCGCGACGGGCCGGCGCACCCCGGGACCCGGGCTCAGCCCGGTCGAGCGTGCGGCCGAGCACCTGCGGTCGACGTCCCCCCGCCGAACCTCGTCCCACGAGCTCGCCGCGATGGTGGGGCTGGGCCCGTCCCAGCTGAACGCCCTCTTCCGCCGCCACCTGGGCGCGTCGCCCCTGGAGTACCAGACGCAGCTGCGCATGGCACGTGCCCGCGAGCTGCTGGACGGCTCGACGCTGTCGATCGCCTCGGTGGCGCGGACGGCGGGCTACGACGATCCCCTGTACTTCTCGCGCCAGTTCACCGCCGTGCACGGGATGTCGCCACGGGCCTACCGGGTACGCCCGACGGGCGCGTGAGACACCAGCGCCGGGCGAGCACCTGACCACGGCGTCCCGGACACGGGTGCGCCAGACTGCGCACGTGCCCACCCGCCGCAGGACCGTCGTCGCCTCGGTCACGGCCGTCGTCGTGGTCGCGGTACTGGTCGCCGCGCTCGTCGCGCGCGGGGTCCTCTGGCCCAACCGGATCCCGGCGGCACGGTACGAGGTGCGCGGCGTGGACGTGTCCGCGCATCAGGGCACCATCGACTGGCCCGTGCTCGCGGCGCAGGACATCGACTTCGCCTACGTGAAGGCGACCGAGGGATCGGGGTTCGTCGACGACCGGTTCGCCGAGAACCTGCAGGGCGCGCGCGAGGCCGGCCTCCTGGTGGGCGCTTACCACTTCTTCAGCTTCGAGAGCCCGGGTCGCTCGCAAGCGGAGCAGATCATCGCGACGGTCCCGGCCGACGACGACCTCCTGCCGGTCGCGGTCGACGTCGAGCACTACGGGAAGTTCTTCGGGGACCCGCCGGACGCGTCGACCGTGCGTGGGGAGCTCGAGGTGCTCGTCGCGATGCTCCGGGCGCACTACGGCGTCGATCCCGTGATCTATGCGACCCAGGCCGCGTACGACCGCTATCTCGCGGGAGGCTTCCCGGACTCGCCGATCTGGATCCGGGCGGTCTACCTGCCGCCGCGGATGGCGGACGGGCGCGCGTGGGCGTTCTGGCAGTACTCGCACCGGGACCGGCTCGACGGGTACGACGGCCGGGAGCCGTTCATCGACCTCAACGTGTTCCACGGCGACCTGCGCGAGCTGAGCGACCTGCGCAGCTCCGGGTGAGCGGACGACAACGGCCCCGGTGCTCCGCGACTCTCGTCGCGGGCCGCACCGGGGCCGCATGTCCGTCAGCACCTGTTGGCCTTCGCCCACCGCGCCCGCTTGTCCTTGTTGCGCGCGGCTTGAACCGCCCCCAGCGCCATTGGGGGCTGTCGAAGATCAGCCACCCGGACCACGGCCGTCCGTCGCTCTCGTAGCAACGCGTTCCATGTCCGGGCCGATCCTTCGCGATGGGATGCTGACACCATCGCGCAGACCGGGAGATCCAAGGTTGAACTATACACACACTCTGGTCAGCTGTCTAGTTCCACCCTGACCGGGACCCCGACGAACGCCGCCAGACGGTCGAACGACGCTCGGACCGCACGCTTCTGCGCGTCGTCCAGGTCGACGGCCAGGTGCGGCTCGGCCACGATCTCGTCCCGCTCCACCACCCGCCGCCACCAGCCGACCACCTGGCTGTCGAGCACCAGCGGCTGGATCACCTGGTTGGTCCCGGCCGGGGCGATGAGACGGTCGGCGACGTTCAGCACGGACCGGCCCTCCGTGTACGCGACGCCGTACTCGTCGTAGCCCTGGAGCACGTACACGGTGGGCGACGGGTCCCGGGTGGGGGCGTCGGCGGGCGCGAACCAGTACGCGACGCCGTCGACCTCGACGGATGTCAGCGCCTCCCCCACCAGGGCGAGCCCGCGGCGGACCTCGGTGAGCCTCAGGCTCGACCACCACGCGAAGTCCTTGACCGTGGCCGGGCCGTGGCTGGTGAAGTACCGGCGGGTCAGCTCGGCCAGCGCCTCGTCCGGGTCGAGCACCGCGGTCGGCGGTACGCGCTCGTCGACGAGGGCGTAGGTGCGCTGCTTGCCACGCAGGACGCCGCTGACCACGACGGCGGCGAGCTCCGCGGCCATCAGCAGGTACGCCAGCCGGACTCCGCTCGCCTCGATCCCCGCCTGCGCCAGCGCGGCCTGCACCTGCGCGCGCGTCAGGTCCTTCCCGCCCTCCAGCGCGCCGACGATCGCGGCGGTGGCCCGGTCCACCAGCTGGTCGTCGATCCCCGACTGCCGCTCGTAGTACGCACTGAGCCGCCGCACGCGCGGTCCGGTGAGCGCCTGGATCCAGCGCAGGTCCTCCGGGGCGACGAAGTGCCAGGTCGGGCGCAGGGCGTGCGTGCGCAGGATCGTGCCGGCGTCGAGCGCCGCCTGCACCTCGGCGTCGTCCACGCCGGTCGTGCGCTGGCCCAGCGACCACCTCGCCATCGCGTACTCCTGCGCCTGCGACGCGCCGAGGTGCCGGACGACAGCCGCGGGTCCCGGCAGCCGCGGACCGGACAGGTGCTGGTTGTGCAGCCGTCGGTGCGCGACCTCGAGACGGTCCATGGCTCTCGATCTTCTGCGTGTGGGTGGACCGTGGCAAGGTGGTCGAATTCGGACACTGTCGAAGGAGACCCCCATGGCGACGCAACTGAACCCCTACCTCAGCTTCCGCGACAACGCCCGGGAGGCGATGGAGTTCTACCGCTCGGTGTTCGGCGGCGAGCTGAACGTGAGCACGTTCGCGGAGTTCGGAGTGAGCCAGGACCCTGCCGAGGCCGACAAGCTCATGCACGCGAACCTGTCCACCCCCGGGGGCCTGATCCTCATGGGCGCGGACACGCCGAACTCCCAGGAGCGCTCGGACACCAGCAACATCTCGTGCTCGCTCAGCGGCGAGGACCTGTCCGAGCTCCAGGGCTACTGGGACGGGCTGTCGGCCGGCGGGACGGTCACCGTGCCGTTCGAGCAGGCGCCGTGGGGCGACACGTTCGGGATGTGTACGGACAAGTTCGGCGTCGACTGGATGGTGAACGTCACCGCCCCGAAGTGAGCGTCGACTGCGTCGTCGTCGGGGCCGGTCCCGCCGGGCTCGCCGCGAGCGCCGCGCTGAGCGCCCGCGGGATCGAGCACCAGGTGCTCGAGGGGTCGGAGGTCGGCGCGTCGTGGCGGCAACGGTGGGACTCGTTCCGGCTGAACACGCCGGGCCTGCTCAACCCGATGCTCGGGCCGGCGGCGGACGACGAGTACACGCCCCGCGACGAGGTCGTCCGGCGGCTGGAGGCTCTCGCGGCGTCCTGCCCGGTCCGCACCGGCGTCGCCGTGACCGCGCTCGCGCCGCGCATGGACGGCTTCGTCCTGGAGACCTCCGACGGCCCGGTGCACGCGCGTGCGGTCGTCGTGGCCACCGGGGCCGAGAACACGCCTCGTCTCCCCTCGTTCGCCGCCGAGCTGCCCGTGGTGCAGCAGACGACCACCACCTACCGTTCACCCGACGGGCTGCCGCCGGGTTCCGTCCTCGTCGTCGGCAGCGGCCAGACCGGCGTGCAGGTGGCGACGGACCTCCAGGCCGCCGGACGTCGCGTGCTGCTCGCGACGTCGCCGGTCGGGCGGCTGCCGTCGCCCTACCGCGGTCGTCAGATGATCGCCTGGCTGGCGGTGTCCGGCTTCTTCGACCAGCGGGCCACGGACGTGCCGGACGCGGTGCGCCGTGCCCCGAACCCGATGGTCGTACCAGGCGGACCTGGTCCCGACCTGCGTCGGATGGCGCTCGACGGTGTCGTCCTGACGGGCCGAGTGACGGGCGCTGACGGCTCGCGGCTGCGGGTCGACGACTCCGTCGCGGCCAACATCGCCGCCGGCGAAGCCTTCGCCGTCCGGGCGCGCGCGTTCGTCGACGCCGCGATCGACCGGCTCGGCCTGGACGTTCCCCCCGCCGAGCCGGAGGAGCCGATCGCCTCCTACCCCGTCCGGGAGGCCTCCGAGCTGGACCTGCGCGACGAGGGCGTCACGGGCATCGTCTGGTGCACGGGCATGCGCGGCAGCCACGGGTGGCTGCCGCCGGGCCTCCTCGACGACCGCGGCGCACCGCTCCACGTGGACGGCGCGGCGGGTCTGCCCGGCCTCTGGTTCGCCGGGCTGCGCTGGATGCGCCGCCGCGGGTCGTCCAACTTCGAGGGGATGCCGGCCGACGCCGCCGTCGTCGCGAGCGCCGTGGAAGCGCACCTGTCCGCAGCCTGAGTGTGGTGGGGTGTCCCGGTGACGTTCCTGGCTCCCCACGACCGTGTCCTGCTCACCGGCGACTCCGTGACCGACTGGGGCCGTGACCGCTCCGACCCGGCCAGCCTCGGGCACGGGTACGCCGGCATCGTCGCTGCGCTCGCGGGGGCGCGCCGGCCCGACCTCGCGCTCACGTTCCTCAACCGCGGCGTCGGTGGGGACACCTCCGCGATGCTGCGCGCGCGCTGGGACGCGGACGCCGTCGCGCTGGCGCCGACGGTCGTGTCGATCCTCATCGGCATCAACGACACCTGGCGTCGCTACGACGCGGGCGAGCCGACGTCCACCGACGAGTACGAGGAGAACCTTCGGGCGGTGGTGGGGACGGTCGACCGCCTGGTGCTCATCGAGCCGTTCGTCGTGCCGGTCACCGCCGCCCAGCACGCCTGGCGCGAGGACCTGGACCCGCGCATCGCCGTGGTGCGCCGGGTGGCGGCGGAGCGGCGTGCGGTGCTCGTGCCGGCCGACGGGCTGTTCGCCGCGGCCGCCGCGAAGACCGGGGCCGAGACGTGGGCGTCCGACGGCGTGCACCCGACGTCGGCAGGGCACGGCCTGCTCGCGGAGGCCTGGCTGGCGGCGGTCGGCCTCGGCTGAGGCGTCCGCCAGGTGGGGACTCTTTGCGCGCGTGCGGACGTTGACGCTAGCGTCATGGCCGATCGTGTCCCGCACCTGCGGGCGACGACCGACCGAACCGGTCACGGAGGACGAAGCGATGCGCGTGCACACAGCCGCCCCCGCCGTCCTCGGGCGCGCCCGCGTGGCGCTGCCCTGTTGTCGCTGTCTGTAGAGCGCTGGCTGCTCCTTCGCGCGAGGATCCCTGACCGGGGACCGTCCCGCGCCAGCGCTCGCCCCGTCCCGGCACGGACACCCCCTGCTGCTCCGTGCCGCCCGGCCCACGCCCGCGCGCGGCCGGTGCATCAGACGCACCGCTAGGCAGTCCCCCACCAGCTGTCGGTCCGCCGGCAGCCTCGACCGAAGAGGAACCATGGCACGCATCTACGACGACGCGACGGCGCTCATCGGCAACACCCCGCTCGTCCGCATCAACAAGATCACCGACGGCGCCCCCGCCACCGTCGTCGGCAAGCTCGAGTTCTACAACCCGGCCAACTCCGTGAAGGACCGCATCGGCGTGGCGATCATCAACGCGGCCGAGGCGTCCGGCGAGCTCAAGCCCGGCGGCACGATCGTCGAGGCCACCAGCGGCAACACCGGCATCGCGCTCGCGTTCGTCGGCGCGGCGCGCGGCTACAAGGTCGTCCTGACCATGCCGGAGACCATGTCCAAGGAGCGCAAGCTCCTGCTGCGCGCGTTCGGCGCCGAGCTGATCCTGACCCCCGGGTCCGAGGGCATGCGCGGGGCGGTCAACCGCGCGGACGAGATCGTCGCCGAGCGACCGGGCGCGATCCTGGCGCGGCAGTTCGCCAACGAGGCCAACCCCGAGATCCACCGCACGACGACCGCGGAGGAGATCTGGGCGGACACGGACGGCGAGATCGACATCCTCGTCGCCGGCATCGGCACCGGTGGCACCATCACCGGCGTCGGCCAGGTGCTCAAGGCCCGCAAGCCCGGCGTCAAGATCGTGGGCGTCGAGCCGGCGGAGTCCCCCATCCTCAACGGTGGCGCCCCGGGCCCGCACAAGATCCAGGGCATCGGCGCCAACTTCGTCCCGGAGATCCTGGACACCACGGTCTACGACGAGATCATCGACGTCGACGCCGAGACGGCCGTCAGGGTCGCCCGCCGCGCCGCCGCCGAGGAGGGTCTGCTGGTAGGCATCTCGTCCGGCGCCGCCCTGCACGCCGCCACCCTGCTGGCCCAGCGGCCGGAGAACGCCGGCAAGCTCATCGTCGCGATCATCCCGTCCTTCGGTGAGCGCTACCTGTCGACGATCCTGTACGCGGACCTCGTCGACTGACCCTCCGGCGCCCGACCCACCCCACCGACAGGACGAAGGCACCGTGTCCGACCACCTGCACTTCCTGGCCACCCTGAGGGAAGACCTCGAGGCTGCCCGGCACCGCGACCCCGCGGCCCGGTCCCTCGCCGAGGTCGCCCTGGGGTACCCGGGCGTGCACGCGGTGTGGGTGTACCGGCTGGCGCACCGGATGTGGCACCAGCCCGGCCTGCGGCTGCCCGCGCGACTGATCTCCCAGCTCGCGCGGGCGGCCACCGGCATCGAGATCCATCCCGGCGCGCGCCTCGGGCGCCGGCTGTTCATCGACCACGGGATGGGCGTCGTCATCGGCGAGACCGCCGAGGTGGGCGACGACGTCGTCCTGTTCCACGGCTCGACGCTCGGCGGCAAGTCGATGCGGCACGGCAAGCGGCACCCGACGGTCGGCGACAACGTGGTGGTCGGTGCGGGCGCCAAGATCCTCGGACCGGTGTGGATCGGCGACGGTGCCCAGATCGGCGCCAACGCCGTCGTGATCCACGACGTCCCCGCCGGGGCGATCGCGGTCGGCGTCCCCGCGACGATCCGGCTGCGCCCGGTCGCCGCGCCGTTCGACGTCGAGATCGACGACCCGGCGATCTACATCTGAGATCCTCCTGCCTCGGTGATACCCGGGGTAGCAGGTAGCCTGGCGCGGGCGTCGACGGCGACGCCGGACCGGGAGGACTGACGATGCGGCTGGGCTACCACACGGGCTACTGGTCGGCAGGGCCCCCGCCCGGTGCTCAGGAGGCGGTCCTCGGCGCCGAGCAGCTCGGGTTCGACTCGGTCTGGACGGCCGAGGCGTACGGCTCCGACGCGCTCACCCCGCTCGCGTGGTGGGGCTCGCGCACCTCGCGCATCCGGCTCGGTACCGCGATCGCCCAGATCTCGGCCCGCACCCCGACGGCAGCCGCGATGGCCGCCCTCACGCTCGACCACCTGTCCGGCGGCCGGTTCGTGCTGGGGCTCGGCGCCTCCGGGCCGCAGGTGGTGGAGGGCTGGTACGGGCAGCCGTACCCGCGCCCGCTCGCCCGCACGCGCGAGTACGTCTCGATCGTCCGCCAGGTGCTGGCGCGCGAGGCGCCGGTGACCTTCGACGGGCAGTTCTACCGGCTCCCGCTGGGTCCCGACGAGGGCTCCGGCCTGGGCAAGGCCCTGCGCTCGACGGTGCACCCGCTGCGCGCCGACCTGCCGATCCACCTGGCCGCCGAGGGGCCGAAGAACATCGCGATGTCCGCGGAGATCGGCGACGGCTGGCTGCCTCTCTTCTACTCGCCGCGGATGGACGGCGAGTACCGGTCGCTCCTGGCCGAGGGCTTCGCCCGACGGGCACCGGAGCGAAGCCCGATCGACGCGTTCGAGGTCGTCGCGACCGTGCCGGTGGTGATCGGCGCGGACGTCGAGTCGGCCGCGGACAGCGTCCGACCGTTCATCGCGCTCTACGCCGGCGGCATGGGCGCCAAGGGCGCCAACTTCCACCGCGCGGTTCTGGACCGGCTCGGCTACACCGAGGCGTGCGACGAGATCCAGGCCCACTACCTGGCCGGCGACCGCGCCCGCGCGACCGCCGCGGTGCCGCTCGAGCTGGTGCAGGACATCGCACTGGTGGGCACCGTCGACGACATCCGCTCCCAGCTCCCCGCGTGGGAGGGCACCGCGATCACGACGATGCTCGTGCAGGCGGACCCGCGCACCCTGCCGGCGATCGCTGAGGCGCTGCGCCCGACCCCCTGAGCCGCTCCCCGACCGCCCGCGACACCGACCGGTGCCGCGGGCGGTCGCGCGTCCGCGACACGCGTTGCTCACAAGCTGCGTCGCCGGCGAGGACACACCCCCGCCACCGCGCCCGAGCCCGACAGATCGGGACGGGTTGTGGGGGACCGGTCCGCCGCGCGCGGGGCGGGCACCGGCGCAGCGCGCTGGGCGACGTCACCTCGCTGCAGAACCCCTGAGCGGTCGACGAGATCGCCGCACTCACCGCACGGCGTACCGTGCTGCCAGCCGCCCGCACGAGCGCCTCCGAGGAGACCGCATGACCACCCCAGACCACCGCTTCGGCTTCCGCACGCGGGCGCTGCACGCCGGCGGGATCCCCGACGCGACGACGGGTGCGCGGGCGGTGCCGATCTACCAGACGACCTCGTTCGTGTTCCAGGACACCGCCGACGCCGCCAACCTGTTCGCGCTGCAGAAGTACGGGAACATCTACTCCCGCATCGGCAACCCCACGGTCGCGGCGCTCGAGGAGCGGATCGCCTCGCTCGAGGGCGGGATCGGGGCGGTCGCGACCACGTCGGGGATGTCCGCGGAGTTCATCACCTTCGCCGCGCTCGTCGGCGCCGGGGACCACATCGTCGCCTCCTCGCAACTGTACGGCGGCACGGTCACCGCGCTCGACGTGACGCTGCGCCGGTTCGGGGTCGACACCACGTTCGTGCCCGGCACCGACCCCGCCGACTACGCCGCGGCCATCCGGCCGGAGACCAAGGTGCTGTACGCCGAGGTCATCGCCAACCCGTCCGGCGAGATCGCCGACCTGGCCGGGCTGGCCGAGGTCGCGCACGCCGCCGGCATCCCGTTCGTCGTCGACGCCACGCTGGCCACGCCCTACCTGGTCCGCCCGATCGAGCACGGCGCGGACATCGTCATCCACTCCGTCACCAAGTTCCTCGGTGGGCACGGCACCACGCTCGGCGGCATCGTCGTCGAGTCGGGGCGGTTCGACTGGGGCAGCGGCAGATTCCCGCAGATGACCGAGCCCGTGGCGTCCTACGGCGGGGTCCGCTGGTGGGAGAACTTCGGCGAGTACGGGTTCCTCACCAAGCTCCGCTCCGAGCAGCTGCGCGACATCGGCCCTGCCCTCTCGCCGCAGTCCGCGTTCAACCTGCTGCAGGGCGTGGAGACGCTCCCCCAGCGGCTGGACGCGCACCTCGTGAACACCCGGCTGGTCGCCGAGTGGCTCGAGGCCGACCCTCGCGTCTCGTACGTCAACTGGGCCGGCCTGCCCAGCCACCCGCACCACGAGCGCGCCAACCACTACCTGCCCCTCGGCCCCGGCGCCGTGTTCGCCTTCGGGCTCCGTGCCACGGACGACAAGGACGGCCGCACCATCGGCCGCGCGTTCATCGAGAACCTGCAGCTGGCCAGCCACCTGGCCAACGTCGGCGACGCCCGCACCCTCGTCATCCATCCCGGCTCCACCACGCACCAGCAGCTGAACGCCGAGCAGCTCGCGGCTGCCGGGGTGGCTGCGGACCTGGTGCGGATCAGCGTGGGGCTCGAGGACGGCGAGGACATCCTGTGGGACCTCGACCAGGCCCTCACGAGCGCCACCGGGCGCACCCGGACGGGAGTCGCCGCATGAGCACGCGGACCTGGCTCGGACCGAGCGCCCCCGAGCGTCTCGCGCTCCTGCACTCCACGACGTCCATCGCGATCGTCGGCGCGTCGAACAACCCCGCACGCGCGAGCTTCTTCGTCGCCACCTACCTGCTGTCCAGCTCCCCGTACGACGTGTACTTCGTCAACCCGCGCGCCGACGAGATCCTCGGCCGGCCGGTGTACCCGTCGCTCGAGTCACTGCCGGTGGTGCCCGACCTGGTGGACGTGTTCCGCCGCCACGACGACCTGCCGACGGTGCTGGACGAGACGCTCGCCGTCGGCGCCAAGGCGCTGTGGCTGCAGCTCGGCTCGTGGCACGAGGACGTCGCCCGGCGCGGGGAGGCCGCAGGGCTGACCGTCGTCATGGACCGGTGCGTGAAGATCGAGCACGCCCGGTTCCACGGCGGGCTCCACCTGGCCGGCTTCGACACCGGCGTGATCAGCTCCAAGCGCGCGCTGGGCTGAGCGGGCCGCGTGGACGACGACTACGCGGAGGCCGTCCTCGACCTCGTGGCGGCCATCCCGCCGGGTCGCGCGATGACCTACGGGACGATCGCCGAGGTGGTCGGCGACCTGCTGGAGGCGCGCGACGGGGTCCGCCGCGGGGGGCCGCGGCAGGTGGGCCAGGTCATGAGCCACGCCGGCTCGGGGGTGCCCTGGTGGCGGGTGGTCAACGCCGCGGGCAGCCCACCGGCCTGGCACGCCACGCGCGCGCTGGCCCTGCTGCGCGACGAGGACACCCCGCTGAGCGCGGACGGCACCCGCGTCGCGCTCCGCCGCGCGATCTGGTTCCCCGACGACTGACCCGCCTCCCGCGTGTCCTCGGCTGCCCGCCGTGCCGACCGACCTAGCCTGGCCGCACGGGAGGCGCCGGCGCGTCGACCGCGCACCGCCTCGACCCGGGAGATCCATGACCGTCACCGTCCAGCGCTCCGCGCTCGTCGGGACGCGCACCACGCCCCGGGTGACGGCCGTGGTGCCGTTCACCCGCCTTCCCCACCTGGGCGGCCTGGACGGGATCCGCGCGATCGCCGTCGCCGGCGTCGTCGTCTACCACCTCGGCGCACCGTGGATGCGCGGCGGGTTCCTCGGCGTGGACGTGTTCTTCGTCCTGTCCGGGTTCCTCATCACGACGCTGGTCCTCGACGAGGTGGAGCAGACCGGGCGGTTCTCGTTCCGGCGCTTCTACGCCCGGCGCGCCCGGCGCCTGCTGCCCGCGCTGGCCCTGCTGCTGGTGGCGATGGCCGGTGTCGCGGTGGCGATGCCCAGCGAGGCGCGCGAGCTGCGCGGCGACATCCTCGCGGCCGCGGGGTACGTGTCGAACTGGTGGCAGGTGGTGGCGGACCGGTCGTACTTCGAGCTCGTCAGCCGCCCGCCGCTGCTCCAGCACCTGTGGTCGCTGGCCATCGAGGAGCAGTTCTACCTGGTCTTCCCGCTGGTGGCGCTGCTCGCGGTGCGGGCGGGACGCGCCCGTGTGGGGCAGCTCTCCGCCGTCCTGGCCCTGCTGTCCACCGCCGCGATGGTCGTCGTCGCCGTCCGCACGTCCTCCCCCGTTCCGAACGACCCCAGCCGCGCGTACTTCGGCACCGACACCCACTCCATGGGGTTGCTGGTGGGAGCCGCGACGGCGGCGGTCTGGACGCCGTGGCGGACGTGGCGGCACTCCGGGACGTGGGTGCGCGAGCGCGGCAGCGCCGTGCGGAGGTTCGAGGCCGGTGTCACCGACGTCCTGGGCGGCGCGGCGCTGCTCGGCGTCCTCGCGGCGTTCGTCTGGGTGGACGAGTTCAGCAACGCCCTCTACCGCGGCGGGTTCCTCGCGTTCTCGCTGCTCGCCGCCGTGCTGGTCGGCGCGGTCGCGGACCCGGCGGGACTGCTCGGGCGAGCGTTGGCGCTGCAGCCGTGGCGCTGGCTGGGTGAGCGCTCGTACGGCATCTACCTGTGGCACTGGCCCGTCTTCATGCTCACGCGACCGGGGGTGGACATCGCCGTCTCGCCCTGGCTCGCGGCACCGCTGCGCCTCGCGGGCGTCCTGGTGATCGCCGAGCTGTCCTACCGGCTCGTCGAGCTGCCGGTCCGGCGGGGCGCGGTCGGCCGGGTCGTCGCCCGGGTGCGGGACGCCGGCGCGGACCGCCCGCGTGCGGTTCTCCGGGTGGTCGCGGCCGGAGTCGGGATGGTGGTCGTCGGCGGCGTCGCCACCGCCGCCCTCGCGCAGGTGCCCCCGACCACCCGGTGGCAGCCCGTCGCGGCGCCCGCAGCCACCTCCACCCCACCGGCGTCGTCGACGCCTCGCGCGACGGCCACCCCGGTCCCGACGCCGAGCACCACCACCCCGGTCGCGCCCGCGGTGCCGCCGCCGCCGCCGGTCGAGACGGTCGGAGGCGCCTCCGGCTTCGGCGACTCCGTGATGCTGGGCGCCGCGGAGGAGCTCGCCGCCCGGGGCATCGCGACGGATGCGGAGGTGTCCCGGCAGTTCTCCGTCATGGTCGACCTGGTCCGGGCCGCGGCGGCCGCCGGGACCCTGGGCCACACGGTGATCGTGCACGGCGGGACCAACGGACCGATCGACGAGGCGACCCTGCGGTCGCTCCTGGACCTGACGGCGGACCGGCGGGTGTTCCTGGTCAACGTGCACGTCCCGCGCACGTGGGCCGCGTTCGACAACGAGCTCTTCGCCCGCGTCGCCCCGGAGTACCCGAATGTCCGCGTCCTCGACTGGAACACCCTGGCGACGGCCAACCGCGGCTGGCTGTACGGCGACGACATCCACCTGCGACCGGACGGCGGCCGCGCGGGGTACGCCGACTGGCTGGCGCAGGCGATCCAGCCCTGAGCACCCGTCAGTCGCGGCGGACCAGGACCACGGCGCGGTCGTCGTCGTCGCCCGCCCGCACCCCCGCCAGCACCGCCGCCGCGGAGCCGCGACCGGGGCTGAGCACGCGGTCGGCCACCCCCATCAGCCGGTCGATGCCCTGGTCGAGGTCCCCGCCGCGCACCTCGACCACGCCGTCGGTGTAGAGCATGAGGACGTCGCCGCGGTCGAGCCGACCGGCCCGCGCCTCGCTGCGGATGTCGGGGACGACCCCGAGCGCCGGGCTGCCGACCGTGTCGAGCAGTGCGAGGCGACCCGACCCGGCGTGCAGCTGGACGGCGGGCGGGTGACCCGCCGAGGAGACCCAGAACTCGCCGGTGGTCAGGTCGATCGCGACGTGGATCGCCGTGGCGAACCCCTCGTCCCACGCCTGGTCGAGCAGGTACTGGTTGGCGGCCCCGAGGAACTCGTCCCGGGGCATCGCGCCCAGCAGCCCTCCGAACGCACCGGACAGCTGGAGCGAGCGGACCCCGGCGTCCAGCCCCTTGCCGGACACGTCCACCAGCACGATCTCGAGTGCGGAGCTGCCGGACCGCGAGCCCGCCACCATGAAGTCGCCGGAGAACCCGTCGGCGTGCGCCGAGCGGAACTCGCTGTCCACGTGCCACCCGGCGGGCAGCGGCGGGACGCGACCGTGGGCCGCCAGCCGGTCGCGCAGGTCGACCAGCATGAGGTCGCCGGGCGCCCCCTGCAGGCCGAGCCGCTCACGCCCGCGCGCGAACGCGATGCTGGCGATCACGGCGACCGTGACCACCACGAGCACACCCGGGATCAGCGTCGGCGCACCCCGCACCCACAGGCCCCAGGTGCACGCCATCACGACCGCGCCGAGCACCGCGAGCTGGCGCAGCCGCAGCAGGAACACGGCCACGACGATCAGGAGCAGGAACGCGGACGGCGGGAACCACTCGGGCTGCTCCAGGATGCCGACCACCAGCAGGGCCGCGCAGAGCACGAGCACCGCCACGAGGACCACCTGCGAGCGACCGCTCCAGCGACGTGCCGCGAGCGAGGCGCGCGAGTAGAGCCCCCGTCTCGGCGCCCGCCGCGTCCCCCGCACCCGGTGAGCGTATCCGCAGGTCACTGACGGAGGACCGCGCCCGGAAATGGAGTGTTCCCGAGGCGGGCGGTACCGGACGATGGGTGGCATGAGCCCGCTTCCCGCCGGATACCGCCTCGTCGACGTGCCCGAGGACCGCAAGGTCGAGTTCCTCGAGGTCGACCGCCTGGCCTTCGCCTTCGACTCGACCGCGGAGACCGACGCGATCGTGCCGATCACCTTCGCGTGGGACCGCGCGCAGGCCGTCGAGGATCCCGACGGGGGCCTCGCCGCCGTCCACGCGTCGTACGCGCACGACCTGCCGGTGCCCGGGACGTCCATCGCGTGCTCGGGCCTGACCTGGGTGGGTGCCCGACCGGACCAGCGTCGCCGCGGCCTGCTCACCGCGATGATCGACTCCCACTTCGCCCGGTCGCTGGACCGCGGGGAGCCCGTGTCCGCGCTGTTCGCCGCGGAGCACACGATCTACGGCCGGTACGGGTACGGCTCGGCCGCCGACGACGTCCGCGTGAAGATCGACCGGGGCGCCGCCCTCCGGACCGTCCCCGGCTCCGACGAGCTCACCGTCAAGCTCGCGACCGCCGACGTCGCCGCGCACAGCGCGCTCGTCGACGAGGTCCACCGGGCGGCCGGCGCGGGACGGCCCGGCTGGATCACCCGCGACACCGAGGCGTGGCGCACCCGGGTGCTGGTCGACCCGCCCGCCTGGCGCGAGGGCGCCGAGCCGCTGCGCATCGCGACCGTCCGCGACGCCTCCGGGAGCGCGCGGGCCTTCGCCCTGTTCCGGCGCAAGGAGAACTGGGCGGAGGGCGGCCCCGCGGGGATCGTCAAGGTCCGCGAGGCCGTCGCGCTCGACGCGGCCGCGACGCACCGGCTGTGGTCGTTCCTGCTCGACCTCGACCTCACCGCGACCGTCGAGGGACCGATGCTCCCGGTCGACGACTCCCTGCTCCTCCTGCTGGAGAACCCGCGCGCCGTGGTGCCCAAGGTCAACGACAACCTGTGGGTCCGGCTGCTCGACCTCCCCGTCGCGCTCGCCGGTCGCCGGTACGCCGCGCCGGTCGACGTGGTGCTCGACGTGACCGACACGCGGCTGCCCGCCAACGCCGGCCGGTGGCGCCTGACGACGGGGGCCCGGCAGGACGACGGCGCGTACCCGGCGGAGGTCACGCGGACCGAGGACCCGGCCGACGTGGCGCTCGACGTGCGGGAGCTCGGTGCCGCCTACCTCGGCGGCCGGTCGCTCGCGGCGCTGGCCCGCGCGGGGCTGGTGACCGAGCAGACGCCCGGCACCCTCCAGCAGGCGGCTGCGGCGTTCCTGTGGTCCGTCGCGCCGATGTGCAACTACGTCTGGTGAGCTATCGAGAGGCCTCGTAGTCCGCGAGGAGGTCGATCCGGCGCTGGTGGCGCGGGTCGTGGCTGAACGGCTCGGCCACGAACGCGTCCACCAGCGCGAGCGCCTCGTCGACGGAGTGCTGCCGGGCGCCGATCGCCACGACGTTCGCGTCGTTGTGCTGACGGCCCAGCTGCGCGGTCGCCAGGTTCCAGGCGAGGGCGGCGCGCACGCCGGTCACCTTGTTGGCGGCGATCTGCTCGCCGTTGCCCGAGCCGCCGATGACGACCCCCAGGCTGCCCGGGTCGGCGACGACGGCCTCCCCCGCCGCGAAGCAGAACGGCGGGTAGTCGTCGAGGGAGTCGTACGTGTCGGCGCCGTGATCGACGACGTCGTGGCCGGCGGCGCGCAGGTGCTCGACGAGCGCGACCTTGAGCTCGTAGCCGGCGTGGTCGGAGGCGACATGGATACGCATGAGCCCATCCTGCCGCACCGTGCACGGGTCCCGGTCCGCCCTCGGCATAACCGATCTCGTCGCGCTGCCACCCGTCCGTAGGCTGTGCCCATGACGCGCAGTGGCATCGACCTCACCGCCCTCGACCCCGACGTCCGTCCTCAGGACGACCTCTACGCCCACGTGAACGGACGCTGGCTCGCCAGCCACGAGATCCCCGCCGACCGGGCGATGGACGGCTCGTTCCGCGCCCTGCACGACCAGGCCGAGGAGCAGGTGCGCGACATCATCGCGGACGCCGGCGCCGCGGCCGCCGCAGGGGGCGCGGCCGACTCGGTCGAGGCCAAGGTGGGCGCCGTGTACGCGTCCTTCATGGACACCGACGCGGTCGCCGCCGCGGGCACCGCCCCGCTGCGCACCGACCTCGCGCTGGTGGAGGCCGCCACGACCCAGGCGGAGCTGACCGGCGCGCTGGGCGCCCTCCAGCGCACCGGGGCCGGTGGCGCTGTGCAGTTCTACGTCGACAACGACGCCAAGGAGCCGACGAAGTACGCAGTGCACCTGGTGCAGAGCGGCCTGGGCCTGCCCGACGAGGCCTACTACCGCGACGAGCAGTACGCGGCCGTGCTCGCCGCGTACCGACCGCACGTCGCCCGCATGCTGACGCTCGGCGGAGCCGCCGCGGACGAGGCCCAGGCCGACGACCTCGCCGGCCGGATCGTGGCGCTGGAGACCAAGCTGGCCGCCGGCCACTGGGACGTGGTCAAGGACCGCGACGCCGACCTGACGTACAACGCCCTGACCCTGAGCGAGCTGGCCGAGCGCGCCCCGGGGTTCGACTGGCACTCGTGGGTGCTCGCTCTCGGCGCCCCCGCCGGCGCCTTCGACCAGCTCGTGGTCCGCGAGCCGTCGTTCGCCGAGGCGTTCGCCGCCCTGTGGGTCAGTGAGCCGCTCGAGGACTGGAAGGCGTGGCTCACGTTCCACGTCATCTCCGACCGCGCCGCCTACCTGTCCGACGAGCTGGTCGAGGCCAACTTCGACTTCTACGGTCGCACGCTGACCGGCGCCCAGGAGCTGCGCGACCGGTGGAAGCGCGGGGTGTCGCTGGTGCAGGGCGTGCTCGGCGAGGCCGTCGGCAAGGTGTACGTCGACCGGCACTTCCCGCCCGCGCACAAGGAGCGGATGGAGGGGCTCGTCGCCAACCTCGTCGCGGCGTACCGCGAGTCCATCTCGCAGCTGGAGTGGATGGGCGAGGAGACGCGCGCGAAGGCGCTGGCCAAGCTCGACGCGTTCACCCCGAAGATCGGCTACCCGGCGACGTGGCGCGACTACTCCTCGCTCGAGGTCGCCCCCGACGACCTGCTGGGCAACGTGCGCCGCGCGTACGCGTTCGAGCAGGACCGGGAGCTGGGCAAGATCGGCAAGCCGATCGACCGCGACGAGTGGTTCATGACCCCGCAGACGGTGAACGCCTACTACAACCCCGGCATGAACGAGATCGTCTTCCCGGCCGCGATCCTCCAGCCGCCGTTCTTCGACGCCGAGGCGGACGACGCGGTCAACTACGGCGGGATCGGCGCGGTGATCGGCCACGAGATCGGCCACGGCTTCGACGACCAGGGGTCCAAGTACGACGGAGACGGGCGCCTCGAGGACTGGTGGACGGCCGACGACCGCGCCGAGTTCGAGACGCGGACCAAGGCGCTGATCGACCAGTACAGCGAGTTCTCCCCTGTGCAGCTGGGCGGCTCGCACCACGTCAACGGCGAGCTGACCATCGGCGAGAACATCGGCGACCTGGGCGGGCTGTCGATCGCGTTCACGGCGTACCGCATCGCGCTCGGCACCTCGTTGGACGACGCGCCCGTGATCGACGGGCTGACCGGCGTGCAGCGCGTGCTGCTCGGCTGGGCGCAGGTATGGCAGTCCAAGGGCCGCGACGAGGAGATGATCCGCCGGATCGCGACGGACCCGCACTCGCCGAACGAGTTCCGCTGCAACGGCGTGGTGCGCAACGTGGACGAGTTCTACGCGGCCTACGACGTACAGCCCGGCGACGCCCTGTACCTCGCGCCCGAGGACCGCGTCCGCATCTGGTGACGCTCGTCCGGGCTGCCCGTCGTCAGGCGGGCAGCTCGGACCAGCTGGCACGCGCCAGCCGGAAGCCGACTCCGGACGCGTCGACGCACTGGACCCCGTCGGTGGCGCTGCGGCAGGTGTAGTCACCGACGCTCGTCGACGACCCGTACTCCAGCACCGTCGCGTCGTCACCGGCGACGGCGGGCGGCGGGCCGCTCACGCAGCTGAACGCGACGCCGTCCGCGTTGAGCACGAGCACGTGACCGGTCACCTCGGTGCACCCGGCGACGACCGGGGGTGCGTACGTGTAGCTGGCGATGGTGCAGGTGACGCCGTCGACGGACATCGTGCACGCGATGTTGCCGGTCGGGGACGCGAACGCGAGCGGCTCGGTGGAGGTGGCCGACGAGCTGCCCGACGGCGTGCTCGACGCGGTCGCGCCGGTGGACCCGTCGTCGGAGGCGTCGCCGCCCTCCTCCCCGCCGCTGAAGAACACGATCGCCAGCACGATCACGAGGACGACGAGCACCGCGTCGACGATGACGAGGAGCCGGACCTTGCGTGCCGTGGACATGGTGCTCCGTTCCTCCCGGTGGGGTCTCGTCCCGTGCCCGGTCGCGGGCGCGTCCGACGACCAGGATCACACGGGACGAACCGGGCGGGCCAATCGCCCAGGCCGCACGGCCTGCCGCACCGTCAGAACGAGGGTCCCGCCGTCCGCGAGCGCTTGAGCTCGTAGAAGCCGGGCACGCTGGTCATCAGGGCGAGCCCGTCGAAGAGGCGTCCGGCGGCCTCGCCGGTGGGCGCGGGCGTGATGACGGGGCCGAAGAACCCGACACCGTCGATCGCGACGACCGGGGTGCCGACGTCGTCGCCGACCAGCGTGATCCCGTCACCGTGCGACTCGCGCAGGAGGGCGTCCACGTCCTCCGTGCCGGCCACCTCGGCCAGCTCGGCGGGCAGCCCGACCTCGACCAGCGACTCGGCGATGATCGCCGACGTGTCGCGCCGTCCGCCGGGGTGGCGGCGGGTGCCCATGGCGTCGTAGAGCGGCTTGATCACCTGGTCGCCGTGGTCGCGCGCCGCGGCGATGATCACGCGCACGGGACCCCACGACTCGTCCATGAGCTCCCGGTAGGAGTCGGGGAGCTCGCGCTTCTCGTTGAGCACCGACAGGCTCATCACGTGCCAGCGGACGTCGACGTCCCGGATCGCGCTCACCTCGTCCATCCAGCGAGACGTCATCCACGCCCAGGGGCACGCGGGGTCGAACCAGAAGTCGACGACGGGTCGGGCGGTGGGCGTGCTCGTCACAGGTGTCCTCCGGGGTGGTCGGTGCCTCGCGCAACCATACGGACGCGCAGGGCTATTCCCTCAGACCGTCCCGAGGACCGCCATCGCAGCCGCGCGACCGGGGATCCCGCTGACGCCACCCCCACGCCGCGCGCCCGCCCCGGCGAGCAGGACGCGCCGGTCCGCCGTCTCGACCCCCCACGCGCCCACCTCGTCGTCACGCTCCGCCCAGGGCCACGTCAGGTCGCGGTGGAAGATGTGCCCGCCGGGCAGGCCGACATCGGCCTCGAGGTCGACCGGGCTGCGCACCTCGAGGCACGGCCGCCCGTGCTCGTCGCGCGCGAGGCAGTCCTCGAGCGGCTCCGCCAGCACGCTGTCGATCGAACGCATCGTGGCCGCGAGCGCGGCGGCCCGCGAGCCCCCGGGGTCCGCGACGAAGAGCCGCGCGGGCATGTGCAGGCCGAAGGCGGTGAGCGTCTGGTGGCCGGTCGCACGCAGCCCCGGCCCGAGGATCGAGTCGTCCGTCAGCGAGTGGCAGTAGGTCTCGACCGGAGGAACGTCGGGGATGCGTCCGGCGGCGGCCTGCTGATAGGCGGTCTCCAGCTCGGTCGCCGACTCGTGGACGTGGAACGTGCCGGCGAAGGCGGTGCGCGGGTCGATGCCGGAGCGCAGCCGCGGCAGGCGCGTGAGCAGCATGTTGATCTTCAGCTGCGCACCCTCGGGCGCCTCGCGGGGTGCCCGCCCGAGCAGCCGGTCGAGCACGGCCGGTGCGCACGCGGCCAGCACGTGCCGCGCGCCCACCCGGTGCTCGCCGCCGTCGGCGTCGGTCCACGCGACCTCGGCGTCGCCGGGCTCGATCGCGGTGACGTCGGCTGAGGTCAGGAGCTCGGCACCCGCCTGTCGCGCAGCCGCCTCGAGCGCCCCTGCGACCGCGCCCATGCCCCCGACCGGCACGTCCCAGTCCCCGGTCCCGCCGCCGATGACGTGATAGAGGAAGCACCGGTTCGGCCGGCCGCCGGTCTCGTGGGTGCGGGCGAACGTGCCGATGAGGGCGTCCGTCAGCACGATCCCGCGGACCAGGTCGGAGCCGAAGGTCGCGTCGACCACCTCGCCGACCGGCCGCTCGACCAGGTCGCGCCAGTCGTCCGCACCGAGCAGCCGGCGGGCGTCGGTGCGCGACATCAGCGGCTCGGTCATCGTCGGCCAGAGCCGCGTGGCGAGCGCGCCGGTGCGGGCGCCGAACGCGCGCCACGCGTCCACGTCTCCGCCGGCGTCGACCGAGGCGAACGAGGCGGCGGTCGCGGCGTCGTCGGCCGTGTCCACGAGCAGCCCACCCCCAGCGGCGGGCGTGTAGGAGGAGATCCGCCGGCGGCGGAGCTCGATGCGCAGCCCGAGCTCGTCGCGGACCTGTCGGGGCAGGAGCGAGACGAGGTAGGAGTAGCGCGACACGTTGGCGTCCACGCCCGGGAACGCCCGCGCCGAGAGCGTCGCGCCGCCCACGTGGTCCGCGCGTTCGAGCAGCAGGACCGTCCGCCCCGCGCGAGCCAGGTAGGCGGCGGCGGTCAGGCCGTTGTGGCCCCCACCGACGATGACGGCGTCGTAGGTCGCGTGCATGCCACGACCCTAGGCCGCGGGCCTCTGCGTGCGATGATCGACCCGGCCAAGAGCCCACCGATCGACTCCCGAGGAGTACCTGCGTGCCTGGAGAGAACCTCACCCGTGCCGAGGCGCGCGAGCGCGCCTCCGTCGTCGCCACCGAGTCGTACGAGGTCGAGCTCGACCTCACGACGGGGCCGACGACGTTCGCCTCCCGCACCCTGGTGCGGTTCACCGCGACACCGGGGGCGAGCACCTTCATCGACCTGATCGCGCCGACCGTGCACGAGGTCACCCTGAACGGGCGGTCGCTGGACGTCGCCGACGTGGTCGCCGACGCGCGGATCCGGCTGGACGGCCTCGCGGCCGACAACGAGCTGATCGTCGTCGCCGACGCGGCCTACATGAACACCGGCGAGGGCCTGCACCGCTTCGTCGACCCCGTGGACGACGAGGTCTACCTGTACTCGCAGTTCGAGGTGGCCGACTCCCGGCGCGTGTTCGCCGTGTTCGAGCAGCCCGACCTCAAGGCCACCTTCACGTTCACCGTCACCGCCCCCGCGCACTGGACCGTGGTGTCCAACTACCCGCAGGTGGGCGCGCCGGTGGACGTCGTGGACGGCGTGAACCGGAACGGGGGCGTCGACAAGGGCACCGCCACCTGGACGTTCGAGACCACCCCGCGGATCTCGTCGTACATCACCGCCGTCATCGCCGGCCCGTACCACTCGGAGCACCGCGAGCTCACCAGCCAGGACGGCCGCACGATCCCGCTGGGCGTGTACTGCCGCGAGTCGCTCGCCGAGCACCTGGACACCGACAACATCGTCGACCTGACCCGAGCCGGGTTCGACTTCTACGAGCGCGCGTTCGGCGTGCCCTACCCGTTCGCCAAGTACGACCAGCTGTTCGTGCCCGAGTTCAACGCCGGCGCGATGGAGAACGCGGGCGCGGTGACGTTCCTCGAGTCCTACGTGTTCCGGTCCAAGGTCCCCGACGCCACGATCGAGCGCCGCGCGGTGACGATCCTGCACGAGCTGGCGCACATGTGGTTCGGCGACCTGGTGACCATGCGCTGGTGGGACGACCTGTGGCTGAACGAGTCGTTCGCCGAGTACATGTCGACGCTCGCGACCGCCGAGGCCACCCGCTGGACCAGCGCGTGGACCACGTTCTCCTCGCTGGAGAAGAACTGGGCCTACCGCCAGGACCAGCTGCCCTCCACGCATCCGATCGTCGCTGACATGCGCGACCTGGAGGACGTCGAGGTCAACTTCGACGGCATCACCTACGCCAAGGGCGCGAGCGTGCTCAAGCAGCTCGTCTCCTGGGTGGGCCAGGACGAGTTCTTCGCCGGCGTGCGCGCGTACTTCGCCAAGCACGCGTGGGGCAACACCGAGCTGCGCGACTTCCTCACCGAGCTGGAGACCACCAGCGGTCGCGACCTGTCCGCGTGGTCCGGCCTCTGGCTGGAGCAGGCCGGGGTCACCCTGCTCCGTCCGGAGCTGGAGGTCGACGACGCCGGCGTCATCACGTCGTTCGCGGTCCTCCAGGAGGTGCCCGACGAGCACCCCGTGCAGCGCCCGCACCGCCTGGCCATCGGCGGCTACGACGTCTCCGCGACGACCGGGCGTCTGGTCCGGACCGTCCACGTCGAGCTCGACATCGACGGCGCTCGCACCGAGGTGCCCGCGCTCGTGGGGGTGCCGCGCCCGGCGCTCGTGCTGGTCAACGACGGGGACCTCGCGTACGCCAAGGTCCGGCTCGACGCGCAGTCGCTCGCCGCGTCGATCGAGCACCTGGGCAAGTTCGACGACTCGCTGCCCCGCACGCTCGTGTGGACAGCGGCCTGGGACGCCACCCGTGACGGCGAGACCCCGGCCCGGGACTTCGTCGACCTGGTGCTGAACAACATCGCGCACGAGACCGACTCCTCCGTGGTGCTCGTCCTCCTGCGCCAGCTGTCCACCGCACTCGACCTGTACGTGGCGCCCGAGCACCGGTCCGTCACGGAGATCGCCGCGGCCGACCGCCTGCTCGCTCTGGCTCGCGCCGCCGAGGCGGGCTCCGACACGCAGCTCCAGCTGGTCAAGTCCTTCGCGGGCCGCGCGGCGACGACCGAGCAGCTGGACGCCGTCCGCGACCTGCTCGACGGGCAGGCCACGCTCGCCGGCCTGTCGATCGACACCGACCTGCGCTGGGAGCTGCTCACGTCGCTGGTCACCGGCGGGCGTGCCGGCGACGCGGACATCGCCGCGCAGCTGGCGGACGACGCCACGGCGACGGGTCAGCGGGCAGCCGCGGCCGCACGCGCCGCTGTCCCGACGGCCGACGCCAAGGCGACCGCCTGGACCTCCGTGGTGGACCAGGACGGGCTGCCGAACGCGCTCCAGGCGGCGACGATCGCCGGCTTCGGCCGCGTGCACGACCGCGCGCTGCTCCTGCCGTTCGTCGAGCCCTACTTCGCCGGACTCGAGACGGTGTGGGCGGACAAGACGAACGAGATGGCGCAGAACATCGTCGTCGGCCTCTACCCGACCGAGCTGGCCGACGACGCGTCGGTGGACGTGCTGGGCGCAACAGACGCCTGGCTCGACGGCCACCCGGACGCCCCCTCGGCGCTGCGCCGGCTGGTCCTGGAGTCCCGCGACGGCGTCCGCCGGGCGCTCGCGGCGCAGCAGGCGGACCTCCGCCGCGCGTAGGCGTCGCACCCCGACCGGCACGGTGCTCTCGCGTGAAGACTTCGTTGCGCCCGACGCGACGAAGTCTTCACGCGAGCACGGGTTCAGCGGGTTCGGCGGGTTCGGCAGGTTCAGCCGGGGAGGGTCGCCAGCCAGCGGTTCGCCTCGCGCGGGCTGCGTAGGCGGATCACCGGGATCGGGGACTCGGCCGCGAGCGCCGTGTACCTGGTGCGGTTGCGGGCGTGCGACGTCCACGACCACAGCACCACGTTCTGGTCCGGGTCGGCGTTCAGGAGGCTGCGCAGGTCCTCCCGGTTGCCGTGCCACAGCTCCGTGCGCAGCAGCCCGCGGCGCAGGGTCCGGCGGACGACCCGGGGCATCACGGTCCGGCGCGGGTAGTCGAGCCAGACGAACGCGTCGGCGTCGTCGAGCATCCCGACCGTGCCGGTGGTCCAGTTGCCGTCGGTGACCCACCCCCGGTCGGACGCCGTGACGAACTGCCGGATCAGGGCGCGCGCCTCCTCCGGGTCCCTCTTCGTCCATCCGGCGTCCCAGAACACCTCGTCGAGCTCGAGGAGCGGCACGTCGAGGACCGCCGCCAGCCGACGCGCGAACGTCGTCTTCCCGGAGCCAGAGGTCCCCACGACGCGGACGCGGCGCAGCTGCTCGCTCATACTCCGCTGTTGAGGACTGCCGCCAGCGACCGCAGCCGCTGGTTGGTGAACAGGTCCTCCACCAGCACCACCCGGCCCGAGCTGTCCGCGAGCGGCACCTTCCAGTTCGGGTACTCCTGGTCGGTCCCCGGCTGGTTCTGCGCGCGTCGCTCCCCCACCGCGTCGGCCAGCGAGACGCCCACCAGCACCGACGGTGTCGCCATGACGTACCGGTGCAGCGCCTCGACGATCTCGCGCTCCGACGGGTCGTCGCCCACCAGCCCGCGGTCGTGCAGGACGCCGAGCATCTGGTCCTTCTCGGCCAGCGCCGCCGCGCGGACCACCTCCACCGGGTCGGTCAGCAGGCCCAGCCGCTCGCGGATGGCGACGTGCTCGCCGGCCAGGTACCCGGCGGTCGGCGGCAGGTCGTGCGTCGTCACCGTGGCCAGCACCAGCGGCCGGTAGTGCTCGGGTGCCAGGGGCGCGCCGTGCATGTCGCGCTCGAACCAGAGCACCGACGTGCCGAGCATCCCCCGCTCCGACAGGTAGTCGCGCACCCACGGCTCGACCACGCCCAGGTCCTCCCCGATCACCACGGCGCCCGCGCGGTGCGCCTCGAGCGCCAGGATGCCGACGAGGGCCTCGTGGTCGTAGCGGACGTACGCGCCGTCCGCGGAGTCGGCGCCCTCGGGGATCCACCAGAGTCGGAACAGCCCGATCACGTGGTCGATCCGGATGGCGCCCGCGTGCCGGAGCACGGTGCGCAGCATGTCTCGGTACGGCCGGTACGCGGCGCGGGCGAGGGCGTCGGGACGCCACGGCGGCTGCGACCAGTTCTGCCCCTGCTGGTTGTACATGTCCGGCGGGGCGCCGACGGTCGCGCCACGGGCGAGCACGTCGCCCAGCGCCCACACGTCCGCGCCCTCGGGGTGCACGCCGACGGCGAGGTCGTGCATGATCCCGAGCGCCATGCCCCCGTCGAGCGCGGCACGCTGAGCCGCGGCCAGCTGCTCGTCGGCGATCCACTGGAGCCACGTGTGGAACTCGACGCGCTCGGCCAGCTCCTCACGGAGCCCGGTGACGAGGCTCGACGACGGGTCGAGCGCCTCGGCGGGCCACAGCGCCGGGTTCTCGTACTTCTCCGCGAGCGCGCACCAGAGCGCGAACGTCTCGAGCCCGGCGCCCTCCTGCGCGACGAACGCGTCGAACGCCGCCTGCCGTGCGGCCGACCGCGGGGCGGCGAACACGACCTCGAGCGCCGCGCGCTTGGCGGTCCACGCCGCATCGCGGTCGATCGGGCCCGCGTCGTCGTCCATGGCGAGCACCGGCTCGGCCGCCCACTCCACCAGGGCCCGGTCCGCCGACGACAGGTAGCCCGTCTCGCGCACGTCCTCGACCCGGATGTACAGCGGGCTGACGAAGCGGCGTGTGGTCGGCAGGTACGGCGACGGGGTGAGCGGGACGGTCGGCTCGGCGGCGTGCAGCGGGTTGATGAGCAGGAAGTCCGCGCCCAGCTCACGTCCGGCGAGCCAGCCGATCTCGGCGAGGTCCGCGAGGTCGCCGACCCCCCACGACGCCCGCGAGCGGACGGAGTAGAGCTGCGCCATGAGGCCCCAGGTGCGGCGCTCACGCAGCGGCTCCGGGAGCTCCAGCCGGGACGGGGTCACGACGAGCGGGCTGTGCGCCGACGCGCTGGGACCCTCGGCGACGATCTCGTGCCAGCCCAGCGGCAGGTCGGTGGGCAGCGTGAAGGTGGCGCGGCCGACGAGCCTGCCGTCGACGGTCCGGGGGTCGACGGGGACGTCCGCCTGCGCGACCTCGCGCCGACCGCCACCTACCTCGGGGTCCAGCTCGATCCACACCTCGACGGGGTCACCGTGCGTGACGTGGACGGCCACGTGGGCCTGCCGACCCTCGCGGACGACGAGCACCGGCGGCAGCACGCGGCGCCACGGCATGTCCTCGACGTGAGCGATGGCCAGGTCGACGCGCTCTGGCGAGGACGCGTCGACACCGAGCGCCCCGAGCACCCCCTGGAGGGTGGCCGCCGACGCGCGCCGGCTCTGCCCGTGGAAGTCCCAGTGGTCCGGGACCACCCCGTAGGCCCCCGCCAGGCGCAGAAGGGCGTCGGACGCGGTTGCCGGGTCGTCTGCCACACGCCGATCCTGCCAGAGCCCTGCGCGCATACGCAGGACGGACGCTCCCGACTGCGTCACTCGCGCACCGTCCCAGCCGGTCGTCGTAGCCTTGCGGACCATGACCGCACCCGCTCTGCGCACGTACCCGACCGCCCCGCGGACCGACCTGGTCGAGGACCTGCACGGGCACCGCGTGGCCGACCCGTTCCGCGCGCTGGAGGACGAGGGGTCCGACGAGACCGAGGCCTGGTCGTCGGCGCAGGACGACCTGTACGCGCAGTACCGCGACTCGCTCGGCACCAGCGGCGCGTTCGCCACCGATCCCCTCACCGCCCGGCTCCGGGACCTGCTCGGCGCCGGGTTCGTGAGCCCGCCCGCGTGGCGTGGCGAACGCCGGTTCTTCTCGCGCCGGTCCGGCGACCAGGAGCACGCGGTGGTCGTGGTGGCCGAGGGCGATGACGAGCGCGTCCTGCTCGACCCGATCGCGATCGACCCGGCGGGCACCACCACGCTCGACGCGTGGCAGCCGTCGAAGGAGGGCCACCTCGTCGCGTACCAGGTGTCGTCCGGCGGCACCGAGGAGAGCGTCCTGCACGTCCTGGACGTGGTCACCGGCGAGCTGGTGGACGGACCGATCGACCGCGCGCGGTACTCCCCCGTGGCGTGGCTGCCCGGCGGCGAGGCGTTCTACTACGTGCGCCGGCTGCCCCCGGAGACCCTGCCGGAGGACGAGGCGCAGTACCACCGCCGCGTCTGGCTGCACCGGCTGGGCACCCCCGCCACCGACGACGTCGAGGTGTTCGGCGCGGGCCTCGATCACACCAACTACTACGGCGTGTCGGTCTCCCGCGACGGGCGCTGGCTGATCGTGTCGGCGTCCGCCGGGACGGCACCCCGGACGGACGTGTGGATCGCCGACCTCTCCGCCGGCGACCTCGACGCCCCGTCGTTCGTCGACGTCGCCGTCGGCCTGGACGCCGAGACCGGCGCGTGGGTGGCCCGCGACGGCCGGCTGTACGTGCACACCAACCTCGACGCGCCCCGCGGCCGGATCGCGGTCACCGACCCGACGGCACCCGGCGTCGAGCACTGGACCACCCTGCTCGCCGAGGACCCCACGGCGGTCCTCGAGGACGTGGCGTTCATCGACGGCGGCGGGGACGACACCACGCCGACCCTGCTGCTCGCGTCCTGGCGCCGGCACTCCGTCTCCGACGTCAGCGCGCACGACCCGCGGACGGGTCAGCGGCTCCCCGACGCGGTCACGCTGCCCGGGCTCGGCTCCATCTCGGGCCTCGCGACGCGACCCGACGGCGGCCCGGAGATCTGGTTCTCCTACACGGACCACACGACGCCCACGAGCGTGCACCGGTTCGACGCACGCACCGGGCAGACCACCCTGTGGGCGTCGCCTCCCGGGCTCGTCGCCGACCTGCCGGACGTCCGCGCGCGGCAGATCGAGGTCACCAGCCCCGATGGCACCACCGTGCGCGCGTTCGTCGTCGCCCGCACGGACGCGCTCGACGCCGACGGCCACCCCCTGGCTCCCGCGCCGACGATCCTCTACGGGTACGGCGGGTTCCAGATCTCCCTCGACCCGGCGTTCTCGGCGACCACGCTCGCGTGGGTCGAGGCGGGCGGCGTGTACGTCGTCGCCAACCTGCGCGGGGGTGGCGAGGAGGGCGAGGAGTGGCACCGCGCGGGCATGCGGGCCCACAAGCAGAACGTGTTCGACGACTTCCACGCCGTCGGCGACCACCTCGTCGCGCAGGGCTGGACCACCCCGGACCAGCTGGCGTGCTGGGGCGGCTCCAACGGCGGCCTGCTCGTCGGCGCCGCGCTGACCCAGCGCCCCGACCTGTTCGCCGCCGTCGTCTGCTCGGCGCCCCTGCTCGACATGGTCCGCTACCAGCGGTTCGGCCTCGGCGTCACGTGGACCGAGGAGTACGGCGACGCCGACGACCCGACCGAGCTCGGCTGGCTGGTCGGCTACTCGCCGTACCACCGGGTGGTCGACGGGACCGCGTACCCCGCCACGCTGTTCACGGTGTTCGAGGGCGACACCCGGGTGGACCCGCTGCACGCCCGCAAGCTCGCCGCGGCGCTCCAGGCCGCGACCAGCGGCGAGGCTCCGATCCTCGTCCGCCGCGAGCGCGGGGTCGGCCACGGCGGGCGGGCGCTGTCCCGGACCATCGGGCTGACCGTGGAGCAGCTCCAGTTCGTCGCGGACCGGACCGGCCTGGCCGGGGGCGCCGCATGATCGCCACCGCGCCGTCGCCGGCCCCGGAGGACGTCACGTCAGCGCAGTCCTGGGCCGAGTGGTTCGTCGGGCTGCCGCTGAAGATCATCCTCATCGTCGTGATCAGCAGCATCGTGCTGGTCCTGCTGCGTCGCGCGATCCGCGGGATCACCAACCACATCGCCGACGGCTCGTCGATCCTCGACCGCGGCCCGCTCGGTGAGTCCGCGGTCGGCAGCGTGCTGGCCAAGGCCAACCCGTTGGCCAATGCGCGACGCGCCCAACGAGCTCGGACGATCGGCTCGGTGCTCCGCTCGACCGCGACGATCGTTGTCGGTGGCATCGCGTTCTTCCTGGTCCTCGACGCCCTCGGGGTCAACATCGCCCCGTTCATCGCGTCGGCCGGGGTCATCGGCGTGGCGGTCGGGTTCGGCGCCCAGAGTCTGGTCAAGGACTTCCTCACCGGGCTGTTCATGCTGCTGGAGGACCAGTACGGAGTCGGCGACGTCGTGGACGTGGGTCCGGCGAACGGCACCGTCGAGGCGGTCTCGCTGCGGGTCACCAAGATCCGGGACGCGGACGGGACGCTCTGGTACGTCCCCAACGGCACGATGCTGCGCGTCGGCAACAAGACCCAGGGCTGGGCGACGGCGGTGGTCGAGATCGACGTGGACTACTTCGCCGACCTGGACCAGGTGCGGTCGCTGCTCGCCGAGGCCGCGGCACGCGTGGTGAAGGACCCGGTCGTCGGTGCGCACATCCTGGGCGAGCCGACGATCACCGGCATCGAGCGCCTGAGCGCGGACGCGGTCACGCTCCGGCTCAAGGTGAAGACCTCCCCTGCGATGCAGTGGCAGGTCGCCCGGGAGCTGCGGATCGCCGCCCGCGACGCGCTGGACCGGGCCGACGTGCCCCTGGCCGGGCAGCGGGACCTCATGGCCACCCACCGGGCGGCCCTCGGCGCCCACGACGGCGAGGCGCGGGAGGCCGCGGTGGACGGCGGAGCGCCCATGCCACGTGACCCGCGGAGCACCCCGATCGACGACGCGATGTCGGGCCGCGACGCGCGGGTGGCCGCGATCGGCGAGGAGCCGGTGGCGACGGAGGAGCCGGACCCCCGCTGACGTCAGGCCCAGTCGAGCAGCGGGTCCCCCGCCCTAACGGTGGCGCCGTCGGCGACCAGCAGGGTGAGGGCCTCCGGATCGGCCTGGAGCGCGATCACCGGGCAGATGGTCGTCAGCCCGGCGGCGGACACGTCGACGGGCGACCACGTCACGAGGCGGTCGCCGGCGCGCACGGCCTGGCCGCCGTCGACGTGCAGCGTGAAGCCCTGGCCGGCCAGCCCGACCGTGTCGATGCCGAGGTGGACGAGGATCGTCCGTCCCTCGCTGAGCTCGAGGGCGAACGCGTGCGGGTGCAGGGCGCCGATCACCCCGTCCGCGGGGGCCAGCACGGTCTGGGTCTGCACGTGCTGCGGCTCGATGGCCACGCCGGGACCGACCATGCCCTCCGCGAAGACCGGGTCGGGCACCTCCGAGACGGGCCGGACGACGCCGCCCAGCGGGCTGAGCAACCGCAGGGTGGTCATCCGTCGCGCCCGGGGCCGCGGCGGCCGGTCAGCGCAGGCTGTCGAGCTCGGCGGCGAGGTTGTCGGCCTCCGGGCCGACGATCACCTGGACGATGCGGCCGGACCGCACCACGCCGAACGCGCCGCTGGCCTTCAGCGCCGCCTCGTCGACCAGATGGGCATCGCTCACCTCGACGCGGAGCCGGGTGATGCACGGCTCGAGGTCGACGACGTTCCCGTCGCCGCCCAGCGCTGCGAGGATCTGCTCTGCCTTGCTCAATGGAACTCCCCAGCTCGACCGGCGCCGGTCTGCGCCAAGGGCCAGCGTAACCCTGGCACACCGACCTCAGCCTCGCAGTGCCGGACGCGCGTGGCGGGTGGCGTCCGCGGACATCGAAGGACCACACTGCCGTCAGGTCGACGAGGAGGTCCCGCCAGGTGAGCCAGCCATCCCCCACGGTCATCACCGGCATCGGGGTCAGCCCAGGACGCGTCGTCGCGCCCGCCGTGCTGATGCCCGACCCGATCGCGGAGCCGCCGTCCGGCCGTCGGCTGCCACCCGGCACCGACTACGCCGCGGAGGCCAAGCGGGTCGGTGCCGCGTCCGAGGTGGTCCGTGCCGCGCTCGACGCCGCCGCCGACCGCGCCCAGGGCGACAGCGCCGACCTCCTGCACGCGACGGCCGCGATCGCCGCGGACCCCACGCTCGTGGCCGACGCCGAGCAGCGCGTCGTCAACGACCGGCTGGTGCCGGAGCGCGCCGTCTGGGAGGCCGCGGAGGCCGTCGCTGCGCAGTTCGAGGCGCTCGGCGGGTACTTCGCGGAGCGCGTGCGCGATATCGCGGACGTCCGCGACCGCCTCGTCGCGGAGCTCACCGGCAGGGCAGCCCCAGGCGTCCCCGCGCACGAGGCGCCGTTCGTGCTGGTCGCCGGGGACCTGGCGCCCGCCATCGTCGCGACGCTCGACACCGACCGCGTGCTCGCCCTCGTCACCGGCGCCGGCGGGCCCACCTCGCACACGGCGATCCTCGCGCGCTCCCGCGGCATCCCCGCGGTGGTCGCCGCGCGGGGCGTCGAGGCGGCCGTGGTGGCCGAGGGCCTCGTGCTGGTCGACGGCGCCGCGGGGACCGTGACCGTCGGGCCCACCGACGAGCAGGTGGCCGCGGCACTGGCGCTCGCCGCGCAGGTCCGCACGTTCGACGGGCGCGGGCACACGGCCGACGGGCGCCACGTCGAGCTGCTGGCCAACGTGGGCGACCCGTCCGACGCGGCACCGGCAGCCGCCGCGGGGGCCGAGGGCGTCGGGCTGTTCCGGACGGAGTTCGGGTTCCTCGACCGCGAGGAGGCACCGAGCATCGACGAGCAGGTCGCCGCGTACCGCCGCGTGCTCGCCGCCTTCCCGGGTCGCAAGGTCGTGGTCCGCACGCTCGACGCGGGTGCCGACAAGCCGCTGCCGTTCCTCGCCGGGGACCCCGAGGTCAACCCGGCGCTCGGCGTCCGTGGCCTGCGGACCGCCGCGCGCCACCCCGAGGTGCTCCAGGACCAGCTGGCGGCGATCGCCCGGGCGGCCGCCGCCGAGACCGCCGAGGTCTGGGTGATGGCCCCGATGGTGTCCACCGTCGACGAGGCCCAGCAGTTCGTCGCCGCCTGCGCCGCCCACGGGCTGCCCGTCGCGGGGGTGATGATCGAGGTGCCGAGCGCCGCGCTGCTGGCCGGTCCGATCCTGGCGCACGCCGCGTTCGCCAGCATCGGCACCAACGACCTCACGCAGTACGCGATGGCCGCGGACCGGCTGCTGGGTGCCGTCGCCGAGCTGTCCGACCCGTGGCAGCCCGCCGTCCTGCACCTGGTCGCCGCGACCTGCGCGGGCGGCGCGCAGCAGGACCGACCGGTCGGGGTGTGCGGCGAGGCGGCCGCCAACCCGGCCCTCGCCGTCGTGCTCGTGGGTCTCGGGGTGTCCTCCCTGTCCATGACCCCGCGGGCGCTCCCCGACGTCGCCGCACTGCTGGCCGTGACCCCGCTCGACGAGTGCCGCCGCCTCGCACAGCTGGCGCTCGCCGCCTCGAGTGCGGCGGACGCGCGGGCCGTCGTGCGGGCCGGCCTGCCCGTGCTGGAGGAGCTGGGGCTCTGAGTTCGCGTGTGAGGATTGGCCGGTGAGATCCGACTCCTTCTACGCGGCGATCGGCGGCCACGAGACGTTCGTCCGCCTGGTCGACGAGTTCTACCGCGGCGTCGCCGCCGACCCGGTGCTGCGACCCATGTACCCCGAGCAGGACCTCGGCCCGGCCGCCGAGCGGCTGACCCTGTTCCTCGAGCAGTACTGGGGCGGACCGACCACCTACTCCGACGAGCGCGGGCACCCGCGGCTGCGCATGCGGCACGCGCCGTTCAAGGTCAACCCCGACGCACGTGACCGCTGGCTGCTGCACATGCGGGCCGCCGTGGACAGCCTGGACCTGGCGCCGCTGCACCACGCGGAGCTCTGGGACTACCTGGAGCGGGCCGCGCACTCGATGCTCAACACGTTCGACGACTGAGGTCCCTGCGACCGACGTCACGCCGCGCGGACCCCGGGTGGGGCGTGCTCGTCATGAGACGCTGCGGTCCATGACGATCGAGCCCGACCCGACCGCCCCCGTGCTCGACATCCTGCGGCTGGAGGAGGACCCGGGCACGCCGGACCAGTTCACCGGTCGCAGCCTGCCCCAGCCCAGCGGGCGCGTGTTCGGCGGGCAGGTGCTGGCCCAGGCGCTGCTCGCCGCCGGCCGGACGATCACGGACGGCCGGCTCCCCCACTCGCTGCACGGGTACTTCCTGCGCGCCGGCGACGCGCGCGAGCCCATCACGTTCGCCGTCGAGCGGCTGCGCGACGGCCGCTCCTTCAGCGCCCGCCGGACGCACGCGCTCCAGGGCGGCGAGGCGATCCTGTCGATGATCACGTCCTTCCAGGAGCAGCAGCCTGGGCTCGACTACGCCGACCCGATGCCGGACGGGATCCCCGGACCCGACGAGGTGCCGTCCGCGCTGGACGTCCTCGGAGGCATCGACCACCCCGTGGCCAAGTTCTGGACGCAGGAGGCCGCGTTCGACGTCCGGCACGTCGACGGGTCGATCTACCTGGGCCCGCCCGCGGAGGCGACCGGTCGGCAGGCCGTGTGGTTCCGGTCGCGCGGCCCGCTGCCCGACGACCAGCTGCTGCACCGGGCGCTCCTGGCCTACGCGTGCGACCAGGTGATGCTCGAACCCATCCTGCGGCGGGCGGGCCGCTCGTGGGTCACCCGTGGGCTGTCGATCGCCTCCCTGGACCACGCGATGTGGTGGCACCGGGACGTCCGCGTGGACGACTGGCTCCTGTACGTGCAGTCCACTCCCAGCGCGCAGGGTGGACGCGGGCTGGGCGCAGCGCGCGTGTTCACACAGGACGGGGTCCTCGTGGCGTCGGTCGCGCAGGAAGGCATGGTCCGCTTCCCGGACTGACCGCTCCGCGCGCGGACCGGACGCGGCCGGGTGACACTGCCCGGATGGTCCGACTGCGCCGCGTCCGCCTCGACGCCCCCGGCTGGTCGCGACGCCGCGCCGGTCGGGGGTTCGTCTACCTCGACCACGACAAGGTCCGGATCGTCGACGAGGAGCACCTCGAACGGATCACGGTGCTCGCCATCCCGCCCGCGTGGCGCGACGTGTGGATCAGCCCGTGGCCCAACGGCCACATCCAGGCCGCGGGGCTCGACGACGCCGAGCGCCGGCAGTACCTCTACCACCAGCAGTGGACGGTGCGCCGGGGCCGCCTCAAGCACGACCACGTGCTCGACGTCGCCCGCCGCCTGCCCGCCGCGCGTCGCCGCGTGCGGGCGGACCTGGCGCTGGAGGGCATGCCCCGCGAGAAGGTGCTCGCCCTGGCGTTCCGGCTGCTCGACCTCGCCTACCTGCGCGTCGGCGGCGAGGGGTACGCCCTCCAGCACGGCTCCTACGGGCTGGCGACGCTGCTGCGCTCGCACGTCCGCGTCCTGGCGCCCGAGAGCGAGAGCGACCCCGGCCGCGTGCACCTGAACTTCCCGGCCAAGTCGGGGCAGGTGCGGGACACGATCGTCGAGGACGACGACGTCGCCACCCTCGTGCGGACGCTCACCCGGAGGCGGGACGACGGCCCGGAGCTCCTGGCCTGGCGCGACGACGACGGCGGGTGGCACGACGTGACCAGCGCGGACGTCGGCGCCTACGTCAAGCGGCAGCTGGGCGAGGACGCCACCCCGAAGGACTTCCGCACGTGGCACGCGACCGTGCTCGCCGCGCGCGGCCTGGCCGACGCCGGTCCGCCCCCGGCGTCCGAGCGCGCCCGCCGCCGCGTGGTCACCGACGTCGTGCGCGCGGTGGCCGAGGAGCTGGGGAACACGCCCGCCGTGTGCCGGGCGTCGTACATCGACCCGCGCGTCATCGAGCTCTGGGAGCGCGGCACGACGATCCGCCGCACCCGGTCGCAGGCCGTCGCGGAGCGCGAGACCCTGGCGATGCTGAGCGCGGGCTGAGGATCGGTCGCGACCGGGTGCGGGGGCGCGCCCGGCACCGCAGACTTCCCAGATGGCCACTGCCCCGGACGACCTCCTGCCCGCACCCGTCGCGGACACCCTCGTCGGGCTGGTCCCCGGCCTCGGCCCCGACGGCCACCCCCGCGCCGACGCGCCCCTGGTCGCGGTCACGGGCGTCACCGGCTACGTCGGCGGGCGGCTGGTCCCCGAGCTGCTCGCGGCCGGCTACCGCGTGCGCGCGATCGCCCGGCACCCCGACCGGCTGCGGGGCCGGCCCTGGTACGCCGACGTCGAGGTCGCCGCGGCCGACGCCGCCGACCCCGAGCAGATCCGCGCCGCGCTCGAGGGCACCCAGATCGCGTACTACCTGATCCACTCGCTGGGCTCCGGGCGCAGCTTCGAGTCGACCGACCGGCACACCGCCCTCGTCTTCGGGCAGGCGGCGCGCGAGGCCGGGGTCGAGCGGATCGTCTACCTCGGCGGCCTCTACCCCGAGGGCGAGGACCTGTCCCCGCACCTGGCGTCCCGTACCGAGGTCGGGGAGATCCTGCTCGCCAGCGGTGTGCCGACGACGGTCCTGCGGGCGGCGGTCATCCTGGGCTCCGGCTCGGCGTCGTTCGAGATGATGCGCTACCTCACCGAGCGCCTGCCCGCCATGACGGTGCCGCGCTGGGTGGAGAACCGCATCCAGCCGATCTCCATCCGGGACGTGCTGCGCTACCTGGTCGGCTCTGCGGCGATGCCGGCCGAGGTCAGCCGCGGGTTCGACATCGGGGGTCCGGACGTCCTGACCTACCGCGACATGATGCAGCGCTACGCCGCAGCGTCCGGGCTGCACCGGCGGGTCATCGTCGGCGTCCCCGTGCTGACCCCGAAGCTGTCCAGCCTCTGGGTGTCGCTGGTGACCCCGGTGCCCGGTGGGCTCGCGCGCCCGCTGGTCGAGTCCCTGGTGCACGAGGTGGTGTGCGACGAGCACGACATCGCCGAGCACGTCCCCGACCCGCCCGGCGGGCTGATCGGCTTCGACCGCGCCGTGCGGCTGGCCCTCCAGCGCGTGCAGGACGCCGCGGTCACCACCCGGTGGTCCTCGGCCTCCGTGCCGGGCGCGCCCAGCGACCCGCTGCCGAGCGACCCCGACTGGGCCGGCGGCTCGCTCTTCGTCGACGAGCGGCAGGTCACCGTCGACGCCTCCCCCGCCGCCCTGTGGCGGGTGCTCGAGGCCGTCGGCGGCGAGCGCGGCTGGTACTCGTGGGGGCTGGCGTGGCGCGTCCGCGGGCTCGCGGACCGGCTGGTGGGCGGACCCGGGCTGCGCCGCGGGCGTCGGGACCCGCTCCAGCTGCTGGTGGACGACGCGGTCGACTTCTGGCGGGTCGAGGCCATCGAGGAGGGCAGCCTGCTGCGCCTGCGCGCCGAGATGCGGGTGCCGGGGCTCGCGTGGCTGGAGCTGCGCGTCGAGCCGACAGGCACCTCCGACGCCCGGTCGGTCTTCTCCCAGCGCGCGCTGTTCCACCCGAAGGGCCTGCTCGGCCAGCTCTACTGGTGGTCCGTGTACCCGTTCCACGGGATCGTGTTCGGCGGCATGCAGCGGAACATCGCCCGTGCCGCAGAGACAGCCGAGCGCGCCCGCACTGACCGACGCGTCAGCGCCGCCGGCGGATCGTGACGGGCTCCTCCAGGTAGGCGGCCCACGCCGCGCGCTCCTCGGCACCGATGCGTCGGGGCGCTCCCGTCGCGGCGTCGACGAGCACCAGCGTCGTGAGTGCCCGGGCGTAGGTGACGCGCTCGGGGCCGATCTCGCCCGCGTCGCGCACCTCGTAGCAGACGTCGAGGCTGGCCCCGCCGAGGTGGCCCAGCCACATCTCCACGATCACCGGCGTCCGGCGGTAGCCCAGCGGCTTGAGGTACTCGATCTCCTGGCGCGCGACGAGCGTGGACAGCTCGGCACCCGGGCCCGCGTCCAGCACCGCGGTCGGCCACGCGCTCTCCGCCCGGCTGCCGTCGGGCGCCACCGGGTGGCTCCAGAACGCCTCGATCCGGGCCTCCTCGAGCAGCCGCAGCATCTCGACGTTGTTCACGTGCTGGTAGGCGTCCATGTCCGACCAGCGCAGCTGCACGGGGACCTCGAGGCGAGTCATGCGCTCGATCCTAGGAGCGCGTCAGGCTGCGGCCTTCGACGCCGCCGCGCGGCACCGGGCCAGCGCGTCCATCTCGGCGGCCACCGGCCCGATCACGTGGTCGTTCACGGCCGCCGCCACGGACGCGCCCAGGCGCCGACGCGCCGTCGCGGCACGGCTGCGGCCCGCGACCACCCCGACCAACCAGCCGAACCCGGCGACGAGAAGCCCGGCGACGACTCCACCCAGCAGCAGGAGCGTCGGCGCGGGCAACCCCCACCACACCGGCGTCTCGGGGGCGGGCAGCTGGAGCCACGCCATCGCCGCCAGCGTGATCAGCCAGGCCAGCCCCGCCACCGCGACCGCGAGCAGCACCCACTGGAGGAACGCGAGCACCCGCCACGTCCACGGCACGCGCACGGCGCCGACAGGCACCCGCACGACGGTCCGGTCGAGCACGTCGTCGAGGTTCACGTCGGCCGCGCGTGACCGGGCGGCCAGGACCCAGTGGTCGGGCGCCCCGGCGGTCGCGGCGTCCACATAGGTGCGCACCGCGCTGAGCGCGGCGGCTCGCTCACCCGCCGCCGGTGCCGGCCGCGACGAGCGCAGCAGGTCGTCGGACCCCGCCCGGAGCCGGTCGCGGCCCAGTCCGAGGCGTCGCAGCGGGTCGGGACGCAGCTGTGCCACCCACCGGGTCACCGGCCAGCCGGTCGTGGCGCGCGCCGACCGCTTGGTCGAGCGCCGCACGGCGTCCGCGACCTCGTCGACTCCCGCAGCGGACGCCCACGCGCGCACGAGGCCGGCGGCCGCGCCGACCTCCCGGCGGGAGTTCGGCGGCCGGCCGCAGGCCTCCACGAGCGCACGCGCCGCCAGCCGCACGTCCCCGGTCACCCGCTCCGTCGCCGCCAGCCGGCGCTGGGCCGCACGGGCGAGCAGGTCCCGCAGCTCGCTGACGCCCGCGCCGGTCGACGCGCTGACCGCCAGCACCGGCGACGCCGCGAGCCCGTCCTCGGCGGCCAGCCGCTGCAGGTCCGCCACCATCGCGCGTTGCTCCGCGGGTGCCAGGCGGTCCGCCTGGTTGAGCACCAGGACGACGACCCCGGCGTGGTCGCGCAGGCCGCGCAGGTAGCGGGCGTGCAGGGCGGCGTCGGCGTACTTCTGCGGGTCGACCACCCAGACCAGCAGGTCCACACGCTCGTAGAGGCGCTCGGCGATCGCGCGGTGCTCGGTCACCACCGAGTCGTGGTCGGGCAGGTCCAGGAGCACCAGGCCCGTCGCCGTCTCCAGCGCGCGGCTGCCGGCCACGTGCCGTTGGCGGACGTCGAGCCAGTCCAGGAGCTCGTCGGCACCGTGCTCCGTCTCGCCCCCCTTGGCGGGGACGATCACCGCGACCGGCTGCCCGGTGGTGGGCCGGCGGACGCCCGGCTCCGCGATGCGCGCGCCGGCGAGGGCGTTGAGCAGCGACGACTTGCCCGACCCGGTGGCGCCGGCGAGCGCCACCACCGTGTACTCACCGGACAGCGCCGCGCGGTCCCGCGCCTTCGCGACGACGGCCGCGGGTGCGTCGAGGGCGACGTCGGGCAGCCGCCCACGAGCGAGCCCGACGGCCTCGTCGAGCGCCGCGACTCTCCCCGCCAAGCTCCCCGTCGAGGCGCTCACCCGTCGCCCCGGAACCACCGGCTCCACCACCGGGAGCGCTCCGGCTCCTCGCGGTCGGGCACAGCCACCGACCGGGCGACGGCCCCCGTCCCGCGCAGGTGCCCGCTGCCCCCGGCCGGGAGCTCGCCGGCTCCCCACGCGGTCGCTGCGGTCCGTGCCGCCATCGCCGACCCCACCGCCGCCGCCGACGCCCGCAGGCCTTCGGCGGCGTCGCGGCCGCGCGCACCGGTGGCATCCAGCTGACGCGTGAACCGGGAGGACTCCTCGTCCAGCAGCGCATCCGTGCGGGCGGCCAGGCGGCTGTGCGCCTCCTGCGTGAGGCGTCGCACGGCGTCGTCGCCGAAGACCGCCTCGAGCAGGCGCTGCGCGAGCAGGGCCGACCCGCCGACGATGCCGATCTCGGCACCCGTGATTCCGCCGGTCGACGCGAAGACGGCGACCATGAGCACCGCGCCGAGCCCGTTGACCCCGTAGGACAGGGCGCGCGCGGTCGTCCGCTTGTCGGCGCCCTCCGTCTCGACGAGCGCCAGCACGTCGCCCTGCCACGCCCGGACCTGCTCCGCAGTCCGCGTGCGCAGGTCGCTGGAGGCCCGGGACAGGGCCAGCCCGTCGAGCAGCGCCAGGCCCGCCGGGTCGTGGCGCCACGCGGAGTGGGCCCGCTCGGCGGCCTCCTCGGCCGCGTCCTGGATGACCGCGGACAGGCCGTGCGCCACCGCCTCGACCAGCGCCGGCTCGGCGGGTCGGCGCCCGCGCACGAACCCCACCACGCGGTCGCGCAGCCGGGAGACGCCCTGCTCCAGGGACCGGAACCACTCGCTGGTGCCGACCACGTCCTGCCACCGCGCCAGCACCTCGCCGCGCAGCAGGGTCCCGTCCGAGGTCGCGTGGGCGATCTGCGCCGACGCGGTCGCGTATGCGGCCGTCACCGCCGAGCGCAGGCGCGCGTCCGCCGCCCGCTGCTCGTCCGCCGCGTCGGCCAGCTCGAGCGCCCGGCGGGACACGTCGGCGACGGCACCGTCCCACGTCTCGGCGAGCGCCGCCGCGCGCACGGCCGGGTCCGTGGCGGTCCGGGTGAGGAAGTCGGCGATCGGCCCCACGGCGTGCTCGGGCAGCAGCCCGTCCTCGAGCGCGACCTCCGGCACCACGATCACCGTGGCCGACGACAGCCCGGCATCCGCGAGCATCTGCTTCAGGTGCTCGCCCACAGCCGTCTCGGCACCGGCGTCCACCCGGTCCAGCACCAGCGCGAGGTGCGTGCCCCGCTGGGCGGCGTCGGCCAGCAGCTCCCACGGGACGGCGTCCGCGTACCGCGCGGCGGTGGTGACGAACAGCCAGACGTCGGCGGCACCCAGCAGCTGGGCCGCGAGGACGCGGTTGCCCTCCTCGACCGAGTCCACGTCGGGCGCGTCGAGCAGGGCCAGCCCGACCGGCACCGCCTCGGAGGCCACCAGCCGCAGCCCCGGCCGCGCACCGGCGAGCCCCTGCTCACCGGCCGCGTCCGCGCGGGACAGCGACGGCAGCACCCGGTCCGAGCTGAACCAGCGCACGTCCAGCGGGTGGTGCACGAGCACCGGCCAGCGGGTGGTGGGGCGCAGCACGCCCGACGGGCTGACCTCCGCGCCGACCAGCGAGTTGACCACCGTCGACTTGCCGGCACCGGTCGAGCCGCCGACGACCACGAGCACGGGTGCGCCAGGATCGCGCAGCCGCGGCAGCAGGTAGTCGTCGAGCTGGTCCAGGACGCGGGTGCGGTCGGCGCGGGCGACCGGGGCCGACGCGGTCTCGAGCGGGAGCCGGACGTCAGCGACGCGGCTGCGCAGCGTGAGCAGGGCGCCGACCAGCTCGTCGTGCTCCATCGCCACCGCCTCTCAGGTCATGCCGAGCGTATAGGCGCAGGTCCGAGAAGGTGCGGTGAGCGCGACGAGGCCGCCCGTCCGGGTGGACGGGCGGCCTGGTCGGACGTCAGTCGCGGCGCAGCTTGCGGTACGTCACGCGGTGCGGGCGGGCCGCGTCGGGGCCGAGCCGCTCCACCTTGTTCTCCTCGTAGGACGCGAAGTTGCCCTCGAACCAGTACCAGTTGCCCGGCTCGTCCTCGGTCCCCTCGTACGCCAGGATGTGCGTCGCCACCCGGTCGAGGAACCACCGGTCGTGCGAGACCACGACGGCGCAGCCGGGGAACTCGAGCAGGGCGTTCTCCAGCGAGCCGAGCGTCTCGACGTCCAGGTCGTTGGTGGGCTCGTCGAGCAGCAGCAGGTTGCCGCCCTGCTTGAGCGTGAGCGCGAGGTTGAGGCGGTTGCGCTCACCACCGGACAGCACGCCCGCGGGCTTCTGCTGGTCCGGGCCCTTGAAGCCGAACGCGGCCACGTAGGCGCGCGACGGCATCTCGACGTTGCCCACCTTGAGGAAGTCGAGCCCGTCGGAGACCACCTCGAAGAGCGTCTTCTTGGGGTCGATCCCGCCGCGCGACTGGTCGACGTAGGAGAGCGACACGGTCTCGCCGACCTTGAGCTCGCCCTTGTCGAGCGGCTCGAGCCCGACGATCGTCTTGAACAACGTGGTCTTGCCGACGCCGTTGGGGCCGATGACCCCGACGATGCCGTTGCGCGGCAGCGTGAAGCTCAGGCCCTCGATGAGCACGCGCCCGTCGAAGCCCTTCTCCAGGTTCTTCGCCTCGAGGACGATCGAGCCCAGGCGCGGGCCCGGCGGGATCTGGATCTCCTCGAAGTCGAGCTTCCTGGTGCGGTCCGCCTCCGCGGCCATCTCCTCGTAGCGCGCCAGGCGCGACTTGGACTTGGTCTGGCGGCCCTTGGCGTTGGACCGCACCCAGTCCAGCTCCTCCTTGAGGCGCTTGGCCAGCTTGACGTCCTTCTTGCCCTGGATGGCGAGGCGCTCGCCCTTCTTCTCCAGGTAGGTCGAGTAGTTGCCCTCGTACGGGTACAGCCGGCCGCGGTCGACCTCACAGATCCACTCCGCGACGTGGTCGAGGAAGTACCGGTCGTGGGTGACGGCCAGGATGGCGCCCGGGTAGTCCTTGAGGTGGGCCTCCAGCCAGAGCACGCTCTCCGCGTCCAGGTGGTTGGTGGGCTCGTCGAGGAGCAGCAGGTCGGGCTTCTCCAGGAGCAGCTTGCACAGGGCGACCCGGCGGCGCTCACCACCCGACAGGACGGTGACGTCGGCGTCCGGCGGCGGGCAGCGCAGCGCGTCCATCGCCTGGTCCAGCTGGGCGTCGAGGTCCCACGCGTCGGCGGCGTCGATGGCCTCCTGGAGCACGCCCATCTCCGCCAGCAGGGCGTCGAAGTCGGCGTCCGGCTCGGACATCAGCACGGAGATCTCGTTGTACCGGTCGAGCTTGCCCTTGATCTCGGCGACGCCCTCCTCGACGTTGCCGAGCACCGTCTTGGACTCGTTGAGCGGCGGCTCCTGCTGGAGGATGCCCACGGTGTAGCCGGGGCTCAGGCGCGCCTCCCCGTTGGACGGCTGGTCCAGCCCGGCCATGATCTTGAGGATCGTCGACTTGCCGGCGCCGTTGGGGCCGACGACGCCGATCTTGGCGCCCGGCAGGAAGTTCAGGGTGACGTCGTCGAGGATCACCTTGTCGCCGTGCGCCTTGCGCGTCTTGTACATGGAGTAGATGAACTCAGCCACTGGCTCTTCGTCCGCCTCGGTGCTCGATGGGGGTCGCCCCGCTCGCTCGGTGCTCGGGGCAATGCTGTCCGGCTCGCCCGCGAGGCTGGTCGACCGCGCCGCTGGGAGCGCGCGGTCCGACCTGCCACGTCGTCGGGTTGCCGGTGCCCCAGCCTAGGCGATCACCTGGCGCCGGCCAGCGCGGGCTCCTGCTCCTCGTCCAGCACGGGGGTCAGACCGGCCTCCTCGTCCTCGGGGACCTCCTCCAGACCGGAGACGTCCGCGGGTGAGGCCTCCCCTGCGGCCGCGGACGGGCTGACCGTCCGCGCGAAATGGCTGCTGCCGAACGCCAGGTTCGGTCCGAGCGCGATCGCGTCCAGGACGAGCGACGTGCGCGGGCCGTCGGCGCCCACCCACTCCTCGGTCGACAGCTGCCCCTGCACGATGACGGGGTCCCCCTTGCGCAGCGAGCGCGCCGCGTTCAGGGCGGTGGTCCGCCACACCTTCACGTTGAACCACTCGGTCTGGGCGTCCTTCCAGACGCCGGCCTGCTTGTCGAACCAGCGACGCGTGCTGCCCAGCCGGAACGTGGTGAACGGGACGCCGCCGTCCGACTCGTGGTGGATCCGCACCTCGGTGCCGATCCACCCGACGACGGTCAGGTCCAGGGACTGCGAGCTCATGGGATACCTCCGGTGCCGTGCGCCCCGACGGGTGCGGGGCTCGTGCGACCAGGGTCCGTGGCGGGTGCGCCACGCGGGTGCCGCGGCAGGCGAGCTGTGGAGCGGGTGCCTGCGCCGGGGGCTGTGGGCGGGTCAGCCCGTGGCGGCGGCGATCAGCTCGCGGACTGTCCGGTGCTCGGCAAGCACCGCCTCGGTCGGGACCGCGAGCCTGGCCCGCGCCACGTTCTCCAGCGCCGACCGACCGTCCTGGAGCACTCGCGCCGATCGTCGCCGTGCGGCCGACCGGCGCGCCGCACCGGCCCCCACGGCCGCGAGCACGCACGCCACGGCCAGGACGATCGCCGCGACGGGCGCCCACACGTTGGCCTCGCCGCCACCGAGCAGCGCGCCGACGGCGATCGACGCGACGAGCACCGCGGCGCCGCCGAGCAGCACCGCGGCGACCGTCAGCGCGAGCGCGAGCCCGGACCGCCGGGCGGACAGGGTGAGCTGGGTCAGTGCGTCGGTCACGGCCAGTCGCATCTCGGTGGTCGATGCCACGCGCGAGGCGACGTCCTGACCCCACCGCCGAGGCAGCCCCGGCGTGACGGCGTCGAGCCACGACGACCGGGCGAGCCCGACGGCGTCCTCCTGCACCGCGCCGAACCCCGGGGTCGCCGACGTCCGACCGCGCACGGCGGAACCGACGCCCGCCGCCACCGCCGGCAGCCCGATCGCGGCGGACAGCCGGTCCACGACGTCCGTGACCGACAGCGCGGCCGGAGCGGGCTCGCGCGCGGCGACCTCCGCGGCTAGCAGCGCGGCGGCGTCGTTGAGCTCGGCACTAGCCCGGCGGGCGGCCAGCGACCGCGACCCGACCACCGTGGCCAAGAGCTCGCGCAGGACGTTGACGCCCTCACCGGTGCGCGCGGAGGCCTCGCGGACCGGCACCCCTGTCAGGCCGTCGTCGACGAGCAGGTGCTCGACGTCCGCGACCAGGTCGGGGCGCACGTCCGGCGGCACCGTGTCCACCTGGTTGAGCACCACTACCATGGACGCCTCGTGCCCGACCAGCTGGCGCAGGTAGCCGCTGTGCAGGGCGTCGTCCGCGTACTTCTGGGGGTCGACCACCCAGGCCAGCAGATCGGCCTGCGGCAGCAGCCGGTCGACCACCTCGCGGTGCTCGGGGGCGATCGAGTCGTGGTCGGGCAGGTCGAGCAGGACCAGGCCACGCAGCGGCGCCTCGCTCTCCCCGTCCAGCAGGCTCTCGCGCTCGATCCGGCGGTCTGGCACCACGCCCAGCCAGTCCAGCAAGGGACCGCCCTCGTCGCCCCACACGCACGCCGTGATCTCCGACGTGGTGGGCCGACGCACGCCGACGTCCGCGAAGTCCAGCCCGCTGATCGCGTTGAACAGGCTCGACTTCCCGGAGCCGGTGCCTCCGACGAGCGCGACGACCGTGTGGTCGACGCCCAGCGCGAGCCGTTCCCGCACGCTGTCCACCGTCGCGACCACGCGGGCCACCACGGCGGGGGCCAGACGCGCGCCGCCGACCGCCAGCGCGCGGTCGAGCGCGTCGACGCGGGCCGTCAGCTCCGTCGCCTCGTCGCCCTGCCGCGAGCGGTCGGTCGTCGCGCTCACGTCAGGCCCTTCAGCACGGCGAGCCGTAGGCGCAGCCGCGATGCCGCGTCCTCGGCGAGGTCCGGGTCGGCGAGCACCTCGCCCACGGCGGACCGCTCCACGGCCACCTGCCCGGCCACCCGGGCGACCAGGTCGTCGCGCAGCTCGTCGACCGCACGCTCCCCCGCCGTGTCGATCAGGTCGACCAGCAGGTCACGGGCCTCCCGAACCCCGGCGGCCGCGGCGAGCGCGACAGCGGCCAACCCCTGGTCGCCGAGCGCGTTCTCCGCCTTGCGTCGTCGCCGGACCTCGCGCGTGACCTCGCGGCGCCCTCGGGAGACGCCGTCGGGCGTCGACTCCGCCGGCGCCTGCGTCAGCGCCGCCCGCACGACGCGTGGACCCTGGGCGGTCCAGGCACGTGCCGCCTGCTCCGCCGCACTCCGCCGCCCGGTGCGCAGCGTCGCGGACGTCCAGGCGGCGTCGACGGACGCACCGCCCTCCGGTCCGTCGGGGCCGGTCAGCGCGGCACGGAGGACCTCCTCGGTCTGGGCGCCCGCTGCGGTCAGCGTGGCGGCAGCCGACCGGGTCAGGTCCTCGGTGAGCGGCTCGATCGCTGTGGTCCGCGCGCGCCCCTCCCGCGCCGACCCGCGGATGCGACCTGACGGGCGCACCACGCCGCCGAGAGGACCGGAGTCCGCCGCGAGCTCCGCCCACCGCGCCCGCACCGCGCCGTCCGCGACGGCACCGCCCCGGATCGATGCGGACACCTGCGCGGTAGGCCCTACGACCGCCTCGTCCAGGACCGCAGCGATCGCGCTCGCCGCGTCGGCCTGGGCCTGCACGGCCTCCGCCAGCTCGTCGACCCACGGCCGCAGCGCGGCGAGCGAGCCGCGCAGCGTGCGGCCGATCACGGTGCGCGCCCGGTCGGGGCCGGCCAGCATCGCGAGCCAGCGGCGGATCGGTGCGACGACCGTGGCCGGCAGCAGACCCTCGTGCGGGCCGAGGTCGGGGACGACGAACAGGGGCGAGCCCTGGAGGCCGTGCCCGCGGAGGCGGTCGAGCAGGTCGCCGCGCACGGTCGGCAGGGACGCCGGGGGCACGCGGTTGAGCACCATGGCGATGGAGGCCCCGCGCTCGACCGCACCTTGCAGCACCCGCCACGGCAGCGCGTCGCCGTAGCGCGCCGCGGTGGTGACGAAGAGCCACAGGTCCGCCGCCTCGAGCAGGCGGTGGGCGGACTCGCGGTTGGACTCCAGCACCGAGTCGAGGTCGGGGGCGTCGAGCAGGGCGATGCCCCGCGGCACGTTCTCGTCCGCGACGACGCTCACCGACTCCAGAACGGGGTGGTGCGAGAGCAGCTCCGCGTCGAGCGGGTTGTGCACCAGCACCGGGCGCCGGGTGGTCGGCCGCAGCACCCCCGCGGTGCTCACCTCGGTCCCCACCAGCGAGTTCACCAGCGTCGACTTGCCGGCCCCGGTCGATCCCGAGACCACCACCACGGCGGGCGCGGACAGCTCCGTGAGGCGCGGCACCAGGTGCTCGCCCAGCTGGTCCACGAGTCGAGCCCGGGAGGCTCGCGCGGACGTGATGCCCTCGATCTCCAGCGGGAAGCCGGTGCGCTCCACGTCGCGCCGGAGGTCACGCACGGCGTCCAGCAGGGAGGTGGCCGCGAGGGGTCGGGCGAGGACGTCGCGCGGGTCCGAGGCGGCGTGACGTGCGTGTGGAGCCAGCGGCTGCGCGGTCTGCACAGGCTGCACTGGCGCGGTGCCGGGCTGTGCGCTCACGCGCCCATTGTCGCGGTGCGATCTGACCTGGCAAAACGCGCCACGCGGGTCGGTTGCGAGCGGTTCGTCCCGGAACCGAGGATCCGGCGCCGCGCCGTTAGGCTGTGGGCGCACGTCCGGCCCCCGTAGCTCAACGGATAGAGCAACGGCCTTCTAATCCGTCGGTTGCAGGTTCGAGTCCTGCCGGGGGCGCCCATCCACCGCGGTCGACCCGCCCCTCGCCCGGGCCGCTCCGACCGCCACCGCGACCACGGCCAGCCCCAGCGGGACCAGCAGGTGCCACCCCGCGAGCGCAGCCAGCCCGGCGGCGAGCACGCACGCGCACACCGCCGCCCACCACCCCGGGGACCCCCGATCGAGCAGCCGTACGGCGGCCGCGGTGCCCGTGGCGTAGATGGCGACCATGCAGCTGGTGTGCACGAGCACGAACGGCTCGAGGTCCCCGCCCGTCGCCACGGTGACGGCGAAGTACGCGGTGACCAGCCCGGCGACCACGAGCAGAGCCCGGCGCGGCACCCCGCCGGGCTGCGCCCCGCGCGCCACCCAGCGAGGCAGGTCGCCGTCCCGGCCGAGCGACGCACCGAGCTTGGCGAAGGCGCCGAGGTAGGTGCCGAGCACCCCGAGCGTGACGATCGCCGCGACGACGGCCACCGCCACCCGGCCCGCACCCGCGAGCCCCACGTCGACGAGGTCCATCAACGGCACCTGCGACGACGACGCCGCGTCGCCGAGCACGGTGACGGTCACGTACTGGAGGGCCAGGTACGCGACGCCGACCACGACCAGCGCGATCGCGGTCGCCCGCGGGATGGTCCGCCGCGGGTCCCGGAACTCCCCCGCCAGGTGCGTGACCGCCTCCCACCCGGCGAACGCCCAGACGAACAGGCTCATCGCGGCCCCCACGCCGGCCCAGCCGTGCGGGGCGAACGGCCGGAGCGTCGAGGCGTCGGAGGCCGGCAGGGACACGACGACGACGCCGACGACGAGCACCACGAGCGCGCCCGTCAGCGCGAGCTGGACGGGTCCGGCGAGACGCAGACCGACCGCGTTGGTGACCAGCGGCGGAACCAGGAACGCCGCGCCGACGAGATACACCTGCGTCTGGGTGCCGCCGACCATCGCCACCACGTACTGCGCGCCGAGGAGCGCCACCACCGGCGCCCCGGCGCAGACACCGAAGAAGAACCAGTAGCCGGTCATCCGCGCCGCCGTGCCGCCCAGGGCGAGCCGCACGTAGGTCGCCACGCCGCCGGAGTCGGGGTGCCGGGTGGCCAGGGCGGCGAACGTCATGGCCAGCGGCACGCTGGCGACGAGCACCGCGGCAACCGCGACCAGCGAGGCCGGACCGGCCGCGCGCACGGCGAGGCTCGGCAGCAGGAGCATCCCGGTGCCGAGCACCGACGCGATGTAGAGGGCGCTCCCGAGTGCCAGCCCGATCTGCGGCTGCCGCCCCACGACCACCGACGGAGCTGCGAGCGCGGGAGTGGGCACCCCCGCAGCCTGCCCCGATCGACCGCCCCGATCCAGCCGGCAGGCGGGCGTCATGCGTCGAGATCCCGCCACCCAGAATCGGGCGAAACGGGCCGAATAATCAGGTGACGGCCGTATCTGACGCGTGGTCGAGTACTCCTACACCACCGAACCGCCCGGGCATCCGGCCCGGGCACCGTCATGCCCAGGAGCACACCGTGAACCCGACCATCTCCCTCGAGCTCGCGCGCCAGGACCACTCCCAGCGCCTCGCTCACTCCCACCAGGTCCGCGTCCGCGCAGCGCGGCGCGACCAACAGCCGGCCGAGAACATCGGTCGACCTCCGGATCCGCGGCGCGTCGTGACGCGCTCGCCGCGTCTCGTCGACGCGCACTGATCCACCCTCCCGCGAGCGCGGGCCGGGGCCCCGCGGGGTTCCGGCCCGCGCTCGTCCGCATGCGTGCCACCATGACGCCATGCCGCCGTCCCCCCGCCCGCGCCGCCGGCGTCCCGGGCGGCGCTGATGGGTCGGCACGCCACCCCGGACCCGGAGCCGGCGCCGGACCAGCCCACCGGGAATCGGCTCGTCCGCCACGTCGTCCTCTGGCTCGGGCGGATCGGGCTCGGCCTGGTCGTCGGAGCGGGCACGCTCGGCGTCCTGCGCTGGGCGGGGACGTCATGGACGGCCAGCCTGTGGATCGGGGCCACTGCCGCGGTGGTCGTCCTCGTCGCGGCGTGGCTGGCCTCCACGGTGCCGGGGCACGACGGCCCCCGATAGCCGGTCAGCCGGACGACGGGACGGCGTGCAGACGGTCGACGACCATCACCACGCCGAGCACCGCGACCGCGAGGGCCACGGCGGCAACCACGTCCGTGAGGAAGTGGTACCCGAGGTACAGCCGACTCAGTGCCACCAGCGCGGTCCCGACGACCGTCACGACGCCCCAGACCACCAGCCGAGGCACGGTCGGATGCCGGCTCCACACGAGGTACCCGGCGACCAGCAGGAACGTCGCCGTGCCGATGGTGTGCCCGGACGGGAACGAGGCCGTCGTCTCCGCGCCCGGCACGAACATCGTGTCCGCAGGCGGCCGCTCACGGCCCACCAGCCCCTTGACCGACAGGCTGATCACCGTCGAGGCGACCATCGCCCCCGCCAGCAGCGCCGGGCGCCACCACTGCCTGCGCACCAGCCCCCAGACCAGGCAGGCGACCGCCACCAGGATCGGGAGCACGGTGGGGCCGGAGACGAACGTGATGGCCGCCAGCACCCCGGTCCACCCCGGTGTCCGGTGGTTCACCAGGTACTCCAGCACCGGTTGGTCGAGGCTGGACAGGTCGTCCTTCTCGCGGACGGTGTCGAGCACGCCGAAGAACACCGCGAGCCCGCCCACGACGAGCACGGTCCCCGGCAGCAGCGCCCAGAGCGCCGGCCGCGAGCGCAGCGCAGCGAGCGCGGGAAGGCGGGGCGGCACGCGTGCCACATCGTCTGTCATGAACCGACGCTAACCGCGGCACGACCGGCGCACGAACGCGGGACGGCCGGACGCCCCCTAGGCTGACCTGCGTGACCAGCACGCCGACGCCCCCGCCCGCCCCGACCGGACAGGAGAGCGGGGACCGCATCGTCTGGATCGACTGCGAGATGACCGGCCTCGACCTCGCGGCCGACGCGCTGGTCGAGGTGGCCGCGGTCGTGACCGACTCGGAGCTGCGCGTGCTCGGCGAGGGCGTCGACGTGATCATCGCCCCGCCGCCCGAGGCGCTGGAGCAGATGAACGACTTCGTCCGCACCATGCACACCACGTCGGGCCTGCTCGACCAGCTCGCGGGCGGCACCACCCTCCAGGACGCGCAGGCCAAGGTGCTCGAGTACGTGCGCGCCTGGGTGCCCGACCCGAGCAAGGCTCCGCTTGCCGGCAACTCCGTGGGCACCGACAAGGCGTTCCTGGACCGCGACATGACCGAGCTCGTGGCGCACCTGCACTACCGCGTGATCGACGTGTCGTCGATCAAGGAGCTCGCCCGCCGCTGGTACCCGCGCGTGTACTTCGCCTCGCCGCGCAAGAACGGCGGCCACCGGGCGCTCGCGGACATCCTCGAGAGCATCGACGAGCTGCGGTACTACCGCGCCGCATTGCTGCCGGCCCAGCCTGGTCCGGACTCCGCCGCGGCCAAGAAGATCGCGGCCGAGGTCGTCGCCACGTCGGTCAAGGGCGCCCTCCTGTCCGAGGGCTGACCGCTCGGGAACGACGACGGGCGCCGACCAGATGGTCGACGCCCGACGCGATGGGGTGGCTAACGGGACTTGAACCCGCGACCCCCTGGACCACAACCAGGTGCTCTACCACCTGAGCTATAGCCACCACGATCCCCCGACGCGTACGTCGGGGCGTCGAGAAGTGTACCCGAGGCCGGGGGCACTTCTGGAATCGGCAGGCAGTGGTCTCGGCCACTGCCTGCCGACGTCAGAGCCGCGCAGCGATCGCGTCGGCGAACCGGCCGGCGGAGCCCTCCGACAGCGCGAAGAACAGGGACGGCTCGGTGAGCTCGACCTCGAGCACCACGGGGTTGCCCTCGTCGTCCGGGATCAGGTCGACGCGGGCGTACAGCAGCGGCCCGTCCGCACCCGGGGCGATGCCCGGCAGCGCGGCCACGACGCGCTCCGCGAGCTCGCGCTCGGCGTCGCTGGCGTCCCGCGCGGTCAGGGTCTCGTCCCGGTACAGCACCTGCTCCTCGCGGAACGGGCCCTCGAGCAGCGCTCCCTTGCGGACCGAGTGGCTGAACTGGCCCTCGATGAAGACCAGCGCGGTCTCCCCGGCCGTGTCGACCTTGCGCAGGTAGCGCTGGATCATCACGCGGCGGCCGACGCTCAGCAGGTTCTTGGCGTGCGTGATGGCCAGCGACCGCTGCTGCGTGACACCGGCGTCGTAGCGGCCGGTGTCCCGCGAGCCCGCGCTGACCGTCGGCTTGATGACGAAGTCGCCGAACGCCGGGAACCGCGTGTGGATGGCACGCGAGTCGAGGTTGCGCTCCGGGTCCAGCCAGATCGTGGGGACGATCGGCAGGCCGGCCTTCTCCAGGTCGCGCAGGTAGGTCTTGTCGATGTTCCACCCGACGACGGACGCGGGGTTGAGCAGCGTGCTGGTGCGCTCCACCTTGCGGGTCCAGTCGGCGAACTGCGCCGGGCGGTCGGTGTAGTCCCAGGTCGAGCGGATGACGACGTGGGGGTAGGTGCCCCAGTCGACGGTCGGGTCGTCCCAGACGACGACGTCCGTGGCGACGCCACGCTCGAGCAGCGCGTCGCGCAGCGCGTGGTCGTCGGAGTCGAGCTCCGGGAGCTCGGCGCAGGTCGCGAGGGCGAGGCGTGCGGTGGGGGTGGTCACCTGCGCAGCGTACCGACGGCCGAGTCCGCGTCTGCTGTGGCGTCCGTCTCGTCGGCCCGCTCCGTGAGCCGGTCCAGGGCGCGCACGACGGTGGCCGCCGTGGCACTGCCGACGACGACGCCGTGCTCGTCCTGCACCGGGAGGGGGCCGTCCGCGCCGACGAGCGCGTCGAGCACGTCGCCCAGCTCGGCGCCGACCGCGAGGGACGTGCCGGGCGCGGAGGTGTGGACGGGTTCCAGGTCGGCGAGCTCCAGTCGGCCGAGCGCGAGCAGGCGGGCGGTCCGGCCTCTGCCGACGAGGTCCGCCACGGCGGGGGTGGCCGGGCGGGCGACGATGTCGAGCGGGGAGGCCAGCTGCTCGATGTGGGCGCCGGTGCTCAGCACCGCCACGCGGTCCGCCATCCGCACGGCCTCGTCGATGTCGTGCGTGACGAGCATCACGGTGATGCCCAGGGTGCGCTGGATCCGGGCGAACTCGTTCTGGAGTCGACGCCGGCCCACCGGGTCCACCGCGCCGAACGGCTCGTCCATGAGGAGCACCGGCGGGTCCGTGGCCAGGGCGCGGGCGACGCCCACGCGCTGCCGCTCGCCGCCGGAGAGCTCGTGCGGGAAGCGCCGGGCGTAGCGGTCCGGGTCGAGGCCCACCAGGTCGAGCAGCTCGTCGACCCGCGCGGCCGTCCGCTTGCGGTCCCAGCCGACCAGGCCCGGCACGGTGGCGACGTTCTGGGCGACCGTGCGGTGGGGGAAGAGACCCACGTTCTGGATCACGTAGCCCATCCGCCGGCGCAGGCCCACGGGGTCGACCGTGGTGACGTCCTCGCCCTCGAGCATGATCCGACCGGACGTCGGCTCCACCAGCCGGTTGGCCATGCGCAGGGTGGTGGACTTGCCGCAGCCCGAGGGGCCGACCAGCACGAGCACCTCGTGCGGCTGCACCGCCAGGGACAGGTCGTCGACCGCCGCGCCCGACTCCTCCCGCCCGCGGTCGGACGCGTACGACTTGCTCACGTGCTCGAAGGCGATCGCCGGGTCGTCTGCCACCCCCAGGACGCTAGTCGCCCCGTCCGACAGCCGCAGGGCCAGACTGCGCATGTCGGAGGCCACGGGTACGTTCGCCGCATGCGTCTGGCCCAGGCTCCACCCAACCCGTGGTTCTCGTGGGAGTACGTCGAGCGCAACGCCGCAGACATCGGTCGTGCGCTCGAGCAGCACGCGTCGCTCACGTTCCAGGCCGTCGTCATCGCGTTCGTGCTCGCCCTCCCGCTCGGCGCGCTGGCCCACCTGCGACCGCGGCTGGCTGGCCCGGTGCTCGGCGTCGCGGGCGTCCTCTACACGGTGCCGTCGCTGGCGCTGTTCGCCATCCTGGCGCCGTACACGGGCATCGGACGCACCACCGTGCTCATCGGGCTGGTGTCGTACGCGCTGCTGGTGCTCACGCGGAACGTGCTGGTCGGGCTCCAGGGCGTGGACCCCGCGGTGCGGGACGCGGCGCGCGGCATGGGGTACGGCCGGTCGCGGCTGCTGTTCGCGGTCGAGCTGCCGCAGGCCCTGCCGAGCATCGTCGCAGGGCTGCGGCTGGCCACGGTCACCACCGTCGCCCTGGTCACCGTGGGCGTCGTCGTCGGCTACGGCGGGCTCGGTCAGCTGATGTTCCGTGGCTTCCGCAGCAACTACCACGCGGAGATCATGACGGCCACGGTGCTCTGCCTGCTGCTCGCGCTCGTGTGCGACCTGGTCATCGCGGGTGTCGGCCGACGGCTCACCCCGTGGGCCCGCGTCGAGAGGCCGGTGTGACGTGGACACCCTGACCGACGCGTTCCTCTGGCTGAACGACCCCCTCAACTGGGTCGGTCGCAACGGTGTGCTGGCGCTCACGCGCGATCACATCGTCGTCTCGGTGCTGGCGGTGCTGCTCGCCGCCGTGGTCGCCCTGCCGGTGGGCCTGTGGCTCGGGCACCGTGGCCGCGGCTCGACGGCCGGTGTCGTCGTCGCCAACACCACGCGGGCGCTGCCGACGCTCGCCCTGCTCACGCTGCTGGCGGCGAGCGGGCTGTTCGGCAACACGGCCACCGTGCTCGCGTGCGCCGTGTTCGCGGTGCCGCCCCTGCTCACCAACACGGTCACCGGGCTCGGGGAGGTCGACGCCGACGTCAAGGACGCCGCACGAGGGGTGGGCATGTCCGGCGGGCGCAGCCTGTGGGCGGTCGAGCTCCCGCTGGCCGTCCCGCTCATCGCCGCGGGCGTCCGCACCGCGGCGGTCCAGGTGCTCGCGACCGTCCCGCTCGCGGCGCTGGTCGGCGGGCGCAGCCTCGGCACCATCGTGGTCAGCGGCTTCGGCACCCAGGACTACGGGCAGGTGCTCGCGGGCGGCATCCTCGTCGCCGGCCTGTGCCTGCTGGCCGAGGGCCTGCTCGCGATCGCGCAGCACCTGCTCACTCCCCCGGGCCTGCGAGCGCTGGCCCGGGACACGTCCGACACGCCGTCCCGGCGCACCCGCCGGGCGCGCGTCACATCCCCAGGGCTTGCCGAGCCCGCGACCAGCGGATCGAATAGGTCGGGCACAACGTCCTGACCTCGTCGGCGGCACCTTCTGTCCGTCACCGGGACCCTTCCCGCCCCCCTGCTGACTCCCCGAGGAGAGCACGATGCGAGCGAGACGCTCCACCACCCTGACCCTGATCGCCGTCGCCGCCCTGGCGCTCGGCGCCTGTGGCAGCCCTGGCTCGGGCGGAGGCGAGGCCGACCCGACGTCCTCCGGCTCGTCCGGGCTCGCCACGTGCGACCCGATCGCCGGCGAGAAGCTCGTCGTCCTGGAGGACGACAAGGGCCTCCAGAACGCCGACAACATCATCCCGGCCGTGAACAAGGCCGCGGCCGCGGCGAACGCGTCGGTGATCGAGCTGCTGGACACCGTGTCCGCCGCGCTCGACACGGACAAGCTCATCCAGCTCAACAAGGCCGTCGACATCGACCGCCGCACGTCGAGCGAGGTGGCCGAGGAGTTCGTCGACACCGAGGGCCTCACCGCGACGGAGCCGTCGGGTGCTGGTGCCTCACTCGTGATCGGTGCGGCGAACTTCTCCGAGAGCGCCACGCTGGCGGAGATCTACGCGGCCGTCCTGCGCACCGCGGGCTACACCGTCGAGGTGCGCACCATCGGCAACCGTGAGACGTACCTGCCGGCTCTGACCGACGGCACGCTCACGGCCGTCCCGGAGTACGCGGCGACGCTCGCGGACTTCCTCAACGCGCAGCAGAACGGCGCGGACGCCGCGTCGGTGGCTTCCGCCGACGTCGACGAGACCGTGACGGCGCTGACCCCGCTCGCGGACGCCGCCGGCCTCGTGGTGGGCGCCCCGTCCACGGCGCAGGACCAGAACGCGTTCGCGGTGACCAGCGAGTTCGCGGCCGAGCACGACCTGACCACCCTGTCCGACCTCGCCACGAACTGCGGTGGGCTGGTGCTGGCCGGGCCGGCCGAGTGCCCCGAGCGCCCGTTCTGCCAGCTGGGCCTCGAGGAGACGTACGGGATCGAGTTCGCGGACTTCAAGTCCTACGACTTCGGCCTGATCGGCCAGGCCGTGCGTCAGGGTGAGGCCGCGATCGGCCTCGTGCTCTCCAGCGACGGGTCGCTCGCCGCGGACAGCTGACCGGATGATCGACGAGGGGGCGGACCCGGCCGGGTCCGCCCCCTCGTGCGTGCTCAGAGGCCCGCAGTCTCCAGCAGCCGGAGCCAGACCTCGCTGACGGTCGGGTACGACGGCACCGCGTGCCACAGGCGGTCCAGCGGCACCTCCCCGACCACGGCGATCGTCGCGGCGTGCAGCAGCTCGGCCACCTCCGGCCCGACGAACGTGGCGCCGACGACCACTCCCCGGGCGTCGTCGACCACCAGCTGCGCGTGCCCCGCGTAGTCCGCGGCGAACACGCTCGCCCCCGCCACGTTCTCGAGGTCGTAGCCGAGCACGCGCACGTCGATGCCCTTCGTGCGTGCCGCGGCCTCGGTGAGTCCGACCCACGCGACCTCCGGGCGGGAGAACACGACCTGCGGCACCGACCCGAGGTCCGCGGTCGCCCGGTAGCGGCTCCACGGACCCGCCGCGCGCTCGTCCGCGGCCGCCAGCGCGCGGTCGCCGGACGTGGCGCCGTCGGGTGAGTCCGCCGCGGAGGACCGCGGGTCGAAGCGCGCGGCGATGACGTCTCCGACCACGCGGGCGTCGTACTTGCCCTGGTGGGTCGTCGCCGTCCGTCCCGAGACGTCGCCCACGGCGAACAGCCAGCCGCCGTCGACCCCGGTGGCCTGGAGGGCGTCGTCGACCGCGACCGCCTTCCCCGGCTCGAGCCCGAGCGTCTCGAGGCCCAGCTCTGCGGTCCGCGGGCGCCGGCCGGTGGCGACGAGCACCTCGTCGACCACCAGGTCCGCACCGCTGCCAAGGTCCAGGTGCACCCCGTCGGCCTCCCGCCGGGCCGACCGGGTCTCCGCGCCGAACAGGACGCTCACGCCGAGCCGGGCGAGCGACGCCGCGACCGCCTCGCCGGCGAACGGCTCCGCGCCCGTCAGGAGCCTGTCTCCGCGCACGACCAGCGTCACCGCGCTGCCGAAGTCGGCGAAGGCGGTGGCCATCTCGACACCCACCACCCCGCCGCCGAGCACGGCCAGGCGCGCGGGCACCTGCTGCGCCGACGTAGCCTCCCGGCTCGTCCAGGGCGGCAGCTCCGCGAGACCGTCGACCGGCGGCAGCACCGCCGCGGACCCGGTCGCGACGACGACCGCGTGCCGCGCGGTCACCCGCACCTCACCGTCGTCACCCTCGACGGTGAGCTCCCGCGGTGCGGTGAACCGTGCGTGCCCCCGCAGGAGGCTGATCCCGGTGCTCTGCACCCAGTCCACCTGGGAGCTGTCGTCCCAGTGGTGCGTGATCTCGTCGCGCCGGGCGAACGCCGCCGCGACGTCCACGTCGCCCGTCACCGCGGCCGCAGCTCCCGGGACGCCTCGGGCGGCCGCGAGGGCGGCGCCGGGTCGCAGGAGCGCCTTGGAGGGCATGCAGGCCCAGTAGGAGCACTCACCGCCCACCAGGGCGTGCTCGACCAGCGCGACGCTGAGCCCGGTCCGTCCCGCGCGGTCCGCCACGTTCTCGCCCACCGCGCCGCCGCCGATCACCACGACGTCGAACTCCTGCGCCTGCTCGGCCATCCCCGGCTCCATCCCTCCGCGTGGCCCTCGGCGCCGACCGCAGAGGACCTCGCCCCATGGTGTCGCGCGGTCGCCGTCGGCGCAGCGCCTGGCCAGCGGGCGTCTCGCGCGGGACGATGCGCAGATGCACCGTGCACCGGAGCCCGAGGCCACCGACGAGCGCGGCCTGCTGCTCGGCTGGCTCGCGTTCCACCGGGACGCCCTCGCCGCCAAGTGCGCGGACCTGTCCGACGAGCAGCTCGTGATCGCGTCGACGCCGCCGTCCGTCCTCACGCTGCTCGGCCTCGTGCGGCACCTCACGGAGATGGAGGACCATTACCTGGTCCGCGCGCTCAGCGGGGTCGACACCGGGCTCCTGTACTGCACGGACGAGGACCCGGACGGCGACATCATCGGCATCGACGCCACGATGGCGGGCGACTCGGTGGCCCGGTGGCACGAGGTCCGGGCCGAGGCCGACGTGCTGCTGGCCGCGCACGCGGACCTCGGCGACCCCGCAGGGTCCCGCACCGTCCGCTGGTACGTGGCCAAGCTGCTCCAGGAGTACGCCCGCCACAACGGTCACGCGGACCTGATCCGGGAGGCGATCGACGGGGCGGTCGGCGAGTAGCGAAGCAGAAAGGCCCCCGTCAGCGTTTCCGCTGATCAGGGGCCTGTCTCCGGTGCGCCATCAGGGACTCGAACCCCGAACCCGCTGATTAAGAGTCAGCTGCTCTGCCAATTGAGCTAATGGCGCGCGGTTGAGAACGCTAGCAGGCCGACCACCCGATCTGCCAATCGAGATCGGGGTCCGTGACGACCGTCACGCGCCGGTGCCGTCGGACGTCGTCGCGTCCTTCTCCCACCAGGAATCCTCGGGCAGCCCCTCGGACTCGAGGATCTCGGCGGACGTGGCCTCGGGGGTCACCAGGTCGACGATCAGGGCCAGCGGGACGTGCTCGGCGAGCAGGTCCCGTACCGGCTGGGCGTCCGCGGCGTCGCCGACGGAGACGGGTGTGGTCTCGTGCGTGGTCATGGGGGTCGACCTCCTCGGGGACCGTGTCCCGCTGTTCATGGCACCACCAGATTGCGGGCAGTGCAAGACGAGTAACGCTCAGAGGTAGAGACCGGTTCCCTCGCCGACGCCACGCGGCTCGGCCACCGCGTGCACGTCCTTCTCCCGCAGCAGCACGTAGGTCGCCCCGCCGAGCTCCACCTCGGCGCGGTCCTCGGGGTCGAACAGCACCCGGTCGCCCACCTCGACCTGCCGGACGTGCTGGCCGGCGGCGACGACCGCCCCCCACGACAGGCGCTTGCCGACGACGGCCGTCGCCGGGATGACGATCCCCGCGGACGAGCGCCGCTCCCCCGCCTCGCCGTCGAGCGAGACGAGCAGGCGGTCGTTCAGCATGCGGATGGGAAGGTCGCTCACGCGTCCGACGGTACCCGTGCGACATAGGCTGGCCGCACCCCCCACATCCCGTCCCAGGAGATCCCGTGCCCCGTCTCGCCGTCGGCGACCTCGCCCCCGACTTCACGCTCCCGACCGCCGACGGCGGCACCGTCACCCTGTCCGACCTGCGCGGACGCCGGGTGATCGTGTACTTCTACCCGGCCGCGATGACCCCCGGGTGCACGACGCAGGCCTGCGACTTCCGCGACTCGCTCGCCTCGCTCCAGGGCGCCGGCTTCGCGGTCGTCGGGGTCTCGCCGGACGCCGTCGACAAGCTGGCTGCGTTCGTCGAGCAGGAGCACCTGACGTTCCCGCTCGGCTCCGACCCGGAGCACGCCGTGCTCGAGGCGTGGGGCGCCTGGGGCGAGAAGCTCAACTACGGCAAGACCGTCACGGGGGTCATCCGGTCCACCGTCGTCGTCGACGCCGAGGGGCGCGTCGACCTCGCGCAGTACAACGTGAAGGCCACCGGCCACGTCGCCAAGCTGCGTCGGGACCTCAAGGTCGCGTGACGTTGTGGGAAACTTCCGCTGCGCGGGAGTGGTGAAACGGCAGCCACGCCAGGTTTAGGTCCTGGTGCTCGAAAGGGCGTGCGGGTTCAAATCCCGTCTCCCGCACGCGCCGGCCCGGGGCTGACCCGGCCCCGCCGTCCGGACAGCTCCCGGTGGGACGTGATCCTGCCGGGAGCTTCTTCGTCTGTGCAGACCTAAACGTTCCGGGTGTCTGGAAAGCGTTGTACACCGGTGTAAATGCCGCTACTTTTCCGGCGAACCACCTCACCTCCGAGCGTGGCCGGACAGGCAGATGTGAGCGCTAACATCCCCGCCCTCCGCATCGACGACGACGCGGCACAGGGTATGCCGCGTGCCGGCCCAGCTCGTGGGACACGACGCGAAGGAGCGAACGATGAGGAAGTCCGTCGCGGCATCGGCACTGGCGATCGCGGGCCTCCTGCTGGCCATGGTGGTGGTGACGGCTCCCTCAGCGAGCGCCGCCTCCATCGACACCAACGCCTCCTACGTGCTGGTCAACCGCAACAGCGGCAAGGCCCTGGATGTGTACAACCTGTCCACCGCCGACGGCGCCCCGATCAAGCAGTGGTCCCGCAACGACGGCAACCAGCAGCAGTGGCAGTTCGTCGACTCCGGCAACGGCTACTACAAGGTGAAGTCGCGGCTGTCGGGCAAGGTCCTCGACGTGACAGCCAAGTCGACGGCCGACGGCGCCGTCATCGAGCAGTGGACCGACAACGACGGCACCAACCAGCAGTTCTCCATCCAGGACGTCGACGGCTACATCCAGCTCATCGCCCGCAACAGCGGCAAGGCCGTCGAGGTGCAGGGCGCCTCCACCGCAGACGGCGGGAACATCGTCCAGTACTCCGACTGGAACGGCACCAACCAGCAGTGGCAGCTCGTCCGCCTCGGAGGCACCACCCCCCCGCCCACGACTCCGCCGCCCACCGGCGGGACGTTCACCAACCCGGTCGTCTGGCAGGACTTCGCCGACGGCGACATCATCCGCGTCGGTGACGCCTACTACTACTCGGCGTCGACCATGCACTACTCGCCGGGCGCCCCGATCCTGCGCTCGTACGACCTCGTGAACTGGGAGTACGCGGGCCACTCCGTGCCGCGCCTCGACTTCGACGACAACGGCTACGACCTCAACGGCGGCCGCAAGTACGTCAAGGGCATCTGGGCCTCCACGCTGGGCTACCGCAAGAGCAACAGCACCTACTACTGGCTCGGCTGCACGGAGTTCAACCGCACGTACGTCTACACCGCACCCGCGGTCGACGCGACGTGGACGAAGAAGGCCCGGATCAACGGCTGCTACTACGACGCCGGCCTGCTGATCGACGACAACGACACGATGTACGTCGCGTACGGCAACAGCACGATCAGCGTCGCGCAGCTCAACGCCGACGGCACCGCCCAGGTGCGTGCGCAGCAGGTGTTCCAGACGCCGTCCAACGTCGGCACCCTGGAGGGCGCCCGGTTCTACAAGCGCAACGGCTACTACTACATCTGGCTCACCCGGCCGGCCAACGGCCAGTACGTCCTGCGCTCCAGCTCGCCGTTCGGCCCGTACACGATGCGGGAGGTGCTGCTCAACCTGCCCGGACCGATCTCCGGCGGGGGCGTGCCGCACCAGGGCGGCCTGGTGCAGACGCAGGCCGGTGACTGGTGGTACATGGCGTTCACGGACGCCTACCCGGGCGGCCGGGTGCCGACTCTGGCACCGATCACCTGGACCGCCGACGGCTGGCCGACGTTGCAGACGGTCAACGGCCGCTGGGGCGCCACCTACAACCGCCCGAACATCCAGACCACCAAGACGGTCACGTCGATGATCGGCAAGGACACGTTCAACGGGACCACGCTGGGTCCGCGGTGGGAGTGGAACCACAACCCGGACACGTCCCGGTTCAGCGTGAACAACGGCCTGCGGCTCCAGACGGCCACGGTGACCAACGACCTCTACAACGCACGCAACACCCTGACGCACCGCATCCAGGGCCCGTCGTCGACGGCGACGGTCGAGCTCGACTACTCGGCGATGGCCAACAGCGACAAGGCGGGGCTCGCGATGCTCCGGCAGTCGTCGGCGTGGATCGGGGTCGTCAAGACCAACGGGGCCACCCGCGTGGTGATGACCGACGGGCTCAGCATGAGCAGCTCGTGGGCGACCACGGGCACCGGGGTCGAGCGCGCGTCGGCGAACGTGTCCGGCGGGCGGATCTGGCTGCGCACCAGCGCGGACATCCGACCCGGCTCCGGCCGGACGGCCACGTTCTCCTACAGCACCGACGGGACGAACTTCGTCCCCCTCGGGCCGGCGTTCACCCTGAACAACTCGTGGGAGTTCTTCATGGGCTACCGGTTCGGGATCTTCAACTACGCCACGCAGGCGCTCGGCGGGGCCGTGACCGTACGCAGCTTCGACCTCACAACGCCCTGACCGGCGACGCCCGATCACCGTCGACCGCACGACCCCCGTGTGGTCTCCGAAAGAGAGCGAGTCATCATGCGCACCATGCACCACCAGCAGCACCGGCCCAGATGGGGGCGGCAGACAGCGGCGCTCGCCGCCGTTGCCGGACTGGGTCTGTCCATGCTCGTCGCCCTGGCGAACCCGGCGCAGGCCGCCTCGACGCTCGGTGCGTCGGCGGCTGAGAAGGGCCGGTACTTCGGTACGGCGATCGCGGCCGGCCGGATGAACGACTCGACGTACATCGGGATCGCGAATCGTGAGTTCAACATGATCACGGCCGAGAACGAGATGAAGTGGGACGCGACCGAGCCGAACCAGAACCAGTTCAGCTACAGCCGCGGCGACCAGATCGCCAACTGGGCGCGCAGCAACGGCAAGCAGGTCCGCGGGCACGCGCTGCTGTGGCACGCGCAGATGCCCGGCTGGGCGCAGAACATGTCCGGCAGCGCCCTGCGCAACGCCGCGATCAACCACGTGACCAAGGTCGCGACCTACTACAAGGGCAAGGTCTACGCCTGGGACGTCGTCAACGAGGCGTTCGCTGACGACGGGCGCGGCAGCCGCCGCGACTCCAGCCTGCAGCGCACCGGCAACGACTGGATCGAGGCTGCGTTCCGGGCCGCCCGCAACGCGGACCCGGGCGCCAAGCTCTGCTACAACGACTACAACACCGACGGCATCAACGCGAAGTCCACCGGTGTCTACAACATGGTCAAGGACTTCAAGGCCCGCGGCGTCCCGATCGACTGCGTCGGCTTCCAGTCCCACCTCGGCACCAGCCTGCCGGGCGACTACCAGGCCAACCTGCAGCGCTTCTCCGACCTGGGCGTCGAGGTCCAGATCACCGAGCTCGACATCCAGACGGGCGGCAACCAGGCCAACATGTACGCCGGCGTGGTGAAGGCGTGCCTCGCCGTCAGCCGCTGCAAGGGCATCACCGTCTGGGGCGTGCGCGACAGCGACTCGTGGCGCGGCAGCGACAACGCGCTGCTGTTCGACGGCTCGGGCAACAAGAAGGCCGCCTACACCTCGACGCTGAACGCCCTCAACGCAGGCGGCTCCACCAACCCCACGACCCCCCCGCCCTCGAACGGCTCGATCGACACGAACGCCTGGTACGTGCTGGTGAACCGCAACAGCGGCAAGGCGCTCGACGTGTACAACCTGTCCACCGCCGACGGAGCCCCGATCAAGCAGTGGTCGCGCAACAACGGCAACCAGCAGCAGTGGCAGTTCGTCGACTCCGGCAACGGCTACTACCAGCTGAAGTCGCGGCTCTCGGGCAAGGTCCTCGACGTCACCGCCAAGTCGACGGCCGACGGCGCCGTCATCGAGCAGTGGACCGACAACGACGGGGCCAACCAGCAGTTCAGCATCCAGACGATCGACGGGTACATCCAGCTGATCGCCCGCAACAGCGGCAAGGCCGTCGAGGTGCAGGGTGCCTCCACCGCAGACGGCGGGAACGTCGTCCAGTACTCCGACTGGAACGGCACCAACCAGCAGTGGCAGCTCGCCAAGGTCGGCTGACCGACACCCGTAGCGCGGGTGGGGCGCCGCCGACACGGCGTCCCACCCCGCACACCCCGAAGGAGTGGGACCTATGAGAAGAACCCCCGGAAAGCTGCAGCCGCGCTGGCAGGCGCTGCTGCTCGCGCTCACCGTGGCCACCACCGGCGCGGTCGCCGTGGTCGTGGCGCCGTCGGCGAGCGCCGCGTCCATCGACACCAATGCGTCGTACGTGCTGGTCAACCGCAACAGCGGCAAGGCGCTCGACGTGTACAACCTGTCCACCGCCGACGGCGCCCCGATCAAGCAGTGGTCCCGCAACGACGGCAACCAGCAGCAGTGGCAGTTCATCGACTCGGGCAACGGCTACTACCAGCTGAAGTCGCGGTTGTCCGGCAAGGTCCTGGACGTGACAGCCAAGTCGACGGCCGACGGCGCCGTTATCGAGCAGTGGACCGACAACGACGGAACCAACCAGCAGTTCTCCATCCAGGACGTCGACGGCTACATCCAGCTGATCGCCCGCAACAGCGGCAAGGCCGTCGAGGTCCAGGGCGCCTCCACCGCAGACGGCGGCAACGTCGTCCAGTACTCCGACTGGAACGGCACCAACCAGCAGTGGCAGCTCGTCCGCCTCGGCGGCACCAACCCCACCACGCCGCCACCGACCGGCGGGTCCTGCTCCCTCCCGTCGAGCTACCGGTGGAGCTCCACCGGCTCGCTCGCCACACCGAAGTCGGGCTGGGCATCGCTCAAGGACTTCACGACGGCTGAGTACAACGGCCAGCACCTCGTCTACGCCACCACCCACGGCACAGCCGGTGGTGCGGGCTGGGGCTCGATGAACTTCAGCCTCTTCTCGAACTGGTCGAGCATGGCCTCCGCGACGCAGACCGGCATGTCGTCCGGGACCGTGGCGCCGTCGCTGTTCTACTTCGCGCCGAAGAACATCTGGGTTCTCACCTACCAGTGGGGCGGCAACGGGGCGTTCTCCTACAAGACCTCCAGCAACCCGACCAACCCCAACGGATGGTCGGCGGCGAGCCCCCTGTTCACCGGCTCCATCACAGGCTCGGGCACCGGTCCGATCGACCAGACGGTGATCGGTGACGGCACGAACATGTACCTGTTCTTCGCCGGGGACAACGGCAAGATCTACCGCGCGAGCATGCCGATCGGGAACTTCCCGGGCAACTTCGGCTCGTCGTACACCACCATCATGAGCGACACCACGAACAACCTGTTCGAGGCGCCGCAGGTGTACAAGGTCAAGGACAAGCAGCAGTACCTGATGATCGTCGAGGCCATCGGCAGCAACGGCCGGTACTTCCGCTCGTTCACCGCCACCAGCCTCTCCGGCTCGTGGACGCCGCAGGCGGCCAGCGAGGGCAACCCGTTCGCGGGCAAGGCCAACAGCGGTGCGACGTGGACCAACGACATCAGCCACGGTGAGCTCATCCGGTCCAGCAACGACCAGACGATGACGATCGACCCCTGCAACCTGCAGCTGCTGTACCAGGGTCGCTCGCCCAGCTCGGGCGGGGACTACGGCCTGCTGCCGTACCGCCCCGGCCTGCTCACCCTCCAGCGGTAACCAGGCACGCAGAAGGGCCGGCCCCCGCCTGGGGACCGGCCCTTCTGATGTCAGGTCAGGCGTCGGTGGTCGCGGCGGCGGCGATCTTCTCGCGCACCTCGTCCATGTCCAGCGCCTTGACGGCCTCGACCACCTGCTCCAGCGCGGGAGCGGGCAGCGCGCCGGCCTGGTTGAACACCAAGATCCCGTCGCGGAAGGCCATCAGGGTCGGGATGGAGAAGATCTGCAGCTCGGCGGCCAGCTCCTGCTCGGCCTCGGTGTCGACCTTCGCGTGCACGACGTCCGGGTGGTTCTCCGAGGAGTCCTCGAAGACGGGGCCGAACCGCTTGCACGGACCGCACCACTCCGCCCAGAAGTCGACCAGCACGATCTCGTTGTCCTTGATGGTCTGCCCGATCGTGCTGCCGGTCAGCTCAGTCGTCGCCATGACGTTCCTCCAGTCCTCGGTTACCGCCAGATAGAGCACGCAACCCCCCACGACTATTCCCGAGGGTGTCGAGACGCACACCTCGGGAGGGGGTGATCAGCGCGGCGTGACCGTCGCGGCCGCCCGCGGCGAGGTAGACATGGTCAGTGACCGCTTCCGCCGAGTACCCCCGCGGCCCCGAACGTCCCGCCGGCTGGCTGAGCCCCGACGAGATCGGTCAGGCCCGCACGCAGCTGCCGATCCTCTACGTCGACGCGATCCCGGTGCGCGTGGACGACTCGGGAGACGTCGTCCAGGTGGGCCTGCTGCTGCGCGTCACCCAGGAGGGCGTCATGTCCCGGGCCCTGGTCAGCGGCCGCGTGATGTACCACGAGCGGGTGCGCGACGCCCTGCTGCGGCACATCGAGAAGGACCTCGGGCCGATGGCCCTCCCCCAGATCCCCGCGTCGCCGCAGCCGTTCACCGTGGCGGAGTACTTCCCGACGCCCGGCGTGACGCCGTACCACGACCCCCGCCAGCACGCGGTGTCGCTCGCCTACGTGGTGCCGGTGCTCGGAGACTGCCGCCCGCAGCAGGACGCGATCGACCTGGCGTGGATGACGCCCGAGGAGGCGTGCGCGCAGCAGATCCAGTTCGAGATGAACGGCGGGCAGGGCCTCCTGCTCCGCCAGGCGATGGGGTACGTCGGCCGCCTGCCCTGAGACCCACAGGCTGTCGTCGTCAGAGCGTGAGCGCAGGCCAGTCCGCCAGGTCCGTGCGCATCCGGCGGTCGTGGGTGGCGACGACCACCGCGGCCGACGTCGCCCGCAGCGCGGCCGTGAGCTCGTCGACCAGCCCGACGGACAGGTGGTTGGTCGGCTCGTCGAGGATGAGCACGTGCGGCGCGGCCAGGAGCGCGCAGGCGAGGTCGAACCGGCGCCGCTGACCCACGGAGAGCTCGCGCAGGGGCCGGTCGAGGTCCTCCTCCGTCAGCAGGCCGAGCGCCGCGATCGGGACCAGCTGACCGGGATCGAGCAGGCGGGCCTCCAGCAGCACCAGGGCGTGCCGGGCGTAAGCGTCGAACCCCGACAGCTGCTCGGCCACGCCCGCGGCCCGCGGGTGGGCGACGACGGCCGCGGCGTGCTCGGTCGGCCCCTCCTGCGCGAGCACACCCAACCGGACCCCGGGGGCGATCGCGCGGACCCCGCGGTCGAGCCCGACCGACCCGGCGAGCGCGGCGAGCAGCGTGGACTTGCCGGACCCGTTGGGCCCGGTGACCAGCAGGCGCCCGCACGCGGGTACCTCGATGCGCACCCCGGCCAGGTCGAGCCGGCCGGCCACCCGAGGCGCCCGCAGGTCCAGGAGCGGTCCCGGCACGGGCTCCGGCGGCAGCGACGGCAGGTCGGGGAAGGTGAGCACCAGCGGCGGCGTCGGCACCTCGACGGCGTCGGCCTCGAGCTTCTGGATCAGCCGGTCCGCCGCCTTGACGTGCCCCCGCGCCCGCGTGGCACGCCGGTGCGTCTGCGAACCCTTGGGCGGGCGCCACTCGTCGGAGAGGTTCTCGTACGTCGAGTCCAGGCGCTCGGCCAGCTGCACCGCGCGCTTGCGCTCCGCCCGGTACCGCGCCCGCCAGCGCCGGATCATCTGGCTCTTGAGGAACCGGTAGTCGGAGTACCGCGTGGCGCCGTACAGCGCGGGTCGGCCGTCCATCGCGGGATCGAGGTCGAGGATCGCGGTCATCACGTCGTCGAGCAGGCGGCGGTCGTGCGTGACGATGACGACCGCGCCGGGCCACTCCCGCAGCCGGGCGGTGAGGTAGTCGATCCCGGCCGCGTCCAGGTGTTTGGTCGGCTCGTCGAGGAGCAGCAGGTCCGCCCGCTCCCCTATCCGGCACGCCAGCCGCACCCGGTACCGCTCCCCGACGCTCAGGTGGTCCAGCCGCCGGTCCGCCTCCCGCGGCGCCCCGAACCGCGTGAGCGCCTCGTCGACACGGCGGTCGGCGTCCCAGGCGGCGAGGTGCTCGTAGCGGGCGACGGCGGCGGTCAGCCGCGCGAGGTCGCCGGACTCGTGGTCGAACCCCGTGATCGCCGCCTCGAGCTCTCCTGCCGCCGCACGGATGCCGCCGAGGGCCGCCGCGACGAAGGTGCCGACGGTCGCGCCGCCGGGTGCGTCGAGCTCCTGCTCCACCGAGGCGAGCGTGCCGCTGCGCCGCACGGTGCCGGTCTGCGGTGCGAGCTCGCCCGCGAGGACCCGCAGCAACGTCGTCTTGCCGGCCCCGTTCTCGCCGACGACGCCCACCCGGTCCCCCGCACCGACCGTGAGGTCGACGCGTTCGAGCACCGGGTGCCCGGGGTACCCGTAGGTCACCCCGTCCGCCACCAGCTGGACGTGGCCGTCAGACACCGCGGGTCATCCCCCGAGCACCCGCACGAGCGTCGGCACGAGCGCGCGGAACGCGGTGCCGCGGTGGCTGATCGCGTTCTTCTCGGCGGGGGTGAGCTCTGCGCACGACCGGGTGTCGCCGGTCGGCACGAGGATCGGGTCGTACCCGAAGCCGCCGGCGCCGCGGGGCGCGGTCGCCAGCACCCCCTCGAGCGTGCCCGTCTCGACGTGCTCGAACCCGTCCGGGGTGACCAGTGCCGCGGCGCACACGAAGCGCGCCCCGCGGTGCGGCTCGGGGACGTCGGCCAGCTGCGCCAGCAGGAGCGCGAGGTTGGCGGCGTCGTCGCCGTGGCGACCGGCCCAGCGTGCGGAGAAGATGCCGGGTGCACCGCCGAGCACGTCGACGGCCAGCCCCGAGTCGTCCGCGACCGCGGGGAGCCCGGTGAACGCGGCGAGCGAGCGGGCCTTGATCAACGCGTTCTCGGCGAAGGTCACGCCGTCCTCGACCGGCTCCGGGGCACCCACGTCCCGCGCCCCGACCACCGACGACGGGTCCAGCCCGGGCAGGACGGGCGCGAGGATCGCGCGGAGCTCTCCGACCTTGTGGGCGTTGTGCGTCGCGAGGACCAGGCGAGCACTCACAGGACCAGCCGGGTCGCCGAACCGTCGCCGGGGGCCGACGCCAGGGCTGCGACCTGGAGGGCGGTGAGCTGGGCGGTGCCGGCGACCGCGAGGTCCAGCAGCGAGTCGAGCTCGGCACGGTCGAACGGCGCGTGCTCGGCGGTGCCCTGCACCTCCACGAACGTGCCCGACCCGGTGACGACGACGTTCATGTCCGTCTCGGCGCGCACGTCCTCGACGTAGGGCAGGTCGAGGACCGGCAGCCCGTCGACGATGCCGACGCTCACGGCGGCCACGGAGTCGCGCAGGACGACCCTGTTCTTGGGGATGTGCTTGTTCTCCACGGCCCACGCCACCGCGTCCGCGAGCGCGACGTAGGCGCCCGTGATCGAGGCGGTCCGTGTGCCGCCGTCAGCCTGGAGCACGTCGCAGTCGAGCACGATCGTGTTCTCGCCGAGCGCCGAGACGTCGATGATCGCGCGCAGCGACCGACCGATCAGCCGCGAGATCTCGTGCGTGCGCCCGCCGACGCGCCCCTTGACCGACTCACGGTCGGAGCGGCTGGACGTGGCGCGCGGCAGCATCGAGTACTCCGCGGTGACCCAGCCCTCGCCGGACCCCTTCTTCCAGCGCGGCACGCCCGGTGTGAACGACGCGACGCAGAGCACCTTGGTGCCGCCGAACTCGACGAGCACGCTGCCCTCGCCCGCCTCCAGGAACCCGCGCGTCAGGGTCACGGGACGGAGCTCGTCGGGGGCGCGTCCGTCGGCGCGGACGCGCGTGATCGGGGAGGCGGAGGGAGCAGAAGTCATGACGCCGAGCCTAACTTGGCGCCCCGACACCCCCGGACGCCGGGATCACCGAGCACCGACACCTCACAGCCGCACCCCCGGACATCCGCACTCCGGAGGGTCAGGACGCGCACGAGTGCGGACGGTGCGGTCCTACAGGACGTGCACGCCGCCCGGGCGGGCCAGCTCGATCGGGCCGTCGTACACCGCGGACGCCTCCGCCACGCTCACCGCGGGGTCGTTCCACGCCGGGATGTGCGTGAGCACCAACCGGCCCGCTCCCCCGCGCGCCGCGGCCTCTCCGGCGCGTCGGCCCGTGAGGTGGATGCCGCGCGAGGCGTCGTCGCGACCCTCGACGAACGCCGCCTCGGCGAGCAGGAGGTCGACCCCCGTGGCGAGCGCGTCGAGACCCGCGCACGCGTCCGTGTCTCCCGTGTACGCGAGCGTGACCGTCCGGGCAGGGTCGGACTCGCTCGGCCCGGAGACGCGGATGCCGAACGCGGGGATCGGGTGCTCGACGGGCACCGGCTCCAGCACGAGCGGCCCGACGGCGACGCCGGACCCGACACGCCACTCGACCACGTCGAACTGCCCGTCGGTGCTGGTGGCAGGGTCCTTGCCGGCCATCTGCGCCAGGCGCTCCGCGGTGCCCGCCGGTCCGTGCACCGTGACCGGCGGGCAGGGCCCCTCGGGCCGGTACCGGCGCAGCACGTTGAGCACCACCAGGTCGGCCACGTGGTCGGAGTGCAGGTGCGACAGCCCGATCGCGTCGAGCGCGGTGGGGTCGCCGTACCGCTGCAGGGCGCTCAGGGCGCCGTTGCCGAGGTCCAGCAGGACGGTCCAGGTGCGCCCGTCGGCGTCCTCCGCCTGCACGAGGTACCCCGAGGCCGCCGAGTCGGGGCCGGGGAACGAGCCGGCGCAGCCGAGGACCGTGAGCCTCATCGCAGGGCCGCGCTGGACTCGACGGTCTCGACCTCCGGGCCGAGGAAGCGCCGGGCGAGGGTGCGGAACTGCGCCGGGTCCCCCGTGGCCAGGAACCGGTGCGTGGGCGGTCCGGCCGCGGGGTCCCGCTCCAGGCCGTGCGCGACCAGGGTGCGGTAGACGTCCTTGGCGGTCTCCTCGGCGCTGGACACCAGCGTGACCTCCTCGCCCATGACGTAGGAGATCGCCCCGGTGAGCAGCGGGTAGTGCGTGCAGCCGAGCACGAGGGTGTCGACGCCGGCCTCCCGCACGGGGTCGAGGTACTCGTGCGCGAACGCGAGGACCTCGGGCCCGGACGTGATGCCGGCCTCGACCAGCCGCACGAACTCCGGGCACGCCCTGGTGGTCAGCTCGATGCCGGGGGCGACGGCGAACGCGTCGTCGTAGGAGCGGGACTCGACCGTGGACTTGGTGGCGATGACCCCGATGCGCCCCGACCGGGTGGCGGCCACGGCGCGGCGTGCGGCGGGCAGGATCACCTCGACGACGGGGATCCCGCGGCGCAGCGTGTACCGCTCGCGGGCATCGCGCAGCATCGCCGACGACGCGGTGTTGCACGCGATGACCAGCAGCTTCACGCCGGCGTCCACCAGGTCGTCCATGACCTCGAGCGCGTGCGCGCGCACCGCCGCGAGCGGCTTGGACCCGTATGGGGTGTTGAGGGTGTCGCCGATGTAGAGGGTGGACTCGTGCGGCAGCTGGTCGAGGATCGACCGGGCAACGGTGAGCCCGCCGACGCCGGAGTCGAAGATGCCGAGGGGGGCGTCGTTCACACGCACGAGCCTAACCGCTGGAGGCTCACGGTTCGCCCGGGCGACCGCCGGCGCGCAGGTCGTGCAGCAGCACCTCGACGAGCGACTCCTGGAGCCAGCTCAGCGCCCCGTACACGGCGACCAGGTACCGGCGGGCGGCGGGGTCGAGCACCTCCGCCGCCTCCTCGGCGACCTCGGCCTGCGGCGAGTCCAGGAGGGTGTCGTACAGCTGCTCAGCCTGCTCGTCCGTCCGGATGCCGAGGCGCTCCGCGAGCACCAGCCGCAGGTCGGTGATCGCCGCCGCGACGTCCTGCGCCTCGTCCGGGGCGACGACGAACGCGTCCGCGCGCCACCCGTCGGCGGGCGTCGTGAGCGCCTCCCACAGCCGCGCGAGACGGGCGATCTTGCCGGCCCGCAGGTCGTCCTCGGTCAGCCGCCGGAACTCCGCCGCGATCTCCGGATCGTCGTGGGACGCGTCCGGGAGGAGCCGGCGCACCGCGGGGTCCGACGGCGGCGGCAGCGCGTCGATCCGCATCCGGGGGTTCCCGTCGCCGACTGGTACCGCGTCCCGCGACTCCAGGCGTCCCCCGCCGAGCAGCTCGGCGACGTCCGCCACGAGGGCGGCGACGACCTCGCGCTCGTCGGCGTCCAGGCGCGCGGCGTACATCCCGCGGCGGCGCTTGAAGCCGCGCATCACTGCCCGCTGCGCTGGAGCGTCGCCCAGAGCCCGAACCCGTGCATCGCCTGCACATCGACCTCCATCGCCTCGAGCGATCCGCTGGACACGACCGCGCGACCCTGCTCGTGCACCTGCTTCATGAGCTTCTCGGCCTTCGCCCTCGGGTGGCCGAAGTAGGACTCGAACACGTACGTCACGTAGCTCATGAGGTTGACCGGGTCGTTCCAGACGATCGTCACCCACGGATCGGCGACGTCCGTCTTCTCCTCCTCCTCGACCCTGGCGTCGGGGAGGGTCTGCGTTGGCACGCCGTCCACTGTAGGTGGAGGGCTGGGCTGGAGTGCAGCGGAGGGTGGGGGCGCGCCAGCGCACCCGCCCGGAGCGGAACGCAAGCCCGGCGCGACCACAGACGTGGGCGCCGCGCCGGTCGGGCACGCGCGCCCTACGTTGGGCCCATGACTGCCGCGCCCTCGCCGAGCCTCGCGCTCCTCACCGACCGCTACGAGCTCACCATGCTGCAGGCCGCCCTCGCCGACGGGACCGCGGACCGGCGCTGCGTCTTCGAGGTGTTCACCCGCCGGCTCCCGGCCGGTCGGCGGTACGGGGTGCTCGCCGGGACGGGGCGGGTGCTGGAGTCGCTCGAACGGTTCCGGTTCGGGGCGTTCGAGCTCGACTGGCTCGCCGACGAGCGTGTGGTCGACGACGCGACCCTGGCGTTCCTCGCCGACTACCGGTTCACCGGTTCGGTCGTCGGGTACGCCGAGGGCGAGGTGTTCTTCCCGTCGTCGCCGGTCATGGTCGTCGAGGGGACGTTCGCCGAGGCCGTCCTGCTCGAGACGCTCGTGCTCTCGATCCTCAACTACGACTCGGCGGTCGCGTCGGCCGCGTCCCGGATGACCAGCGCGGCGGTGGACCGGCCGTGCCTGGAGATGGGGTCGCGCCGGGCGCACGAGGAGGCGGCGGTCGCGGCGGCCAGGGCCGCGGTCGTCGCGGGCTTCGCAGGGACGTCCAACCTCGAGGCGGGACGCCGGTACGGCTTGGCGACCATCGGCACCGCGGCCCACGCCTTCACGCTCCTGCACGACGACGAGGCGGCGGCGTTCGCGGCGCAGGTCGCGTCCCTCGGCACCGGCACCACGTTGCTCGTCGACACCTACGACGTCCGGCGCGGCGTGGAGCTCGCCCTGGAGGCGGCCGGGACCGGCCTGGGCGCGGTGCGGCTCGACTCCGGTGATCTCGGCGTGCTCGCGCACGAGGTGCGGGCGCAGCTCGACGAGGCCGGGGCGCAGGGCACCAAGATCACGGTGACCTCGGACCTGGACGAGTACGCGATCGCCTCGCTCGCCGTCGCCCCGGTGGACTCCTACGGGGTCGGCACCTCGGTGGTCACCGGCTCGGGGGCGCCGACGTGCGGGATGGTCTACAAGCTGGTCGCCCGCGAGGGGGCGGACGGGGTGCTGGCTCCTGTGGCCAAGGCCGCGTTCGGCAAGACGAGCGTGGGCGGGCGCAAGGCCGCGGCGCGACGGCTCGGCACGGACGGCCGCGCGGTCGAGGAGGTGCTGGTCACGGGCCACGACGACGAGGTTCGGGCCTGGTCGTCCCCTGACGCGTCGTTGCGCGAGCTGCACGTGCCGCTCGTCACCGACGGGGCGGTGGACCCCGGCTGGACGGGACCGGACGGCGTGCGCCGGGCAGCAGAACGGCACCGCGCCTCGCGGGACGAGCTGCCGCGCGGGGCGCGGCGGCTGTCTGCCGACGAGGCAGCGGTGCCGACCGTGGCGCTGCGGCTCGGGGACTGAGGGGCCCGAGCCGCAGCGCCGGTACTGCGGAGTGTGTTCCGTCGAGCTAGACGCGCGAACGGCCCCGGCCGACCAGCCCGAGGATCAGGCTGACGACGAGCACGATGACGCCGATCCAGATGAGGAACTGGCCGATGTTCGTCGCCACGCCAAGGATGACGAGGACGACGCCGACAAGGATGAGGATGAGCCAGGTAGGCATGGTTGACCCTTTCGATCTGTGGTCACCGATCAGGCAGTCCGGGGGTACCCGGCGCCGTGGTCACAGGACAACGGTGGCAGCCCCGACCGCACTCGGCACGTCGAGAGAAAAGTTGCGCGGGCGAACCGAAATGCTATGTGGTCGCGCGTCCAGGGCTCTGACCTGCGGCTTTACCGCCGATTTGCCCCGTCCGCATGATGAGACGGCCCTTGTAAGTCACCCGCTGATGGATGTAATCGCGCGATGCTCATCTGCGCGTCCGCTCAGCGCTTGCCGACGAACCACCCGCGGACCATCGCGACCCGCGCCGTGAGCTGGTCCGGATCCGCCAGGGCGACCTCCGGCCCGCCGCACCGACGCCGCAGCTCGTTGTGCACCGACCCGTGCGGCTGCCCGCTCTTGCGCGCCCACGCCCCCACCAGCTGGGACAGCTCCTTGCGCAGCTCCGCCTGCTTGCGGTGGTCCATCTGCGCGACCTCGTCGGCCGCCGCCGACCGCTTGCGCCCGCTGATCTGGTCCGCCTGGCGCTGACGCAGCAGCGCCGAGACCTGGTCGACGTCGAGCAGCCCGGGCAGGCCCAGGAAGTCCAGCTCCTCGTCCGAGCCCATCTCCGCGCCCGTGCCGAACTCGCCGCCGTCGAAGAGCACCCGGTCGAAGGACGCCTGCGCCTCGAGGGCCTCGAACGCCCCCTGCTTGCCGTCAGGTCCGATCTCGTCGGCGCCGTTGCGCTCCCGGTTCGCCTCGTCCAGCAGCCCGTCGTCGAGCCCGACGTCGATCCCCTGCTCCTCGAGCGTCTTCGGGCGGTCCAGCGCGTGGTCCCGCTCGAGCTCGAGGGTGTTGGCCAGCGCCAGCAGCTGCGGGACGCTCGGCAGGAACACCGAGGCGGTCTCCCCGCGGCGGCGCGCCCGCACGAACCGGCCGACCGCCTGCGCGAAGAACAGCGGCGTCGCCGTGCTGGTGGCGTAGACCCCGACGGCGAGCCGGGGCACGTCCACGCCCTCGGAGACCATGCGCACGGCGACGAGCCAGCGGGAGTCGCCCGCGGAGAACGCGTCGATCCGGTCGCTGGCGCCGTCGTCGTCCGAGAGCACGATGGTCGGTGACTTCCCCGTGATCCGCGCCAGGTGACCGGCGTAGGCGCGGGCGTCGGTCTGGTCGGTCGCGATGACCATGGCGCCCGCGTCGGGGATGGCCCGGCGCACCTCGGTCAGGCGACGGTCGGCCGCCGCGAGGACGCTCGGGATCCACTCGCCGTTGGGGTCCAGGGCCGTGCGCCACGCCTGCGCGGTGATGTCCTTGGTGAGCGGCTCCCCCAGCCGGGCGCTGATCTCGTCGCCCGCCTTGGTGCGCCACCGCATCGAGCCGCTGTAGGACAGGAAGATCACCGGCCGCACCACGTGGTCGCGCAGCGCGTCGCCGTACCCGTAGGTGTAGTCGGCCACGCTGCGCCGGATGCCGTCGCCACCCCGGTCGTAGCGCACGAACGGGATCGCGGCCGTGTCGGAGCGGAACGGCGTGCCCGTCAGGGCGAGCCGGCGGGTGGCGCCCTCGAAGGCCTCCCGCACCGCATCGCCCCAGGACAGGGCGTCGCCGCCGTGGTGCACCTCGTCGAGGATGACCAGGGTGGGCGCGGCCGCGGTCCGGGCGGCGTGCAGCGCGGGCTTGCTGGCCACCTGGGCGTAGGTGACCGCGACACCGTCGAACCCGTGGCCGTGCCGGCCCTGCGCGTTGCTGAAGTTGGGGTCGAGCGTGATGCCCACGCGTGCGGCCGCGTCGGCCCACTGGCGCTTGAGGTGCTCCGTCGGCGCGACGACGGTCACCCGACGGACCAGCTTCGCCTCCAGCAGCTCGGTGGCGATCCGCAGCGCGAACGTCGTCTTGCCGGCGCCGGGCGTGGCCACCGCGAGGAAGTCACGAGGGTTGGCCGTCCGGTAGTGCTCGATGGCCTCGGCCTGCCAGGCACGCAGCTTGTCCGCGGTCCCCCACGGCGCACGCGCGGGGAACGCCGGCGGCAGCTGGGACGCCGCCGACGAGGACGCGTGGGTCGAGGGGAGGGAGGACGGGCGCGGGGCGGCCGTCACGCGCCGCCGCTGCCGGGGTTGCGGCCGAAGCCCCACTTCCGGCCGCCGCCGGAGTCCTTGCCGCCCTCGTTCTTGTCGCCGTCCTGCGGCTCCCGGAGACCCTCGTAGATCTCCTTGCAGACGGGGCACACGGGGAACTTGTTCGGGTCCCGGCCGGGCACCCAGACCTTGCCGCACAGGGCGATCACCGGCTTGCCGCTGATCGCGGAGTCCAGGATCTTCTCCTTGCGCACGTAGTGCGCGAACCGCTCGTGGTCCCCCGGCTCGACCTGCTCCGTGGTCTCCTCGCGCTCCAGCACGCTGGTCGACGTGCCCGGGTCCGAGGAGAACGGGTCGTCGGGTCCGGTGCGCTGCGGCAGGGGCTCGGTCATGGCGTGAAGTGTACGTCGCGGCTCGGACACGGTCCGGTGGCGTCCGCGGGTGGGACCAGGCTCAGAGGCCCTGCCAGTCCGGCTTGGAGGCGAACGTCTCGCGGTAGTAGCCGGCCAGCTGGAGGCGGCTCGCGGCACCGTCGTCGACGAGCACCGTGACGTGCGGATGGTGCTGGAGCACCGTCGCGGGCCACATCGCGCTGACCGGCCCCTCGACCAGCTGGTGCACGGCCTCCGCCTTGCCCTTGCCGGTCGCCAGCAGGACCAGGTGCCGTGCGGACATGATCGTCGCCAGCCCCTGGGTCAGGACGTGCTGCGGCACCTGGTCGACGTCGCCGCCGAAGAACCGGGCGTTGTCCTCGCGCGTCTGGCGCGTGAGCGTCTTGATGCGCGTCCGCGACGCGAGCGAGGAACCGGGCTCGTTGAACGCGACGTGCCCGTCGGTGCCGATGCCCAGGATCTGCAGGTAAACGCCGCCCACCGACGCGATCGCGTCCTCGTACGCCGCGCAGGCCGCGACGAGGTCCTCGGCAAGGCCGTCGGGCCCCTGCACCGCGCCGGGTACGAAGTCCACGCGGGACACCAGGTCCTTCTCGATGACGTTGCGGTAGCGCTCCGGGTGGTCCGCGGCGAGGCCGACGTACTCGTCGAGCATGAACGCGCGGGTGCGCGCGAAAGACAGCCCGTGCTCGGCGTGCCGGCGGGCCAGCTCGTCGTAGACCGCCAGCGGGCTCGACCCGGTGGCGAGCCCCAGCACCGCGTCGGGCTGCGCGCGCACCAGCTGCTCGACGGCCGCGGCGGCCAGTCGGCCCAGCTCCGGGCCCGGCGCGATGACGACCTCCATCAGACGTACTCCCCTCTGCCCAGCAGGGCCGCACCGACCGCGCCGACGGGAACGTCGGCGGGGGCAAGACTCACGCGCTTCGCCAGACCCATGGTGGCCAGGAACGGAGACACCCGCGCCTCTCTGTCGAGCTGGGCGGTGACCGCGCGCAGCAGCGGCTGGCCCAGGGCGCTCACGCCGCCGCCGATCACCACCAGCTCGACGTCGCAGGTCAGCACCAGGATCCGCACGGCGGCGGCGACGGCCCACGCGAACTGGTCCCTGATCTCGACCGCGCGCGCGTCCCCGGCCTCGGCCGCGGCGAACAGCTCCTCGGGTGCGGGGCGCCCGTACCGGCTGGGCCAGGCGGCGTCGAGCGCCGACCCGGAGGCGTACTGCTCGAGGCAGCCCAGCTGGCCGCACTTGCACGGCAGCCCGTCGGGCACGAGCGTCAGGTGCCCGATCTCCCCCGCGCCGCCCGTTGACCCCCGCCGCAGCCTGCCCTCGAGCAGTAGACCGGCGGCCAGGCCGGTGCCGAGCGCCAGGAACGCCAGGTCGTGCACCACGGCGTCCTGCGTCGAGGCGTGCTCGCCGTCCACCGTGTGGGCGGCACCGACCACCGCGACCGTCAGGTCGTTCTCCACGCGCACGCGCACCCCGAGCCGCTCGGAGACCAGCGCCGCGAGCGGGGTGCGCTCCTCGATGCCGAGGTTGACCGCGTGCTCGACCGTGCCGTCGGTGGCGTCGACCACCCCGGGCAGCCCGATGCCCACCCCCGCCAGCTCGGCGACCGGGACGCCGGCACCCGCGGCCAGCTCCTCGACCACCGCGACCGCAGTGGCGACCACGCCGGCCGCCCCGGCGACGCTGGCCGACCGCAGCTGGTGGCGGACCACGCCGCCGGCGTCGAGCAGGACTCCGAGCACCTTGGTGCCCCCCACGTCCAGCCCGACCGACCACGGCCGCGTGCCCCCGTCCGACGCGCGCCTCGGCGGCGTCGGGATCCCCTGCGTGCTCACGTCAGCCCTTCACCGCACCCGCGACGAGCCCGGACGTCATCTTGTTCTGGACGAAGAGGAAGAACACGATCACCGGGATCGCGATCAGTGCGGACCCTGCCATGACCACGCCCCAGTCGGTGGCCCGGTTGGACTCCACGAGCCCCTGGAGCCACAGGGGCAGGGTGCGCTGGGCGGGGTCGGTCATCACGACCAGGGCCAGGGTGTACTCGTTCCACGCCTGGAGGAAGCCGTACACGCCGGCGGCGACCAGCCCGGGGGCCAGCAGCGGGAACGTGATGCGGAAGAAGGCGCCGGTGCGCGACAGCCCGTCGACCATCCCGGCCTCCTCCAGCTCGATGGGCACGCCGGCCACGAACCCGCGCAGCATCCAGATGGTGAAGGGCAGGATCGCCGCGGTGTAGACGAGCGCGAGGCCCGCCACCTTGTTCACCAGGTTCCAGCCGTCGAGCATCTGGTACTGCGAGATGAACAGGCCCTCGGCGGGGATCATCTGCACGACGAGGATGGTGAGGATGAAGCCCTTGCGGCCCCGGAACCGGAACCGGCTCACCGCGAGCGCCGCCAGGAACGCGAAGATCAACGCGGCGACCAGCACGATCGCGACCACCGCGAGCGACACCCGCATCGACGCCCAGAAGCTCGGGTCGTCCAGCACGCGCCGGAAGTTGGACAGTGTCCCCTGGACCGGGAAGAACGTGGGGGTCGGCGTCTGCAGCTTGTTCAGCGGCAGGAACGCGCTGTTGATCATCCAGTAGATGGGGAACACCCAGGCGATCGACAGGACGACGGCCAGCACGCCGAGCGCACGCCGGCCGCCGCGGGACTGCGCGCGTCCGGCCTCCGAGGAGCGCACGGGGCGGCCGGGCGCGGGGTCCAGGGTGGTGGGGGCGGGGGTGGTCACGGCGCTCACAGCTCGTCCTCCTTCAGCATCTGCCGGATGTAGAACCCGGTGAGGGCGAGCGTGATCACCAGCATGATCGTGGCCAGCGCGCCGGCCATCGAGAACTCGCTGGCGTACGAGTAGATGAGGGTGCCCAGCAGGTTGGTCTCGCGGGTCGGTGCGCCCGCGCGCTGGAGCACGTAGATCTGCGTGAAGACCTTGAAGTCCCAGATGACCTGGAGCAGCAGCACGATGGAGAGCACCGGTCGGACCATCGGGATGGTGATGTTCCAGAACCGCTGGCGGGACGACGCCCCGTCGAGCTGGGCGGCCTCCATCGTCTCCTCGGGCACCTGGAGCAGTCCCGCGTAGACGGAGAACGCCACGAACGGCACGGACATCCAGACCACGATGACCGTCGCCACGAAGTAGAACGACAGCGGCTGGATGATCCACGAGTGGCCGGCCATGTCGTCGAGCCCGAAGACGTGGGCCAGCACGTAGTTGACGACGCCGTACTGCGAGTCGAAGAGCCACTGCCAGACCGTCATCGACGCGAGCACCGGCGTGCCCCAGGCGAGCAGCAGCGCCACCTGCAGGGTGATGCGCGAGGCCTTGCCGATCCGGGTCATGAGCACCGCGAACGCGACGCCGACGAGCATCGTCACCGCGGCGTTGACCAGGCAGAACGCGATCGACCGACCGATGACGGTCCAGACGTACGGGTCCGTGAGGAGCTCGGTGTAGTTCTGCAGGCCCACCCACTCGGCGGGCTGGCCGAACTGCTGGCGCAGGCCGTACTCCTGGAAGGAGATGACGAACTGACGGACCAGCGGGTAGCCGAGCGCGACGCCCATGAGGATCGCGGCGGGGACGAGCAGGCCGTACACGCCGAGCTGGCGACGGCGGCGGCGCGGGAAGACGACGGCTGCGTCGTCCTGCTCCAGCGCGGGGGCAGTGGCTGCCATGGGGAGAGCTCCTGTCTGGTGGCGCAGCCGGGCCGGCCTGCGAGGGCAGGCCCGGCCACACCGGGATCACCTGGTCCGGTCCGGCCGGCCGCGTCGGGGGACGCGACCGGCCGGTGCCGTGATCAGTTCAGCGCGTCCTCGAGGAGCTGGTCCGTCTCGGCAGCAGCCTCCTTGACGTCCGCGCCGGTGGCGAGCTTCTGGAAGAAGTCCTCCAGGATGCGGTCACCCTCGACGTCGGCCCACTTCTCGGCCGCCGGCGTGAGCTTGGCGTTCAGCGCGGCGGCGACGGCAGCCTGGGCGTACACGTCGTCACCCATCGAAGCCGAGTACGCCGTGTTGCCCGGGATCAGCCCGTTCTCGCCGAGCATGTTCTGGAACTCCTCCGTGAAGATGATCTTCAGGAGGCTCTTGGCCAGCTCCGGGTGCTTGGACTTGGCGGCGACGGCGATGTTGGAGCCGCCGGCGAAGCCGTTCGCGAACGAGTCCTTGTCGAGGCCCGGCAGCGGGAAGACGCCGGTGTGCTCCTCGTTGCAGGTCTGCTGCTCCACGCGCAGGGCCTGGGCGGCGTCGGACTTGTCGTCCGGGTCGACGGCCTTGTTGCACGCGGGCAGGTCGATGCTCCACCGCGCCCAGGTGGGCGCCGAGAACATGGCCGACTGGCCGGCGTTGAACGGGACCCACGGCTCGTTGGAGTCGCTGTCGGCCGGGGCGTTCGTCGCGTTCGCGAAGAGGTCCTGGACCTCCTCGAGGCCCTTGATCGACTCGGGCGTGGACAGGGCGCCCTTCCAGGCGTCCCCGTCCTTGACCGCGAGGTCACCGCCGTTGGTGTAGATCCAGGCGGCGCCGTTGTACCAGTCCTGGCCGGGGAACCAGAAGCCGGACTGGGTGTCCGACTGCAGCTTCTTGGCGACCTCGGTGAAGTCGGCGAGCGTGGTGGGGACCTCGACGCCGGCCGCGGCGAACGCGTCCTTGTTGTAGAAGACCGCGCGTGCACCGGAGTAGTACGGGGCGGCGTAGAACTTGCCGTCCGCGCTCCCGGCGTCGACGAAGCCCTGGAGCAGCTTCTCGCCGCCGAGCTCGTCGTACATGTCCGTGATGTCGGCGAACGCGCCGGCGTAGGTGAACGTCGGCGACTGCGTGTTGCCGATCTCCACGAGGTCGGGGGTCTGGTCCGCCGAGCCGAGCGCCGTCTGGAGACGCGGCACGAGGCCGCTCCAGTCCTGCTCCTCGATGACGAGCTTCGAGCCCGGGTTCTCCGACTCGAAGGTCGTCGTCAGGTACTCACGCAGGGCGTCGGGAGTGTCCGTGCCGTTGAGCCACAGCTTGATCGTGGCGGCCTCGGGCGTTCCGCCCTCGGTGGGCTCGTCAGCGGCGTCGTCGCCGTTGCCGCACGCCGTGAGCGTGAGCGCGGCCACCGCGCCGACGGCCGCGAAACGTAGGATCTTCACGTTGGGGTTCCTCCCGTGAGCGAGGCGAGCGCCGGACGGCGCCGCCGGGTGGTTCTTCCGACCTGCAGTGGGCCGGCTGGGGGTCGTCACGAGACCCCCAGCTGGCCTGACAGGACCAGGACTGCCGCGCCAGCGAGAGCCCCGTCCTCGTCGAGGGATCCCATCCGCAGTGCCAGTCCGTGCCCGATGACGGGCATCGTGCGTGCGCGGACGGTGGCCAGCGCCGACTCGCGCAGAGGACCGTCCAGCAGCTCCGGGGGGCCGGAGAGCAGGACCTCCGCGAGGTCGAGCGCACTGACGACGGGTGCCAGGGCGATGCCCAGCAGCCGTCCGACCGACGCCAGGGCGGCGTCGGACTCTTCGGGGGTGAGGCCGGCGGTCCGGCGGCGCAGTGCCGGGACGCTGAGCACGGTCTCGAGGCAACCGGTGCGGCCGCACGCGCAGTCCAGCGGCGGCTCGTCGCGCACGTCGCCGTCGACCACCGTGACGTGCCCGATCTCGCCGGCCGCGTGGTGCCGGCCGAGCACGAGCGCGCCGTCCACGACGATGCCCGCGCCGACGCCCTCACCGATGGTGAGGACCATGCAGCCGGACCCCGCCGCGGAGCCGTAGGTGAACTCGCCGAGCGCGCGGGTGTTGGCGTCGTTGGCCACGTGCACCGGGACGCCGAGGCTCTCGGTGAGGTTGGCGGCCAGCGGCAGGTCGTACCAGCCACGGTTCGGCGCCTGGACGACCCGGCCGTCGAGGTCGATGACGCCGGGCGAGGCGATGCCGACGCCGATGACCGGGCGCGTCGCCGCCGCCAGCAGCTCCTGGCAGAGGCTCTCCAGCAGGTCCGCCGCGGGCTGCCCGGTGCGACCCTCGAGCGCGACCGAGCGACGGACGACGACGGCGCCGACGAGCGTCAGCACCGCGCCGAGCAGGTGCGTGTCGTCGGTGAGGTCCACGGCGACGATCTGGAACGCCTCGGTCCGCATCCCGACGAGCGTGGCCGGCTTGCCGACCTTGCCCTCGACGCGGACTCCCAGCTCCTCGACCAGCCCCTCGGCGATGAGCGCGGCCACCATCCCCGAGACGGTGACGCGGGTCAGGCCGGTGCTGCGCGCGATGTCCGCGCGGGACGCCGGTCCGATGTGGAAGAGGTGCGCGAGCACCAGCGACCGGTTGTGCGCGCGAGCGTGCTCGGGCAGCACCTTGCCCGTCGGGCGCAGGGCCCGACCGACTCCGTGGGCTGCCGCGAGGGGCTGCGTGGTCGCTGTCACGTTTGTTAGTAGACCTTCCTTACAAATCAGAGTCAACCCCGGATTGTGACCGTGACCACATCGTGACCGGACGTTCACCCGACCGACTCATGGGATGAGAAAGGCGGAAACGATTCACCGTGACCGGCGGGAACGCGCGGAACAGGTCACCAGGTCGATGCGTTCGCACAGACATGGAACTCGGCCTGTACACGTTCGGTGACGTCCACCCCGACCCCGTCAGCGGGGCGCGGGTCTCCCCCGGTCAGCGGATCCGGGAGGTGCTCGAGCGGGTGCGGCTGGCCGAGGAGGTCGGCCTGGACTACGTCGGCATCGGCGAGCACCACCGGCCCGACTACGCCATCTCGTCGCCGTCCACGGTCATCGCGGCCGCCCTCGCGCAGACGTCCCGGATCACCGTGGGCAGCGCGGTCACCGTGCTCTCCACGGAGGACCCCGTGCGGGTGTACCAGCAGTTCACGACCATGGACCTGCTGTCCGAGGGCCGCGTCGAGCTGCTCGCCGGTCGCGGCTCGTTCATCGAGTCCTACCCCCTCTTCGGCGCATCCCTCGACGACTACGACGAGCTGTACGACGAGAAGATCCAGCTGCTCCTGAAGCTCGACGGCGCCGAGCGGATCACGTGGCAGGGGCGGTTCCGGCCGGCCCTCGACGACGCCCTGGTGCTGCCCCGCCCCTTCGGCGAGCACCTGCGCATCGCCGTCGCGACCGGCGGCAACCCGCAGTCGTCGGTCCGCGCGGGAGTGCTCGGGCTGCCCATCAGCTACGCGATCATCGGCGGGCAGCCCGCGTCGTTCGCGCCCCTGGTGGACCTGTACCGGAGCGCGCACGAGCAGTCCGGGCACGACGAGTCGTCGCGGTTCGTGTCCGTGGCGGGGATGGGGTTCGTCGCCGACGACCCGAAGGCGGCGCGCGACTACTTCTACCCGTACTGGTTCGAGTCCATGCGCCGGATCTCGTCGGAACGCGGCTTCCCGATGCCCAACCGGATCTCGTACGAGTCCCAGGCGGCACGCGGCGGCGCGTACTTCATCGGCGAGCCCGAGCAGATCGCCGAGCGGATCGTCGCGCTGCACGGCGTGCTGCACCACGACCGGCAGGCGTTCCAGATGGACCTGTCCGGGGTCCCGCAGAAGGAGTCGCTGCGCTCCATCGAGCTGCTGGGGACCGAGGTCGCGCCGCTTGTCCGTGAGGCGTTGGGCTAGGCATGCCGACCCTCCGCCGTCCGCCGAGCTGCGGCGTCGAGCATCGTCCCAGTGTCCCGGGTCGGCTCACACGCCGCGAACAGCGATCGTGTGCAACAGCCGCTCCATCGCCTGCCACCCGGGGAGCGGATCACGGTCGAACTCCGCGCGCTGGTACCTCCACTCACTGACCTGGTACTGCCAGCGTTCGATCGCTGTGTTGATGCCCGGTGCGGTCAGCCGGTCCTCCGGTGTGCGCACGAATTCGTGGCGGTCGAGCATCTGCCGGATCTGGAGGAGCTCGTCGTCCTTCTCGTCCTCGTCGAGCTCCTCCCAGTCGCTGAAGGTCCCAGGCCCGTCCCAGTACCTGGTCAGGTAGGCGTCGACGTTCTCCTGCAGCAGTGCTCGGGCGAGCGACGACCCCTGGTGCGCGGGGATGACGTCGAGTGCCACGGCGGCCGTGGCGAGGTAGTTGGCGTGCTCGGATCCGAGGATCATCACGCTCACGGCGTGACCTCCTGTGCTGCGGCCAACCAGGTCCTGCAGGGCAGCGAGGCGATCTTCGGATACCGCGCCTCGAGCTCGTTCCAGCTCAGGATCGCCGTGGTGGCGCCGTCGTCGACACGCGTCAGAGCGATGGTCATCCGTTCGCCGCGGTGCCGCGCGGTCACCAGGTAGTCGTCGTCGGCGAGCCCGAGAGCCCGGACGGGGCGCATGTCGCGGGTGCCTGACGGAGGCAGCACAAGGACCGGGCGGCACGTGTCTCGCGTGAGGTCGTGGATCCACGTGTCGTCGAGGTCGTGGTCGACCAGCAGGTAGTTGCTGTCCGCGCTCCACGACGCCGATCCGCACAGGTTCCCGGGGATGCGCTGGACCTCTGCGCCGTCGGCCGCTGTGTAGATGACGGTCTCGCGCCGGAAGCGCGCCGGTCCTTGCGCGGGGCCTTCGTTCCAGCTGACCGCACAGGCGATCCGGGTGCCGTCCGGTGACCACTGGACCCCGACGTCGTCGGGGTTCCACTCGCTGAGGACGAGGTCCTCGTACACGTCGAACCGGCGCGGTGTCGTGCCGTCGAACCGGGCCACGGAGAGCTCCGTGGGTCGCGTCTCGCCGCCCCGTGGTGGTGTGGCTGATCCGCGTGCAGGGGGCCGCACCCGCGGCCCCAGCATCGCGACGGACGCGCCGTCGGGTGACCCGGCGAAGGCGGTCCTGACGAGTGAGGAGAACGGCAGAGGCTCCAGCTCGACACGTGCCACCGCACCGGTCCGGAGATCGACACGTGCCACCCCGCGGTCCACGACCTCGACGAAGCGACCACCGTCGTCCGCCATGCAGCGCGCCAACTCCACAAGCACGGCGTGCCCGCCGGCGCACAGGATGGGGTTGCCTTCCCCGTCGACGCCCGGCACGTCCGCCATCACGGTCAAGAGGGACGATCCGGGGCTCCAGCCCAGGAACCGGTGCGAGCGGGGCTCCGTGTCGATCCAGAGTCCGAGCCCGTCGGGAGACGGCTCGCGCACCACCAGCGCCACCGGCTGCGAGGTCGGCCACAGCGGCGCCGCGTCGTCCGGCCGGACACGCCACCTCGCCGCCGCCGCCGTCACGGGAGCGAGTCTCTCAGGGCAAGTCCTGGGAAGCCATGCCGCTCCTCTGCCGGCCTAAGTAAGCCGGGCCCGCACCTCAGCCATCCATCCGGCCCGACTCGTAGGCCCACATCGCCAGCTCGACGCGGTTCCGGGCGGCGAGCTTGTCCATCAGGCTGCCGAGGTGGGTCTTCACCGTGCTCAGGCTGATGTGCAGCTCGTCGGCGATCTCGGCGTTCGTCCGTCCCCGCGCGACCGTGACCAGCACCTCCTCCTCGCGGCCGGTCAGCGGGACGAACGGCTGCGACACCCGGCTGCGGGACCCGGAGGCCGCGAAGGTGGCGAGCAGCCGCACCGTCACGTTCGGCGCGATGAGCGCGTCCCCGGCGGCCGCCGCGTGCACGGCCTGGACCAGCAGCTCCGGGCCGGCGTCCTTGAGCAGGAAGCCGCGGGCTCCGGCCTTGAGCGCCCCGTGCACGTACTCGTCGAGGTCGAACGTCGTGATCACGACGACCGCGAGCGGGTCCGCGACGTCGGGGCCGGCGAGCAGCCGGGTGGCCTCGATGCCGTCCATCTCGGGCATCCGGATGTCGAACAGGCACACGTCGGGGCGCAGCCGACGGGCGAGCGCGACCGCCTGGCGGCCGTCCGCGGCCTGACCCACCACCTCGATGCCGGGCTGCGCGTCGAGGATCATCGCCAGACCGGTGCGCACGATCTCCTGGTCGTCCGCGACGAGCACCCGGACGTTCACGCGGCCGCCCCCGCCCTCGGCAGCACGGCGGCCACCGTCCAGCCGCGCTCCGGACCGGGGCCTGCGTCGAGCGTCCCGCCCAGGAGCGTGACGCGCTCGGTCATCCCGACGATCCCGTACCCGGTCCCGCCGCGGCCCTGGAGCTCGCCGTCGTCCGCGACCGTCAGGCGCACGCGGTCGTCGTCGGCGGCGACCCGGACGGTGACCCGCGAGGCGTGCCGGGCGTGCCGGACCGCGTTGGTGACCGACTCCTGCGCGAGCCGGTAGAGGGCGGCGCCGACCGCCGGCCGGAGGTCGTCCAGGTCGCCGGAGAGCTCGACCTCGACGCGCGGCGGGCCGCTCACGGCGCGGGCCAGCCGCTCGATGTCCGCCACCCCGCGCTGCGGCGCCAGCTCGACGGCACCGTCGTCACGCAGCGCGCCGACCATGAGGCGCATCTCCGTGAGGGCACGGGACGCCTCCGACTCGATGACCCGGAGCGCGTCCACGGCGGCGGCGGGATCGACCGCGGCCACCACCCGACCCGCCTGGGCGCGCACCGCGATCGCCGAGACGTGGTGCGCCACGGTGTCGTGCAGCTCCCGCGCCAGCTGCTCGCGCTCGCGCACCCGCACCTGGTCCCGCTCCCGCAGCCGGGAGCCGGCGCGGGCCCGCACCCCGGCGCCGATGGCTGCGGGCGACAGGACGAACAGGACCTCGATGATCGCGTCCGGCACGACCGTGTAGGTGCTGGCGACTCCCAGCGCCGCGCTGAGCGCGACGAGCGGCAGCCCGAGCACGATCTCGCGACCACTCCCCCAGCGGCAGAGCGCGTACGGCAGGACCAGGACGCACGCGGAGGTGTACAGCGCGACCTCGCCCGCCCCGGTGACCAGCGCCGCGACGTCGACCAGCGTCAGTGCGCCGAACACGCCGGCCACCACGGCCAGCGGGTGCGTCCGCCGCCACAGCAGGGACCCGACGACGAGCAGCGCGAGCGCCAGGGCGACGGGACGCCACGTGACGTCCGGACGGAGGATGCCCTCCAGGACGGCGGTCGGCGCGAGCAGGCCGACGAGCACCCAGTCCCGCCACACCCGCACGGGCGCGCCGGGCGCCCGGGGGGCCGTCCACAGGGGACGGAGGAACGAGGTCATGTCTCGCAGCCTAGGGATCCGTGCTGCTCAGCGGCTCGGCCGAACGGTCGAGGCCCAGCCGAGCGCGCCGCGGTGGCGCACCGACTCGCTGGCCCGAAGCACCCCGTCGGCCAGCGCCGCGACGATGTCCGCGCCCCGGGCGAGGCCCGACGCCGCCGCTCCGTGCAGTACGTCGCCGGCCCCGAGCGTGTCCACGACCTCGGTTGCGGGCACGTCGGGCGGGTGCAGCAGCGACGGCGTTCGGGTGCCGTCCGGACCGGTCGCGAGGATGCGGACGGGACCGCCGCCCGCGGACTGCGCGACGAACCGTGGGCCCAGCCGGGCGACCGCCTCGAGGACGTCGCCGTGCGCGGCCGGCAGTGCGAAGTCGGCCGAGAGGACCGCGTGGTCGACGTCCGCGAGCAGCGACTCCAGCCCCGGCTTCCAGCTGCCCCCGTCGAGCAGGACGGGGATCCCCCGGGTGCGCGCCGCAGCCGCGAGCACCCGCGCGGCGCCCAGGTGGTGCCCGTCGACGAGCACGGCGGTGGCGAGCGCGAGCACCTCCTCGACGGCTGCGTCGGCTGCCTCGGCAAGATCGCTGGTTCCCGTGGCGTTCACGGAGACGACCGCCCGCTCCCCGGTGGACCGGGTGACCAGCACGGTCGACACGGCGGGCGACCCGGGACGGCCCGCCAGGAGATCGACCACCTCGACTCCCGCGGCGACGAGCCCGGCGCGCACCAGGTCGGCCACCGGGCCGGCACCGAGCGCGGTCACCAGGAGGGTGGGGACGCCGAGCGCGACGGCGGTGGCGGCCGCGTTCGCCGCGGGTCCCCCGAACGACACGTCCAGAGCGTCGGCCACCAGCTTCTCGTCCGGGGCGGGGACGTGGTCGACCACCTGCACGACGTCGAGCGTCGCCAGCCCGCAGCACACCAGACGGGGTGGGGTCGTCATGACCGGGTGTCGGTGAGCACCCACGCGACGGCGCCGAGCCCCAGCGCCGCCAGGAGCACGGCGGGCCACGGGCCGAACGCCGGGCTGAGCAGGTGCGCGCCGACGAAGCAGACCGCGCCGACCAGGACCACGGCCGCGACCCGGAGCCACCCGGCGGCGTGCACCGACCGCCAGACGCACCAGGCGACCCCGGCGACCAGGAGCGCGCCGCCGAGCGCCCGGACGTCGGTCGCCTGCGCGACCACGAACGCCACCACGAGCGTCACCGCGGCGACCGCGGCCGTGGGGACCGCCGCGAGCGGACCCCGAGGCCGCAGGCGCGCGCGGCGGGGTGCGGTGCGGGGCTCGGTCGGCACGCCGACACTCTATGCGCGACCCCTGGACGGACGTCCTGTGCGCCCCGTCCCGTCCGCGCCCTACGGTGGTGGCGAGCGCATTCGACCGCGATCCCCCTCGCTGACCCCAGGAGCCCGCCGTGCCCACCCCGCCCATCGACGCCACCACCACCGCCGCCTGGCAGGCTCTCAGCGTCCACGAGTCGACGCTCACGCCCGACCTGCGCGGCTGGTTCGCCGACGACCCCGAGCGCGCCACCCGCCTCACGCTCCCGCTGGCGGACCTCACGGTCGACCTGTCCAAGAACCTGGTCACCGACGAGACGCTCGCCCTGCTCACGCAGCTGGCCGACGAGGTCGGGCTCGCCGCCCACCTCCAGGCGCAGCTGCGCGGCGACCACATCAACGTCACCGAGGACCGCGCCGTCCTGCACACCGCCCTGCGTCGCCCCGCGGGCGCGCAGCCGCCGCTGGTGGTCGATGGGCAGGACATCGACACCGACGTGCAGGCCGAGCTCACCAAGATGTTCGCGTTCGCGGACAAGGTGCGCTCCGGCGAGTGGACCGGCGTCACCGGTGCGCGGGTGCGGACCGTCGTCAACATCGGCATCGGCGGCTCGGACCTCGGGCCGGTCATGGCCTACGAGGCGCTCAAGCCGTACGTGCAGGACGGCCTCGAGGTGCGGTTCGTCTCCAACATCGACCCCAGCGACCTCGCGGAGACCGTCAAGGGGCTCGACCCGACGACGACGCTGTTCATCGTCGCGTCCAAGACGTTCGGCACGCTGGAGACACTCACCAACGCGCGCCTGGCCCGCACCTGGCTCTGGGAGCAGCTGGGCACGACCGACGACGACGAGTCGCGCAACGCCGCCGTCGCCAAGCACTTCGTCGCGGTCTCCACCGCCCTGGACAAGGTCGCCGCGTTCGGCATCGACCCCACGAACGCGTTCGGGTTCTGGGACTGGGTGGGCGGCCGCTACTCCGTCGACTCGACGATCGGCACCTCGCTGGCCATCGCGATCGGCCCCGACGCGTTCCGTGAGTTCCTGGCCGGCTTCCACGCCGTCGACGAGCACGTCGCGACGACCCCGTTCGCGCAGAACGTGCCGGTCCTCATGGGCCTGCTGAACGTCTGGTACGTCAACTTCCTGGGCGCGCACACGCACGCGGTCCTGCCGTACGCGCAGTACCTGCACCGGTTCGCGGCGTACCTGCAGCAGCTGACCATGGAGTCCAACGGCAAGTCGGTCCGCTGGGACGGCACCCCCGTCACCACGCAGACCGGCGAGGTGTTCTGGGGCGAGCCCGGCACCAACGGCCAGCACGCGTTCTACCAGCTCATCCACCAGGGCACGCGGCTCATCCCGGCGGACTTCATCGCGGTCGCCAACCCGGCGCACCCGCTGGCCGACGGCGGCGTGGACGTGCACGGGCTGTTCCTGGCCAACTTCTTCGCGCAGACCAAGGCGCTCGCGTTCGGCAAGACCGCCGACGAGGTCCGCGCCGAAGGCACCGCCGAGGACATCGTGGCCGCCCGGGTGTTCTCCGGGAACCGCCCGACGACCTCGATCCTGGCCGCATCGCTCACCCCGAGCGTGCTGGGCCAGCTCATCGCGCTCTACGAGCACATCACGTTCGTGCAGGGCGTCGTGTGGGGCATCGACTCGTTCGACCAGTGGGGCGTCGAGCTGGGCAAGAAGCTCGCGCTCGAGATCGCCCCGGCGGTCCAGGGCGACGCCGCCGCGCTCGCGGCGCAGGACCCGTCGACCCACGCGCTGATCAGCAAGTACCTGGAGCTGCGCGCCTGACGAGTTCCGGCGCGCTTCTCGCCACTCTCGCGTGAAGACGTCGTTGCGCTGGGCGCGACGACGTCTTCACGCGAGAACCGGTCTACGACGCGAACCGTGTCGCCCGCTCCACGACCACCCCGTGGCCCGCCCCGGCGTCCCACGTGTAGACGGTCCGGCCGTCGATGAGCACGTGCTCGGCGCGGGACGCCACGTCGAGCGGGTCGCCGGACCACACCACGACATCGCCGTCGAGCCCGGGCGCCAGCGCGCCGACGCGCTCGTGCAGGAGCAGGAACGTCGCCGGGTTCACCGTCAGCGCCTCCAGGGCGGTCTGCCGCGGCAGGCCCTCCTTCACGGCGAGCGTCGCCTGGTGGACCAGGAAGTTGATCGGCACCACCGGGTGGTCGGTGGTGATCGCGACGCGCACCCCGGCGGCGGCCAGCGTCGCCAGGTTGGCGATGGCGCGGTCGCGGAGCTCCACCTTGGACCGGCTGGTGAACATGGGGCCGAAGATCACCGGGATGTCGCGCTCGGCGAGGACGTCGGCGATCTTGTGCGCCTCGGTGCCGTGGTTGATCACCAGCCGGTAACCGAACTCGTCGGCCAGGCGCAGCGCCGTCGCGATGTCGTCGTGCCGGTGGGTGTGCTGGTCCCAGGCCAGCTCCCCGTCGAGCACCCGGACCAGCGTGTCCAGCGCCAGGTCAGCCTTGAACGGCTCGCCCTTGGTCTCCGCCGCCGCACGGGCCGCGCGGTAGTGCAGCGCCTTGGTGAACGCCTCGCGGATCACCAGCGCGGTGCCCAGCCGGGTCGACGGGGTCTGCTTGCGCTCCCCGTACACGCGCTTCGGGTTCTCCCCCAGCGCGGACTTCACGCTCACCGCGTCGGAGATCACCTGCTCGTCCACCGTCCGCCCGCCCCACGTCTTGAGGGCGACGGACTGCCCTCCGATCGGGTTGCCGGACCCGGGCTTCACGACGACGGACGTCACCCCGCCGCTCAGCGCGTCGCGGAAGCCCTCGTCCTCGATGTTGATCGCGTCGATGGCCCGGACCGCCGCCGCGTTGGGCGTGGTCATCTCGTTGGTGTCGTTGCCGGCCGACCCCTCGCCCTCCTCGTGCAGGCCCACGTGCCCGTGCGACTCCACGAAGCCGGGGAGCACCCACCGACCGGTCGCGTCGATGATCCGGGCGCCCTCGGGCACCTCGACGTCCGCGCCGACGGCGGTGATCCGCCCGTCGACGATCAGGACGGTCCCACCCTGGATCGGCTCGGAGACGACGGGGACGACGTAGCCGCCGGTGACGGCGACGACCTGCGGGGACGTGGTGGTCATTGGCCCACCGTATGTCGGTGGGCGCTCTGACCTACCAGCAGCCGACCGTCGCCGGAGTCGGGCTGCCCGTGCCCTGGAAGCCGAACTCGGTGTACCCGCCGGCCGGGATCGAGCCGTTCCACGCCGCGTTGGCGAACGTCGTCGTCGTGCCCGACGTCGTCGGCTGCGAGCTCCACGCGTTCGCGACGGTGCCGCTCGGCAGCTGGAGGGTGACGTGCCAGCTGGGGATGGGCAGCAGGCGGCTGGCCACCCGGAGGTTGGCGACGAACCCGCCCGGCCACTGGCTGACCACCGTGTAGGTGGCCGTGCAGCCGCCCGCGGGGGGCATGGTGAAGGTCGGGCTCGGCGACGGGGAGACCGTCGGAGTCGGCGTGACCGTCGGCGTCGGCGTGACCGTCGGCGTCGGCGTCGGCGTCGTGCCGTTCAGGGCGGCCGTGAGCGCGGGGTACCACCGGTCGGCGAGCTTGACGATGCCGGTCTCGTTCGGGTGCACGCCGTCGGACGTGTCGGTCGCGGGGTTCCAGCCGGTCCACTGGTCCACCACGGTGATCGGCGACGCCGCGGTGCTCAGGCCCGCCGCCCACGCGGGGACGGCCGCGTTCAGCGCCACGGTCCGCTGCGGGCAGTCCGCGCAGCTCGGCGGTGCCACGGGGATGATCTGGGCGACCAGGACCTTCATGGTCGGCTTGCTGGCGCGCATCTGCTGCACCAGCGTCGTCCAGGCGGCGAGGATCTCCTGCGGGCTCTTGTTGCTCCACACGTCGTTGGTGGCGAAGTGCATGACGACGATGTCCGGGTGCGTGGCGGACAGCCAGCCGACCAGCTGGTCGGACGACGCGACGTTGGTCACCAGGAAGCCGCCGTGGCCCTCGTTGTCGCCGTCATAGGTGATCCCGCAGCCCTGCGCCGGGAGCGTGCCGACCATGTCGATGTTGGTGTACCCGGTCTGCTGGAGCTTCTGCCACAGCAGCGCCCGCCAGCAGCCGGGCGACCCGGTGATCGAGTCCCCGAGCGTCATGATCCGGACGGGGTCGGCCGCGGCCGTGGGACCGGCGAGGGCCAGCGCGCCGGTCACAAGCAGCGCGACGGCGGCGATCGCGCCGGCCAGTCGGCGCAGGAGCATGGTCGTCATCGGGTCCTCCGTCCGCGGCCGGACCTCGCCACAGGCTCGGTCCGGGGTGGGCGCGCGCCCGCCATCTCGCAGGGTGCTGGTCGGCGGACGCGGGCGCAGGGCGGCGAATCGTTTCGCCGCGGAACCGGTTCGACGAGCGCGTCGGCGCCCCTCCGCAGGGACGGCCGACCGCCCGTGAGAGGCTCGTCCGGTGGGTGAGGTGACGCGGGCGCGCGTGGACGCGTGGACCTGGGCGGTGCGGCTGTTCCCGACCCGGTCGGCCGCCGCGGCCGCGTGCAAGGCGGGCCACGTGCGGGTCAACGGAGACCGCGCGAAGCCCGCGACGATGGTGGTCCCCGGCGACGAGGTGCACGTGCGCGGGGGCGAGCGCGAGCGGATCGTCGTCGTGCAGCGCACGGTGATCAAGCGCGTCGGTGCCCCGGTCGCGGTCGCCTGCTACCTGGACCGCTCCCCCGCGCCGCTGCCCAAGGAGCACGTGGTGGCCGGGGAGCGCGACCGCGGTGCCGGCCGCCCGACCAAGCGCGACCGCCGCCTGATCCAGCGCCTGCGCGGTCACTGACCTGACCGGCGTCGCCGAGATCGTGCCGTCGCGACGAGTTCGTGAGCTGCGACGCACGAACTCGTCGCGAACTCACGACCTCGCGGGGGCCGCGGAGGCGGGTCCGATCCCGAGCCTCGCCGCGAGCGCCATCGAGTCGAACGGCGCCCGGACCTTGAGGTCGTTGTCGAAGTAGACGAACACATCCCGACCGTCGGTGGGTGCCGCCGGGCCGGAGAGCGTGCGCGCTCCGGCCGGTTCGCCGCCCGCCGCCCACACCCGGATCTTCGCCGCCCACCGGTCGAGCGCGTCGTCGTCGTACCCGCTGGCGTAGAGCTCCTTCTCGCCGTGCAGCCGGACGTACACCAGGTCGGCCGTGACGTCCTCGATCACCGGCCACCGACCGGCGGCGTCCGCGACGACCAGGCCGATGCCGTGCTCACGGAGCAGCTCGACGAACGCGGGCGTCTCGAACGTCGCGTGCCGGACCTCCAGCACGTGCCGCAGGGGCCGGTCGGCGTCGGTCGTGGTCCAGGCCCGGCCATCGAGGCGCTCGTCGTGCTCGGTGGCCAGCTGCGCCGCGGCCGACGTGGTGCGCGGCAGAAGGTCGAAGAACGCGGCGAGCCGTGCGCCGTCGAAGCCGAGGTTCGGCGGCAGCTGCCACAGGATCGGCCCGAGCTTCGGGCCGAGGGCGAGCACGCCGCTGGCCAGGAAGTTCGCCACCGGAACGCGGACGTCCGCCAGCTTCTTCATGTGCGTGACGAACCGCGGACCCTTGACGGAGAACACGAAGTCGTCGGGCGTCTCGGCGGCCCAGGTCGCATAGTTCTCCGGGCGCTGGAGCGCGTAGAACGACCCGTTGATCTCGATCGACGAGAGGTGCCGGGACGCGTACTCGAGCTCGCGCCGCTGCGGCAGCGCCGCCGGGTAGAACACCTTGCGCCATGGCGGGTAGCGCCAGCCGGAGATGCCGGTGCGGATGGTCATGGGACCCAGTCTGTCGTCGGCGCGGCGCATAGTGGTGGAGTGATCCCCGCCGCCGCCGACGACGAGTCGTCGCTGTCGTCGGTCTACCGACCGCGCGAGCCCGTCGACGTCCGGCTGACTCTCGGTCCGCTGCGGCGCGGCGGCGGCGACCCGGCGTGGGCGTCCTCCCCCGACGGATCGGTCTGGCAGGCGACGTCGACGCCGGACGGCCCCGCCACGCTCCACCTGGCGGTCCGACGCGACGGCGTCCACGCGACCGCGTGGGGCCCTGGCGCCGAACGCGTGCTCGCGGGGACGCCGGAGCTGCTCGGTGCGCGCGACGACCCCTCCGGCTTCGACCCGTCCCTGCACCCCGTCGTCCGCGAGGCGCACCGGACCCGGCAGGCGCTGCGGATCCCGCGGTCGGGGAACGTGCTCGAGGCGCTCGTACCGGCGGTGCTCGAGCAGAAGGTGGTCGGGCTCGACGCGAAGGCCGCGTGGCGCCGGCTCGTCCTGCAGCACGGCACGCCCGCTCCCGGCCCCGGTCCGCGCACGCTGCGGGTGCCGCCGACCGCCCGTGCGTGGCGCGCGGTCCCGGTCTGGGACTGGCGGCGCGCCGGCGTCGAGGAGGCCCGGGCCGGCACGGTGCTGCGTGCCGCGACGGTGGCGAGGCGGCTCCAGGAGGGCGCGGACCTGCCGCTCGACGAGGCGCGTCGGCGCCTGCTCACCGTGCGCGGGATCGGCCCGTGGACGGTCGCCGAGGTCGCGTCCCGGGCTCTGGGCGACGCCGACGCGGTGTCGGTCGGCGACTACCACCTGGCGCACCTGGTGGGCTGGGCGCTCACGGGCCGACGCACCGACGACGCCGGGATGCTGCGGCTGCTCGAGCCGTGGGCCGGTCACCGGCAGCGCGTCATCCGGCTCATCGAGCTCAGCCAGGCCGCCCGCGCACCCCGCTTCGGACCGCGCATGGCGCGCGCCCTGCCGCTGCGCTGAGAAACTGCTCCGCGGATCGTGTCGATCCGGGACTCGCTGGATCGTCCAACAGATGACGGACCGACCCCCACCTGGAGGACCCATGCGCTACCTGCTGCTCGTCTGCGACGACCCGACCGCCGAGCCCTACCGACCCGAGGACGACAACATCGCGGACTGGGTCGCCGAGAACGACCGCCGCGGGCTCAGCGTCACCGGCGACCGGCTGCGGCCGCCGGAGGACGCCCGCACGGTGCGGGTGCGCTCCGCGGAGCTGCTCGTCACCGACGGCCCGTTCGCCGAGACGCAGGAGACGATCGCCGGGTTCGACGTCCTCGAGTGCGCCGACCTCGACGAGGCGCTCGAGCGGGCGGGGGCCCACCCGATGGCCCGGTTCGGCCGGATCGAGGTCCGCCCCGTCTGGCCGCTCAACCTCTGAACCGCGTCTCCTCAGAGCGAAATACGTCGACCCCTTTGGGTCGTTTCGCACACACTGTGCCTACCGTCCGCGCCGGCCCCGTCGGCTGCGCCACACCCCTTTCCTTCCACACCAGAGGTACCGCTGTGACCGACGAGACCCTGACCACCACCCATCCGCCCTCGGACGAGGGCACCGGGACCGGCGCGCGCGACCGCCTGGCCGTCCGGCTGCTGCTCATCTCGACGTTCGTCGTCATCCTCAACGAGACGGTGATGGGCGTCGCGCTCCCCCGGCTGATGGCCGACCTGGACATTCCCGCGAGCACCGCCCAGTGGGTGACCACGGCGTTCATGCTCACGATGGCGATCGTCATCCCGGTGACCGGCTTCGTGATCCAGCGGTTCACCACCCGCGCCACGTTCCTCGCCGCCATGTCGCTGTTCAGCCTGGGCACCGCGATCTGCGCGCTGGCCCCCGGCTTCGACGCGCTCATCCTCGGGCGCGTGGTGCAGGCCAGCGGCACCGCGATCATGCTCCCGCTGCTCATGACCACCGTCATGACGGTCACCCCGCCGGCCAGCCGCGGGCGCACGATGGGCAACATCTCCATCGTCATCTCGGTGGCGCCCGCCATCGGCCCCACCATCTCCGGGCTGGTGCTCAGCGTGCTCGACTGGCGGTGGCTGTTCGCCCTCGTCCTGCCGATCGCGCTCGGCTCCCTGGCGCTCGGTGCGGTGCAGCTGCCCAACCTGACCGAGACCCGCCGTGCGCGCGTCGACATCGCCTCCGTCGTCCTGTCGGCGGTGGCGTTCGGTGGGATCGTGTACGGGCTCAGCGGACTGGGTGCCGCCGCTACCACCGGTATCACCACGACCACCTGGACCTCGCTCGGTGCGGGCGCGGTCGCGCTCGTGGTCTTCGTGTGGCGCCAGCTCCGGCTCCAGAGGACCGACTCCGCGCTGCTGGACCTGCGGACGCTCTCCTCGTCCACGTTCACCATCTCGGTCGGCGTGATGGCGATCAGCATGATGTCGCTGTTCGGCACCCTGATCCTGGTGCCGCTCTACGCGCAGACCGTGCTCGGCCTCGAGGCGCTCCAGACCGGTCTCCTGCTGCTCCCCGGCGGTCTGATCATGGGTCTGCTGGCACCGAGCGTGGGTCGCGCCTACGACCGGTACGGTCCGCGGCCGCTGCTGGTCCCCGGCGCGGTCGTCGTGAGCGCCAGCGCGTGGGGGTTCACCCTCCTGACCGCCGCGAGCTCCCCGTGGCTCATGCTCGCCTGCCACGTGCTGCTCAGCGCGGGCCTCGCCCTGATGTTCACGCCCCTGTTCACCTCCGCCCTGGGCGCGCTGCCGATGCACCTGTACTCGCACGGCAGCGCGATGGTCGGCACGGTGCAGCAGGTCGCGGGGGCGGCCGGGACGGCCCTGTTCGTCACCGTGCTGACCGCGCAGAGCGCCACCCTGGCGGCCGGCGGGTCCGGCGTGGTGGACGCGACTGCGGGCGGCATCCACGCGGCGTTCCTGGTGGGTGCGGCCATCTCGCTGGTCGCCATCCCCGCGGCGTTCTTCGTGCGCGCCGCCCCGTCGCCGCACGGTGCCGACGCGGACGCGGACGCGGACGAGACGGCCGGGGTGCTCGCGCACTGACTACGCTGGAGGCCCACCCCGGCACCCCTTGCAGGAGGACCTCCATGAGCTACCCGGTGATCGAGCGTCGCGAGGACGACGGGTCGGCCACGCCCGGTCGCACGCTCAGCGTCGTGTTCCCCGCGCTGCTGTTCCTGCTGGGCCTCGCCCTGTTCACCGTCGCGTTCAACGTCGGCGACTGGGGTCCCTGGGCGTTCGCCGGCGGCATCCTGTCCATCACGCTCGCGTTCGCGATCCCGACGACGATCCTGCCGGCGCTCGAGGACCGCTAAGGATCAGCCCGGCGGCGCCACCGACGCGGCGGACGGGCGGGCTCGACGGGCGGGGCGAGCGGCGGTAGGCGTCGTGCGTGCCACTGCCGCACCTCGAGCTCCACGTCGCGCAGCGGTGTGACCACGGGCGGGCCGCCCAGCAGCTGACGACGCGCGGAGACGATCCGCGCGTTGAACTCCTCCAGCGCCGCGCGCACGTCGGCCTCGCCGTGCAGTCGGTCCAGCCGCTCGTGCAGCACCGCGTCGTCCTTGCGCAGCTGGATCGCCTCGGGCAGGACGCCGGAGATCTGCTCGCGCTCGATCAGCGCCTTGAGCCACCAGTCGGGGTCGTGCTGGGCGATGCCGGGGATCGGCTTGCCCGCCAGGGGCAGGTCGTCGAACTCTCCGCGGGCGATGGCCTGGTCGATGACGACGTCGACCCACAGGTGCCGGTTCTCCATCCGGCCCGGCGGGCGGCCGGGCTCGGTCTCGTCCGGCCCGCGATCCCGGGCGGCGTCGCGGTCCACGCGGTACCGGGCGGCGTCACGCACCGGGTCGTGCTCGGGCATCGTCACCTCCGGGGCTCGTGGAGCCCACGCTACGACGCCTGCCGGGAGTCGTCAGCCCGGTAGCCGCAGCTCGGCCCGCAGCCCGCCGAGGTGGGAGTCCCCCAGCACCACGTCGCCGCCCTGCTCCCGCGCGATCTCGCGGGCGATCGCCAGGCCGAGACCGCTGCCGCCGGCATCGCGCTCCCGCGCCTCGTCCAGCCGCACGAACCGCTCGAACACACGCTCGCGGTCGGCCGGCGCCACCCCGGCACCGTCGTCCTCGACCCGCACCGTGCCGTCGGCCACCACCACCTCCACGCGGTCGACCGCGTGCCGCACCGCGTTGTCGACCAGGTTCCGCAGCACGCGACCGACCGCGGTCGCGTCTCCGCGCGCCCGTCCCGAGCCGTCGACCGTGACCGCCACCGCGCCGCCCGTGCGGATCACGTCGCGGGCGACCGCACCGAGGTCGAGCTCGTCGTGCGCCAGCGGCGACGAGCCCATGCGGGCGAGCAGGAGCAGGTCGTCGACGAGCGCCTGCATCCGCAGCACCTCGACCTCGAGGTCGCGCGCCAGCTCGTCGGTGTCGTAGGAGCCGGGGTGCGCCCGGGCGACCTCGATGGTCGTGCGCAGCGACGCGAGCGGGGAGCGCAGCTCGTGCGCCGCGTCGGCGACGAACGCCCGCTGCCGGGCGGCCCCGGACTCGAGCCGGTCGAGCATCGAGTTGAGCGTGCGGGCCAGCGCCCCGAGCTCGTCGTCCCGCGCCGGCACGGGCAGCGACCCCGGGCCTCCCGACGACGCCACGCGCGCCGCCCCGCGGCGCAGCTCCTCGACCGGCCGCAGGGCCCGCCCCAGGATGAGCCAGACCCCGACGCCGAGGGCGAGGGTGAGCAGAGGCACGACGACCACGAGCGCGAGCCGCAGCGCGTCCAGCACGCCCTGCACCTCGGTGAGCGGCACGGTGGCGACGACGGTGACCGGCTCGTCGCGGAACGTCGTCGCCCGCACCGCGACCCGCGCGGCGTCGTCGTACGCGGTCTGCTGCGTGCTCGTGGCTCCGAGGCCCGCCAGGACGTCCGGGGACAGCACCGGCAGCGTGCGGCTGGCGTTCGGCGAGGTGGCCAGCACGGCACCGCCGGCGTCGATCAGCTGCACGATCTCGCCGGGCTCCTCGACCGGCAGGGTCTCGGGCAGGCGGTCGTCGGCAGCGAGCGCCGCGACGGTCACCGCGCGGTCGCGCACCACCTGGTCGAGGGCATCGACCCGGGTGTCCTGCAGGACCACGGTGAGCAGGATCGCCCCGACGACCAGCGCCACGCAGACCGCCCCAGAAGCCAGCAGGGTCAGCCGGAGGCGCAGCGACGCGCCACGGCGCACCTGTGGCGCACCGTCCGCCACCGTCAGCCCGCCACGCGGTACCCGGCGCCGCGCACCGTCTCGACCACGTCCCGGCCCAGCTTGCGCCGCAGGTAGCCCACGTAGACCTCGACGACGTTCACGTCCTCGCCGGTGCCGTCCCAGACGTGGTCGCGCAGCTCGACCTTGCCCACCACCCGGTCGGCGTGGTGCATGAGGTACTCCAGCAGCGCGATCTCCCGGGTGGTGAGCGCGACCGTCTCGCCGGCGCGGGTCACCCGTCGGGTGGCGGAGTCCAGCGCGAGGTCCCCGACCGTGAGGACAGGCGGTCGCACCTGGCCCTGGCGGCGCAGCAGGGCGCGCAGGCGGGCGACCAGGACGACGAACGCGAACGGCTTGGTCAGGTAGTCGTCGGCCCCCACGTCCAGCCCGTCGGCCACGTCGTACTCGCCGTCCTTGGCGCTGAGCATGAGGACCGGGGTCCAGACGTCACGCGCCCGCAGCTCGGTGACCACGTCGTACCCGTTGCGCCGCGGGAGCATGACGTCGAGAACGATCGCGTCGTAGCCGTCCTCGGAGGCCAGCTCGAGCCCCCGCTCCCCGTCGTAGGCGACGTCGACCGCGAAGCCCTCGGCGGTCAGTCCCCGGTGCAGGGCGCGCACGAGCCCGCGCTCGTCGTCGACCAGCAGCACCCGCATGTCTTGAGCATCGCACCCACCGGCCACCCGGGTGCCCTCGCACTCTCAGCATGCCCTCAGCAGGCACGATGCACAGTGGAGCCATGAACGAGTCCCGTCGCACTCTCTCGCCCCGATCCCGCTGGGCAGTCCCGGTCGTCGCCGCCGTCGCGGTCGGGATGGCCTTCGTCGCCCCGCCGCTGTTCGCGTCCGCCGACGACGCCGGCCTGCCGACCATCAGCCCGGAGGAGCTGGCCGCGCAGGTGGCGAGCGCCGAGCCGTCGCCCCTGTCCGGCACGGTCGTCTACACCGCGAGGCTCGGGCTGCCGGAGATCCCGTTCGGCGCTGTCGCCGGCGCGGACCCGATCAACCTGCTCGGCGGCAGCTCGACCATGCGGGTGTGGTCCGACGGCGACCAGCGGTCCCGCGTGGCGCTGCTCGGTCCGACGTCGGAGTACTCGGTGGTGCAGGACGGCCCCGAGGCGTGGACGTACTCGAGCACGGACGACGCGGTCGTGCACTACAGCCTGAGCGCGGCGGACCAGGCACGCTTCGAGGCGCTCCAGGCGCAGGCCGAGGCCGGTGAGCTGCCCGTGCAGAGCGACCTGCCGACTCCCGAGGAGGCCGGTCGCCAGGCGGTCGGGCTGGCCCGGACATCGTCCACGGTGACGCTCGACTCGCAGACAGAGGTCGCCGGGCGCGCTGCCTACCAGCTCGTGGTGACGCCGACGAGCGACACGACCCTCGTCGGGAGGATCGTGGTCGCCGTGGACGCAAAGACCTCGACCCCGCTGCGGGTGCAGGTGTGGAGCAAGGCCGACACCGAGACCCCCGCGCTGGAGATCGGGTTCACCGACGTGTCCTTCGCGACGCCCGCCGACTCGGTCCTCGCGTTCTCGGCCCCGGCCGGCTCCTCGACCCGCGACGTCGTCGTGCCGCTGCCCGAACCGCCCACGGAGGCGGCCGCGAGCCCGGACGAGAAGGAGCTTCCCGAGGGCGTGACGGTCACCGGCACCGGCTGGGACACGATCGTGCAGGCGTCGGGGCTCGACGTCGCGGCGCTCGTGGCCGGAGACCCCGCAGCCGCTGCCAACCTGCCCGGCGTCGACAAGACGTTCGGCTCGCAGGGTGCCGCGGACCTGTACTCGGAGTTCGTGCCCGAGGAGGGCTCGGGCTCGCCGATGGGCGACCTCGACACCACCGCGCTCTACGACACGCTCACCACGGCGGTGCCCGAGGGCCGGCTCCTCTCCTCCGCGCTGCTCTCCGTGCTGATCACCGACGACGGCCGCGTGCTCGCCGGTGCGGTGCCCGGCGCGACGCTCCAGGCCTTGGCGGCCAAGTGACCGACCGACCGACCGGAGCCGCACCCTCGGGTGCGGCTCTGGCTGCGTCCGCCGACGCCGACCTGGCCATCCGGACCGACGGCCTGACCAAGCGGTTCCGGTCCGGGCAGGTGGCCGTCGCCGGCATCGACCTGCGCGTCCCGCGCGGAGCGGTCTACGGCTTCATCGGGCCGAACGGCTCGGGCAAGACGACGACGATCCGCATGCTGCTCGGTCTGGTGCGGCCGACCAGCGGGCGCGCCTACCTGCTGGGCGGGGCGATGCCGGAGGCCGGCGGCGACGTGCTGCCGCGCGTCGGTGCCCTCGTCGAGGGCCCGGCGTTCCACCCCTACCTGACCGGGCGGGCCAACCTCGGACGGCTCGACGCGAGCGACGCCACGGCGGACCCGCGCACGGCCCGGCAACGCGCCGACGACGCCCTGGAGCGCGTGGGCCTGGCCGCGGCGGCCTCGAAGCCGTACCGCCAGTACTCGCTGGGCATGAAGCAGCGGCTCGGCCTGGCGGCGGCTCTGCTGCGGCCCCGCGAGCTGCTGGTGCTCGACGAGCCGACCAACGGCCTCGACCCGCAGGGCACGCGCGAGGTGCGCAACCTGGTGCGCGAGCTCGCCGACCACGGCACCACCGTGCTGGTCTCGTCGCACCTGCTGGCCGAGATCGAGCAGGTGTGCTCGCACGTCGGGATCATGAGCGGTGGCCACCTGCTGCTCCAGGGCGACCGCGCCGAGCTCACCGGGCGCGGGCTGCCCCGACTGTCGGTGCAGACGTCGGTGGACCACGTCGGCGCCGCCGCGGAGGTTCTCACCGGGCTGGGTCTGACGGACGTGCAGGCCACCGGGCACACCGTGTCCGCGCTGCTCGGCGCCGTGCCGCCGGAGAAGGTGTCCGCCGCGCTGGTGCACGGCGGGGTCGACCTGCTGGGCCTCGAGGTCCGCCGGCCGAACCTCGAGCAGATCTTCGTCGAGCTGACCGGGGAGGGCTTCGATGTCGCTCGTTGAGCTCGCGCCGCTGGCGCCCCGGAGGGGATCGCTGCTCCGGCTCGTCCGCTCCGAGCTGCGTCTGGTCCTGGGCCGCCGCCGGAACATCGTCCTGCTGGTCGGGCTCTCGCTCGTCCCGCTGCTGCTGGGCACCGTCCTGTTCCTCACCCAGGACACCGCACTGGACGGGCAGGGCCCGGGGTTCGTCGGGCGCGTGACCGGGAACGGCCTGTTCCTCGTCATCGCGTCCCTGTTCCTGTGCCTGCCGTTCCTGCTCCCGCTGACCATCGGGATCGCCTCGGGCGACGCCATCGCCGGCGAGGCCTCGGCCGGCACGCTGCGCTACCTGCTCACCGTGCCCGTGGCGCGGGGCCGGCTGCTGGCGGTCAAGGCCGTCGGCGCGCTCGCGTTCGCAGCCTCGGCGGTGACGGCCATCGCAATCGTCGGGCTGGTGGCCGGGGCAGGGTTCTTCGGCCTGCGCGGCATCACCCTGCTCTCGGGGACGACGGTGCCCCTCGGCGACGGTGTCCTGCGGGTCGCCGCGGTCGTCGTCTACGTCGGGCTGTCCATGACGGGGCTGGTGGCGGTCGGGCTGTTCTTCTCGACGCTCACCGAGGTGCCCGTCGGGGCCATGGCGGCCACAGTGGTCACCGCGATCGTCTGCGGCGTCCTCGACCAGCTGCCGCAGCTGCACACCATCGCGCCCGCCCTGCTCACCCACCACTGGCTCGACTTCGCAGAGTTCCTGCGGCTCGAGCCCGACTGGGGGGTGCTCGGTCAGGGGCTCGCCCTGCAGGCCGCGTGGGTGGCGATCTTCGGGGCGCTGGCGTGGAGCCGGTTCACCACCGCGGACGTGTCGAGCTGACGTAATGTCCCGCCATGGGGCGACGAGGCGAGCTGCGAGAGGTCGAGCTGCTCGACCCGGTCACCGGGCAGCCGGACCCCCCGCCCGACCGGACGCGGACCCGGCACCGGCTCTGGTTGGTGGGTGGGGTCGCGGTGGTCGCCGTGGCACTCGGCGTGACGCAGTGGGTGGTGAACGCCCGGGAGGACGCCGCCGTGGAGCGGCTGGCACAGGTGCCGGGCGTGCTCGCGCCCGTCGACGAGGCGCTCGAGGTCGTCCGCACGCTGACGCCCGAGGACCTGGCCTCGCTCACCGGTGAGGCGTACGGGGTGCTGCTCCGTGGCGAGGACGGCGCACAGAGCTACCAGTGGTTCGAACCGGCCGACGAGGGGCCGGGGTGGGCGACGCCACTGCTCGCCGCGCCGGTCGGCCTTGCGGACGCGTCGCAGGTGTACTTCGACACCACCTGCGTGACCGATGAGCCGTCGGGCACCGGGGCCGGCGACGCTGACCACGTGGTGTGCCTGGTCACGGACAGCGGCTACGTCATGTCGACCACGGGCCAGAGCGGCGGGGCGCTGCCGACGACGACGACCGACATCGTGGTCCTCGACACCGTCGACGGGTCGGTGCTCGCTCGGTGGCCGTCCGACGGCGGGACGAGCATCGCGGCACTCCCCGAGGGCGTCGTGGTCGTGGGCCTCGTCGGCGACGCCAGCGACGAGCCGCTCGCGGTCACCGCGTACGACATCCTCACCGGCGAGCGGCGGTGGACCCACGAGGAACCCTGGACACCTGGCCCGGCGGGCATCGGGGTGTTCAGGGCGGGCGACCTGCTCGCGTTCTCGGCACAGGACGGGAAGCTGACGTTCCTGTCGCCCGACGGTGACGTCGTACGCGACGGTGTCCGCCTGTTCATGCAGGGTCGCGCCCTGTCGCCCTTGAGCTGGGGCTGGCGCACCGACCCGCGCAACGGCGCACTCGTCCTGATCGGCCAGGCACCCGACGGGACCCCTCGGTCGACCTTCCTGGCCGCGAACGGCGACCCCGCCGCCGACGTCGTGGTCCGCGGTGAGGTCGTGGAGCTCGGAGTCGACGACGGGAGCGTCTCCGGACTGCTCCTGAGTCGCGACACGTCGTCCCTGTACGCCTACGACGCCCGAACCGGTGCCCGGCGGTGGACTGCGGACCTGCGCTCGACGACGACCGCGCTCGTGCTGCGTGGCCGCGTGTACGCCACCACGGCTCGCGAGGTGGTCGCGCTCGACGGACGGTCCGGACGCGTGCTCTGGCGCAGCGACGAGCTGGTCGGCCTGACGCCGTCGGCCCTGCTCACCGACGGTGCGCACATCCTCGCCGCGGCCGAGCGCACGGGCAGCAGCAGCGTGGCGGCACTGATCGCCTTCGACCCGGCCGACGGCACCGAGGTGTTCCGGGCGCCGTACCCGGACGGGGTGATCGAGGTGGAGGCGATCGGCCGGGCCCTGGTCGGTCGCGACGCCGCCAGCCACGAGCAGGTCGAGCTCGGCTGATCCCGTCCGCTGACGGCAGAAGGGCACGAGGACGTCGCGCGCCGATCCCGGGCTAGCGTGGCGGGAGCACCCCGAGCCACCCGGAGGACGTGATGACGATCCACCTCGAGCGCCGGCCCGAGCCCCTGCTCCGGCGGCTCGTCGGCGCCATCCTGCGTCAGCAGCGCGAGGACCAGGGGCGCACGCTGCGGGACGTCGCGCAGGACGCCCGGGTGTCGATCGCCTACCTGAGCGAGGTCGAGCGCGGCCGCAAGGAGGCGTCGTCGGAGGTGCTCGCCGCCGTCTGCCGCGCGCTCGGGCTGCGACTGGTCGACCTCGTCGGCACCGCGCACGCGCAGCTCGCGCGGGCGGAGGGCCGCGTGGTCGTGGACCTCACCACGCCCGCTGCCGTCGAAGGGGCCGGCGCCGGGCGCGAGCTCGCCAGCGTCACCACGCTGACGGCCCGCGCCGACGTCGCCGCACCGGTCGGCCGTGTCGGCGACGCGGTCCTGCTCGCCGCCTGACGCGTCAGGCGATCGGCGGCACCTCCTTGAGCGTCGTCACCACCCGGTCCGCAAGCCCGTAGTCGACTGCCTGCTGCGCGGTGAGGATCAGGTCGCGCTCGGTGTCGGTGCGCAGCTTGGCCAGCGGCTGACCCGTGTGCCGGTGCAGGATCTCGTCCACCTGCTCGCGCAGCCGCGCGATCTCCCGGGCCTGGATCTCCAGGTCGGCCGCGGTCCCCTCTCCCCCGCCGGACGGCTGGTGCAGCAGCACCCGCGCGTGCTCCAGGACGTGCCGGTTGCCGGGCGTCCCCGCCGCCAGCAGCACGGCCGCCGCGGACGCCGCCTGACCGAGGCAGAAGGTGGCCACGGTCGGCTTGATGTACTGGATCGTGTCGTAGACGGCCAGGAGCGCGGTGATCGAGCCGCCGGGCGAGTTGATGTACAGGTGGATCGGCGAGTCCTGGCTCTCCGACTGCAGGTGCAGCAGCTGCGCGATCACCACGTTGGCCACGCCGTCGTCGATCTCGGTGCCCAGGAAGATGATCCGGTCGGTGAGCAGCCGCGAGTAGACGTCGGACGCGCGCTCGCCGGTCGGCCGCTGCTCGATGACCACCGGGATCGTGTACTGGCCGGCCATCACAGGCCCGCCCGTCGGAGGTTCGCGTCCGGTCGCACGTCGTCCAGGTGCTCGACGACCTTGTCGATGAACCCGTACGCCAGCGCCTCCTCGGCCGTGAACCAACGGTCCCGGTCGGCGTCGCGCTCGATGGTCTCGACCGACTGGCCCGTGTGCTCGGCGGTCAGCGACTGCATGGTGCGCTTCACGTGCGCCATGTTCTGCGCCTGGATCGCGATGTCGATCGCCGTGCCGCCGATGCCACCGGACGGCTGGTGCATGAGCACCCGCGAGTGCCGCAGCGCGAACCGCTTGCCCGGCGTCCCGGCGCTGAGCAGGAACTGGGCCGCGCTCGCCGCCAGCCCCATCGCGAGCGTCGAGACGTCGTTCGGGATGAGCCGCATGGTGTCGTACATCGCGAGCGCCGCACTGACCGAGCCGCCCGGTGAGTTGATGTAGAGCGCGATGTCGCGGCGCGGGTCCTCGGCGGACAGGAGCAGCAGCTGGGCGCAGACGCGGTTGGCGATGGTGTCGTCGACCTCCTGGCCGAGCACGACGATGCGCTGGTGCAGCAGGCGGGTGGACAGGTCGTCGTCGAACGGGCGGGCGGTGGGTGGGGCGGTGCTCATGGGTGCCTCCTCGTCGGATGCTGACCACTCGACCGTCACACGCGCCGGACCGCTCGGGACCCCGGGTCTGCCGTCGGCGGATCTGCCGACGGCAGACGCGTTACTTGCCAATCTGGAAAGTTGGACCATACTTTCCAGCATGGAAAGTGACTCGACGCACCCGGACCCCGACGACGCGCGTGCGGCCCTGGCGGTGGCCGACGAGGCACGCCGACGACTCACCGCGGGCCTCCGACTGCCCACCGGCTTCCTCGAGGTCGTCGCCGCCGCGGTGGCGGTCCAGCTCGGCACCGCCGCGTACGGCATCGCCGCGCAGACCGTGGCCGGGCTCGCCGTCGTGCTGGCCGGGCTGGCCGTCTTCCTGGGCGTGTCGGTGCTGCTGCTGCACCGGTTCAGCCGGGTCAACGGGGTCAGGGTCGACGGTCTCGCCAGCCAGATCGTGCTCGCGGCCGGGGCGAGCGCCTCGGTGGTCTACCTCGGCGCGCTCGCCGCCGGGATCTGGGCCGCGTTCGAGTCCCGCTGGTGGCTCGTCGTGCTCGTGGCCGTGGCGGGCGGGGTCGGCTGCGCGCTGGGCACCCGGCACTGGTGGAGGACCTACACGCACGAGCCTGCGGCGCACGCGCGTGGTGCGTCCCCGCGGGTTCTCGCGCTGCTCGCCGTCGTCGCGTGCGTCGGGTTCGCCGTGCTCCTGGTCGTCGGCTGATGGTCGGACTCGACCCGCTGATCCACGCTCCGGCCCGCCTGCAGCTCGTCACCACGCTGTCCGGGGTGTCGGAGGCGGAGTTCGCGACGTTGCGGACCGCTCTCGACGTCAGCGACTCGGTGCTCTCCAAGCACGTCTCGGCGCTGGTCGACGCGGGCTACCTGCGCAGTCGCAAGGGCGTGCACGGGGGGCGACGGACCACGTGGGTGGGGTTGACCGACGTCGGCAGACGGGCCCTGCGTGACCACGTCGCGGCGGTGCGACGGCTGATCGACATGGTCGACTGACGGGGGCGGTCGCTAGCCTCGACGGGTGCCCGGTACCCGCCTCGAGCTGCGGTCCGACTGCGCCCGCTGCGTCGGCCTGTGCTGCGTCGCGCTCCCGTTCGCCCGGTCGTCGGACTTCGCGTTCGACAAGCCTGCAGGAGCGCCGTGCCGGCACCTGGCGGCCGACTTCCGGTGCGGGATCCACGCGAGCCTGCGTGACCGCGGCATGCCCGGGTGCACCGCCTACGAGTGCTTCGGCGCCGGCCAGCACGTCACGCAGGGGACGTTCCGCGGGCGCAGCTGGCGCGAGGACCCGGAGCTGGCCCGCGACATGTTCGCGGCGTTCCCGGTGATGCGGCACCTGCACGAGCTGCTCGCGTACCTCACCCAAGCGCTGGCGCTGCCCGACGCGGCGGCGGTGCACGTCAACCTGGCACGCGCCCTCGACGAGATCGCGGCGGACGCCGACGGTGACCCTGCGCGGCTGGCGGAGGTCGACGTCGCAGCACGCCGCCGTCAGGCGGGTCCGCTGCTGGAGCGCGCGAGCGCCCTGGCCCGCACCGACCGACCCGGACCGTCGCACCGAGATGCGGACCTCGTCGGGGCCCGGCTCGGTGGCGCCGACCTGCGCGGGGCGGACCTGCGTGGCGCCTACCTGCTCGGCGCGGACCTGAGCGGATCCGACCTGCGGCGGGCGGACCTGCTCGGTGCGGACCTGCGGGGTGCTGACCTGCGGGGGGCCGACCTGTCGGATGCGCTCTTCGTCACCCCGCCGCAGGTGGCGTCCGCGCGGGGCGACGCCACGACCCGGCTGCCCCGGGACCTGCTGCCACCCGCCCACTGGTGATGTCGAGAACCGGTGAGCGGCTCCGACCACCTCACGAAGGACGCCGGGCACCCGGCTCCGCGTCCCCCGACCGGAGGTACTGAGATGCAGTCCATCAGCCCGTTCCTGTGGTTCGACGACCAGGCCGAGCAGGCCGCCGAGCACTACGTGTCGATCTTCCCGAACTCCCGCATCGTCTCGGTCGGCCGTTACGGCGAGGGGGCTCCGCAGCCCGCCGGGACCGCGTTCACCGTGAGCTTCGTGCTCGACGGTCTCGAGGTCCAGGCGCTCAACGGCGGGCCGATGTACTCCTTCACCGAGGCCTTCTCGATGCAGGTGTCCGTGCCCGACCAGGCGGAGACCGACCGCGTGTGGGACGCCCTGGTCGCAGACGGAGGCGAGCCGGGGGCGTGCGGCTGGCTCAAGGACCGCTGGGGCCTGTCGTGGCAGGTGATCCCGACCGCCCTGCCCGAGCTGCTCGGCGACCCCGACCCCGAGCGCGCGGGTCGCGCCCTGAACGCGATGCTCACCATGGGCAAGATCGACGTGGCGGCCCTGCGCGCGGCGGCGGACGGCCAGAGCGTCCCGGCGTAGCCCGTCAGCCGAGGTCCGCGACCGCCGGCACCGCCGGGGCGACGGCGTCGCGCACCCAGGCCGCCAGGCTGGTGGCCGGCGGTCGCAGGATCACGGTCTCGACGCCAAGCTTCGCGTACGGGCTCATCTGCTCGACGAACGTGCCGACGTCGCCGGTGAGCAGCGAGTCGCCGGCGTGCAGGAGGGTCACGCGGATCTCCGCCGGGTCACGCCCGACGTCCTCGCAGTGACCCTTCAGCACGTCGAGCTTGTGGGCGACCTCGTCGGGCGTCGTCGCGAAGAGGTTGCAGGCGTCGCCGTACTGCGCGACGAGCCGCAGGGTCTTGCGCTCGCCGCCACCGCCGATGAGGATCTCGGGCCGCGCCAGCGGCTGGGGCGAGCACAGGGTCTGCGCCAGCTGGTAGTGCTTCCCCTCGAACGGGCCGTCGTTCGCCGGGTCCCACATCTGCCGGCTGATCTGCAGCGTCTCCTCGAGCCGCTCGAACCGCTCCGCCAGCGGTGGGTACGGCACGCCGAGCCCGCGGTGCTCCTCCTCGTACCAGGCGGCGCCGATGCCGAGCGTCGCGCGGCCGCCGCTGAGCACGTCGAGCGTGGCGACGATCTTGGCCAGCAGGCCGGGGTACCGGTACGTGACGCCGGTGACCAGCACGCCGAGCTGGACGTTCGAGGTCACGCCCGCCAGGTAGCCCAGCGTCGTGTAGGCCTCGAGCATCGGGTCGTCCGCCGGGAAGCCGGCCGCCATCATCTGGAAGTAGTGGTCCATCACCGAGACCCAGGCCAGGCCCGCCTCCTCGGCCGCCGACGCGGTGTCGGCCAGCTCCTGGCGCAGGGCGGACGGCTCGACCGAGTCGTACCGCATGAGGTGGACACCGACGCGCATGAGAGCTCCTTCGACCGGGGGTGTGAGAGCACCCTGCTCCTTCGAGCGCGCTCGAAGTCAAGCGGTCAGCCGACCACCCAGTCCGAGAGCACGAGCAGGACCACGTCGACCGCCGCCACGAGGATCGCGAACATGAACGGGAGCCGGCTGCGCCCACCGCTGAGCGCCAGCACGGTGCCCGCGATCGTCAGCCCGACCGCGAGGACGAGCGCCACGGCGGCGATCGCGCGCGGCGGACCGGGGGGCGCCAGGACCAGCAGCACGGTCGCCGTGACGAGCGCCAGCGCCGTGCCGATGCTCGTCGCCGTGCCACCCACCACGTGCGGCAGGCCACGCACGCCCGTCGTCCGGTCGTCCTGGAGGTCGGGCACCACGTTGGCGCCGTGCGCGCCGACGCCGAGGAGGGCGCCCGCCGCCATCGCCCACCACGCGGCCACCGGCGCACCGGGCAGAGCCAGCGCGATGGCCAGGGGCAGGAACCCGAACGAGAAGGCGTAGGGCGCCCAGGACCACACGGTGCTCTTGAGCCGCGCGTTGTACGCCCAGGCCGACGCGACCGTCGCCAGGTGCACCAGGCCGGCGCGCCACCCGAGCGCGAGGGACAGGACGACGCAGGCCACGGCCGCGCTCAGGGCCGCCGTGCGGACGGCCGCGACCGTCAGGCGTCCGGAACCCACGGGCTTGTCGGTCCGGCCCACGGCCGCGTCGCGACCGGCGTCGATCCAGTCGTTGGACCAGCCGACGGACAGCTGACCGGCCAGGATCGCGGCGCCGACGAGGGCGACCGTCCTGCCCGGCGCACCGGCTCCTGCGGCCATGGCGACCGAGAACGCGGTCACCGCGACGGTCGGCGCCGGGTGGCAGGCCAGGGCGAGGTCGACGGCGCGTGGGCGCCGCGGGTTGTCGGTCACCTGTCTCCTCCGCTCGACCGCGACATCGTCGCAGGTCGCGCGACACGCTCCGGACAGTTGCGCACGTGCGCCCGCGTGGCACGATGCCCGAATGGTGCGTATCGCCGCGATCGCCCCCGTCCTGCCCCGGCACGTGCACGCCCAGAGCGAGATCACCGCCACGATCGCCCCGCTGCTCTCGTCGGACCCCCGACGCCGCGCGACGATCGAGCGGATCCACGCCTCTACGGGCATCGCGACGCGCCACCTCGCGCTGCCCCTCGACGAGTACGCCGGGCTGACCACGTTCACCGCCGCCAACGACGCGTTCGTGCGCGAGGGCACCCCGCTGGCGGCCGAGGCGTGCCGGCAGGCGCTGGCCGCGGCGGGACTGGACGCCGCGGACGTCGACTTCCTTCTCTTCACCTCGATCACCGGGATCGCCACCCCGTCGCTGGACGCCCTCCTGGTGGAACGTCTCGGCCTGCGCCCGGACGTCAAGCGCCTCCCCGTCTTCGGGCTCGGCTGCGTCGCAGGCGCCGCCGGGATCGCCCGCGTCCGCGACTACCTCCAGGGGCACCCGCAGGACGTCGCGCTGCTGGTGTCCGTCGAGCTGTGCTCCCTGACCCTCCAGCAGGGCGACGACACGATGGCGAACATCGTGTCCAGCGGGCTGTTCGGGGACGGCGCGTCGGCGGTCGTCATGGTGGGCAGCGACCGCGCGGCGCAGATCGAGGGCGGCGTGGACGTCGTGGACGCCCGCAGCGCGCTGTACCCGGACACCACCGACGCGCTCGGCTGGGACATCGGCGGCAGCGGGTTCCGGATCGTGCTGGCCGCGAGCCTCGCGGACCTGGTCGAGCAGAACCTCGGTCCGGGCGTCGTCGACCTGCTCGCGGCGCACCACCTCAAGGTCGCCGACGTGGGCACGTGGGTGGCACACACCGGCGGGCCGCGCATCCTCCAGGCGGCGGCCCGCGCTCTCGACCTGCCCGACGAGGCCTTCGCGGCCAGCTGGCGCTCGCTGGCGCGGGTGGGCAACCTGAGCTCGTCGGGCGTCCTGCACGTGCTCGCTGACGAGCTCGCCGCCGGGGGTCAGATCCCCGGGTCGGCGGGCGTCCTGTTCGCCATCGGTCCGGGCGTGTGCACTGAGACCGTCCTGCTGCGCTGGCCCGAGGAGCCGTAGGTGACCTGGTACGACTGGCTGATCGTCGTCGTCGCGCTCGAGCGCCTGGCCGAGCTGGTGGTCTCGCAGAGGCACGTGACCTGGGCGTTCGCGCACGGCGGCGTCGAGACCGGCAAGCGGCACTACCCGCCGATGGTCGCCCTGCACACGGGGCTGCTGGTCGCGTGCCTGGTCGAGGTGCACCTGGCGGACCGGCCGTTCCTGCCCGCGCTGGGCTGGACAGCGCTGGCTCTGGTGCTGGCCGCGAACTCCCTGCGCTGGTGGTGCATCGCCACCCTGGGCAACCAGTGGAGCACCCGCGTCATCGTGATGCCCGGCGTCGCCCTGGTGAGGCGGGGGCCGTACCGGTGGCTGAGCCACCCCAACTACGTGGCCGTGGCGGTCGAGGGCGCCGCGCTCCCCCTGGTGCACACCGCCTGGGTCACCGCCGTCGCGTTCACGGTCCTCAACGCCGTGCTGCTGCTGCGCTTCCGGATCCCCACCGAGGAACGCGCGCTGCGCTCGGTGAGCCCGGCGGCGGCATGACCCCCGACGCCGACCTGCTGATCATCGGCGGCGGTCCCATAGGGCTGGCCGCGGCGATCGAGGCCCGCCTGGCCGGGCTGTCGGTGATCGTCGTGGAGCCACGGGCCACCCCCGTGGACAAGGCCTGCGGCGAGGGACTCATGCCGGGTGCCGTCGCCGCGCTCGACCGCCTCGGGGTGTACCCCGAGGGCCACACCCTCACCGGGATCCGCTACCTGCGCGGCAAGGTCGTCGCCGACCACCCGTTCGCCGTCGCGACCGGCCTGGGCGTCCGACGCACCGTGGTGCACGCCGCCCTGGCCCGCCGCGCGGCCGAGCTGGGCGCGGTCGTCGTCACCGGCCGGGGCGGGGCGGTCGAGCAGGACCAGTCCTACGTCTGGTGCGCAGGGATGCGCGGGCGCTGGCTGCTCGCCTGCGACGGCCTGCACTCGACGGTCCGCCGCCAGGTCGACCTCGCGGTGCAGCGCCGCGCGACGGGCCGACGGTTCGGCGTGCGCAAGCACTTCCAGGTCGAGCCGTGGACCGACCGGGTCGAGGTGCACTGGGGGCGGTCCGTCGAGGCCTACGTGACGCCCGTGGCGGACGACGTCGTCGGGGTGGCGCTCCTCGGACCCGCCCGCCACGACTTCGACGCCACGCTGGAGGCGTTCGGCGCCCTGCGCCGCCACCTGGGCGCCGCGCCCACCCTCGGGCCCGCCCGCGGGGCCGGCCCGCTGCACCAGCAGACCCGCCGGCGCACCGCCGGGCGCGTGCGGCTCGTGGGCGACGCGTCGGGCTACGTCGACGCCCTGACCGGCGAGGGGGTCCGCGTCGGGCTGGCGCAGGCCCGCGAGGCCGTCGCCACCCTCGAGGACGACGTGCACCGCTCCAACGCCGCCTACGAGAAGGCGTGGACCGCGGCCACCCGCGACTACCGGCTGCTCACCAGCGGCTTGATCACCGCGGCCAGGTCGCCCCTGCGGCGCGGGATCGTGCCCCTGGCCGCCGCCGCGCCCGGTCTGTACGGCGCCGTCGTCGAGCGCCTAGCGCGGTGATCACCACGGCACGGCGCCGGCCCGGTCGGTGAAGGTGCCCGTTCGGTCGCCCGGCTCCACCGTGGCGGCGGCGACGACCGCGTCGGTGCCTTCCTGGACCGTCTGCGTGCCGGAGAACCCGTTCAGCGCCGTGCCGGTGTAGCCCGGGTCGACCGCGTTGACCTGGTAGCCCGGCAGGGACTTGGCGTACTGGGTGGTGATCATGTTGAGCGCGGTCTTCGACGACGGGTACACCAGGCCGTGCAGCGTGGACTCGAGCCGGTCCGGGTCCGTGGTGATCGCGAGCGACCCCATGCCGCTGGACACCATGACGATCCGCGGCTGGCCAGACCGGTCCAGCAGCGGCAGGAACGCGTGCGTGACGCGGACAGGGCCGAGGACGTTCACCCCGAAGACGGGAAGGAAGTCGCTCGGCGTCGTCTCCCGGGGGCCGACCCTGGTGCCGGCGATCCCCGCGTTGTTCACGAGGACGTCCAGCCGGCCGCTGCCGGCGTCGACCGTGCGCACCGCCGAGTCGACCGACGCCTGGTCGGTGACGTCGAGCTGGAGGACGCGGACGTCGCCCTCGATCTCGTCGGCGAGCTGCGCGCCCTGTGCTGCGTCGCGCGCACCGAGCCAGACGGTCCAGCCGAGCGCGGCGAGCCGTCGGACCGTCTGCGCGCCGAGCCCCTGGGTGGCCCCCGTGACGAGGGCGATGGTCGTGGTCGTGTCTGTGGTGGTCATGGACCCACCGTCGCCCGGCCGCCGGGCCGGGTCCAGTGCTGCCGGACCCTAGGACCGGCGGTACCCGGCTGCGGCCCGCGTGGTGCGGCATCCTGGGGCGATGGACCGGACCGAGCTCGCGCAGGTGCTCACGCGTGCACGCACCGCCCTCACCCCGCAGGACGTGGGGCTCCCTGCCGGGTCACGTCGGCGGGTGGCGGGGCTGCGTCGCGAGGAGGTCGCCCAGCTGGCCGGCGTGAGCGTCGACTACGTGGTCCGGCTCGAGCAGGGCCGCGGACCGCACCCGTCCGCGCAGGTGCTCTCGGCGCTGGCCCGGGCCCTGCGGATGGACGACGACGCCCGCGCGGAGCTGTTCCACCTGGCTGGCAGCGCCCCGCCGATGCCCGGGACGGTCGACGAGCACGTCCGCCCGAGCGTGCAGCGGCTGCTGGACCGGCTGGACGACCTGCCGACCATGGTGCTCAGCGCGCGCGGGGACATCCTCGCCTGGAACTCGCTGGCGTCCGCGCTGCTCGGCGACTGGTCGCTGATCCCGCGTCGCGAGCGCAACATCATCTGGCAGCGGTTCCTCGGCACACCCGACCCGCGCCGCAGCACGGTGGCCATGGACGACGACGAGCGCCGCGCCACGGACGCCCAGGCCGTCGCCACCCTGCGCGCGACCACCGCGCGCTACCCGCGGGACCCTGCCGTCCAAGAGCTGGTCTCGGAGCTGCGGCGCCGCAGCGAGCGGTTCGACGAGCTGTGGCGGGCCGGCGGGTCCTCCACCTCGTGGCCGTTCGACCGCAAGGCGATCGACCACCCGAGCCTCGGCCGGATCACGCTCGACTGCGACTCGCTGCACGTGCCGTCCAGCGACCAGACGGTCATCGTCTACTCCGCGGAGCCCGGCACCCCGGACTCCGACGCCCTCGCGCTCCTGCGCGTGCTGGGCACGCAGTCGATGACTACCGCGGGATAGTCAGCCCTCGAACGCCGCCGGCCCGTCGAGGGTCAGGGCGCTGGCGATCCGGCGGTGCATCTCGGGCGACATCGGTGGCAGGGCGTCGAGCGGGAACCAGGCCGCCTCCGTGTTCTCGCCGTCGTCGGGGAAGGGCTCGCCCGAGACGTACCGGAAGCGGAACGTGAGGTCGAGGTACTGCGCGCGGTCGCCGTTCTCGTACGTCATCGGCGGCAGCGCGTGCACCGACGCCAACCGCTCCGGCACGGCGACGACCGACGCTTCCTCCAGCACCTCGCGCGCGCCCGCCACCGCCGGCTCCTCGCCGGGGTCGATGATGCCCGTGACCGGCGTCCACGCGCCGTTGTCCGAGCGCTTCACCAGGAGCACCTCGTCGCCACGCAGCACCACCGCCGTCACGCCCGGGAGCCACAGCAGGTGGTGCCCGACGGCGGAGCGCAGGGCCAGGACGTACTCGGGGGTGGGCACCGGCCGATCGTACGAGGACCGGTTCGGTGGCACGGTCCGGTCGGGGGACAATGGACGCCTCCGATCGCGAAGGACCTGTGCCGTGAACCAGCCCCGCATGAACGTCGAGTCGTTCAACCTCGACCACCGGACCGTCGTCGCGCCGTACGTGCGCCTGGCCGACACCAAGCACCTGCCCGCCGGCGACGTGATCCAGAAGTACGACGTCCGCTTCACGCAGCCGAACGTCGCGCACCTCGAGATGCCGACCGTGCACTCCCTCGAGCACCTGTTCGCGGAGCACTCGCGCAACCACTCGGACCGGGTGGTCGACTTCTCCCCGATGGGCTGCCAGACCGGGTTCTACCTGATCCTCCAGGGCGAGTGGGCGTACGACGACGTGCTCACCCTGGTGCAGGACACGCTCACGGACATCACGACGGCCACCGAGGTGCCTGCCGCCAATGAGGTGCAGTGCGGCTGGGGCGCCAACCACACGCTGGCGGGGGCGCAGGACGCGGCGCGCACGTTCCTGGGCGCGCGCGAGGAGTGGAGCACGGTCACCGCATGATCGCCGTCGACGCCGTCATCGTCACCGCGATGGCCGACGAGGCCGCCGCGTTCGTGCACCGGGCCGACGTCGTCGGCGACCCGACGCAGATGGGGCACGCCGAGCACCGGCTGCTCACGATCAGCGGCCGGCAGGTGCTGCTGGTCCAGTGCGGCATCGGCCTGGTCAACTCCGCCACGGCCGCGGCCGTCGCCATCCAGGGCACGCACCCTCGCGCGGTCATCAGTGCCGGGAGCGCGGGCGGGGTCGGGCTGGACGTCCGCGTCGGCGACGTCGTCGTCGGCTCCGAGTACCTCTACTCCGGCGCGGACGCGCGGGCGTTCGGGTACGAGCTGGGCCAGGTGCCGGGCATGCCCGAGGTCTACGAGGCGGAGCAGATCCTGCACGACGCCGCGGCCACCGCGAGCGTCGACCTGCGCATCCTGACCGGCACGATCCTGTCCGGAGACGCGTTCATCGACGCCAGCCGCATCGACCGGATGCGCGCGGCGTTCCCGTCGGCCATGGCCACGGACATGGAGTCCGCCGCGCTGGCGCACACCGCCCACCTGTACGGCGTGCCGTTCCTGTCCGTCCGCGGCATCTCCGACCTGTGCGGGCCCGTGGCGGGTGCCGACTTCCTCACGCACGTGGACGACGCCGCCGACCGTTCGGCCGCGGTCGTCATCGAGGTCCTGCGCCGCCTCGCCGTCGGCGACATGGTCCACTCCCGCTGACCTCGCTCCCGCGGCGATCTGCCCGGCCTTGTCCACGCAGGCACGGTTGGCCCTAGTCTGGCCGGGTGAGGCCTGAGCTCTCGGGCGTCCACAGGGGGAACGCGCTGGGCGCGGTGCTGCTGGACGCCAAGCTGGCCGTACCGGTGCACAGAGCCGGCACGGTGAGTCGTGCAGCGCTCGTCGGGTCGGCCCGGGCGCGCGGGAAGCGGGTCGTCGGCATCACCGCCCCGGCCGGGTACGGCAAGACGACCCTGCTGACGGAGTGGCTGCGGCTCGAGGACCGCCCGGTCGCGTGGGTCTCCCTCGACCGGTTCGACGACGACCCGGCCCGCCTGCTGACCGTGCTGGCCTCGGCGTGCGTGCGGCTGGGCCTGGTGGACGCGGCTGTCGTGGACGAGATGGGTGGCCCCAGGGCCGCCGTGCTGAGCCGCTCGGCGCCTCGACTCGCCTCCGCCCTGCGGTCGAGCCCGCTCCCGTTCGTGCTCATGCTGGACGACCTCCACGAGATCCGGTCCGCCGCGTGCCACGACGCGTTGGGCGTGGTCATCGCCGGCGTCCCGCGCGGGTCCCAGCTGGTGGCGGCGAGCCGCGACGAGCAGCCGCACATCCCGCGGCTGCGCGCCCTCGGCGACACGTCCGAGATCGGCCCGCGCGACCTGGCGCTGGACGCGGCGGGCACGCGGACGGTGTTCGCCGCCTCCGACGTGGACCTCTCCCCCGAGGCGGCGACCGCGGTCACCGCGCGCACCGAGGGCTGGCCCGTCGGCGTCTACCTCGCGTCGCTCATCGCCCGGGACGGGGGTGGCGACGCCGTCGCGATCACCGGTGACGACCGGTACGTGGCCGACTACCTCCAGCGGGAGGCCCTCGGGCGGCTGTCGGCGGACACCCGGCAGTTCCTGCTCCACACGGCGGTGCTCGAGCACCTCAGCGCGCCCCTGTGCGACGCCGTGCTCGACGAACCCGGCGCCGACGAGCAGCTGCGCCAGCTCGAGGCGACGAACGTGTTCCTCGTCCCGCTCGACCGCCGACGCGAGTGGTTCCGGTACCACGCGCTGTTCCGCGAGTTCCTGCTCGCCGAGCTCCAGCGGTGCGAGCCGGACGGGGTGCGCAAGCTCCAGCTGCGCGCCGCGGACTGGTACGAGGCCCACGACTCCCCCGGGCTCGCGGTCGAGCACCTGCTGTCGACCGACGAGCGGGACAGGACCGCGGTCCTGGTGGCCACCCTGGCCAACCCCACGTACCAGTCCGGGCAGATCGCCACGGTGCAACGGTGGATCGACGAGCTGGGCGCCCCCGCGGCCGAGGCCTATCCGCCGCTGGCGCTCATGGCCGGCTACGTGGCGGCGTTCACGGGGCAGACGCAGCAGGCGCAGCGCTGGGCCGCCGTCGTCGACGCCGCGTCGTTCCCGCACGTGCCCCCCGACGGCAGCGCCTCGTTCGACTCCGGGCGGGCCATGCTCCGCGCGCTGATGTGCGCGCACGGACCGGAGCAGATGCAGGTGGACGCCGAGCTCGCCCTCCGGCTCGAGCCCGAGTGGAGCGTGTGGCGCGACAACGCCCAGGCCATGGCCGGCGAGGCAGCGCTGCTCGCCGGGGACGTGGACCGCGCCCGGTCGTTGTTCGCGTCGGCGATCGAGTCCCCGACCGGGAGCGTCAACGCCGACACGCTCGTGCTCGCGGCCGCCGAGCTCGCCCTGCTGGAGATGGACCACGGCCGGTGGACCGAGGCGGCGACCCTGCTGGCTCCGGGGCTGGGGGTGCTCGAGACCCATCGCATGCAGGACTACGCCACGTGCGTCCTGGCGCTGGCCGCCGCCGCCCGGCTGGCACTGCACCTCGGCGACACCGAGGAGGCGCAACGGCAGCTGACCCGGGCGATGCGCGCCCGGCCCGTGTGCACCTACGTGCTCCCCTTCATCGCGGTCCGCACCCGCCTCGAGCTGGCCAGGGTGTGCTGGGGACTGGGCGACCAGCCGGCCGCGCAGCACCTGCTGCACGAGATCGACGACGTGCTGCTCCGGCGACCCGATCTCGGCGCGCTCGTCGACGAGGTGGGCGCCCTGCGGGGGGCGCTCGCGTCGTCGGCCCCGTCGCGCGCGCCGGGCGTCTCGCCGCTCACCCCGGCCGAGCTGCGGCTCCTGCCGTACCTGCAGACGCACCTGACCATCCGCGAGATCGGCGACCGGCTCTTCGTCTCCCGGAACACGGCGAGCTCCGAGATCGGCTCGATCTACCGCAAGCTCGGGGTCTCGTCACGGAGCGAAGCGGTCCGGCAGGCGACCGCGATCGGCCTGCTCGGGGCGTAGCGCACAGGAGCGAAGCCGTCCGGCAGGCGACCGCGATCGGCCTGCTCGGGGCGTAGCGCACCGCAGCGGGCCGTCCGGCAGGCGACCGCGATCGGCCTGCTCGGGGCGTAGCGCACCGCAGCGGGCCGTCACGCTCTCAGTCCCCCGCACCGTCCGAGGGCTCGATCACGTCGAACCCCAGGGCGAGCGCGAGCTTGGGTGCTGCCGCGACGACGCAGGGCAGCCCGACGATCGGGATGATCCCCGCCACCACGTCGACGATCTCGCCCGCGGTCGCACCGGCGCCCACCGCGGCGTCCGCCTCGGCCCCGTAGCTGGGCTGCGCGCCCCCGATGGCGACGAGGGCGGCGATCCGGGCGAGCGCCAGCGTCCGGACGTCGAGCTCCTGCGGCTGCGCCTCCAGGGGGTCGTCGTCCTCGAGGTGCCTGTCGTTGAGTGCCAGTCGACGCAGTCGCTCGATGTAGTCCACGGTCCACCTCCGTCGCCCCATCGACCCATGCCGGCGCGCACC